>DASYSQ010000127.1:0-11629 GCA_036003145.1 Pseudolabrys sp.
GATCTCGCTGCCGGTGCCGGGCGCTGCGCGCAGATTGACCGTCGACGCAACGTAGGCCGGCTTGGCCAAAGCGGGCGCGGCGATGCAAGCGACGGCTATTCCCAAAATCAATGACGCGGACTTCATGGCTCAATCCTCCCGTCCACTCGCCTCGCATTTCCTTGCAAAGGCGGCTGGAACTCTCCGCCGTGAAAACGGCGGGAAATGGGCGGTCAAATTACGGGCCGGCAATATTCAGGCTCAGGCGAGCACTGACACGGGAACATTTGAGCCTTCGTGACTACAGCGCTTCGACGAACGAAACCATCTTCGCGCGCTCCGCCGCGTCCGGCAGGCGGCCACGCATTGCGCCAAGATTGTCGAGCATATGTTTTGGGTCACCTGTTCCCGGAATGACAGCGGTCACCCGCGAATCCCCCAACAGATATTTCAGGAAAAACTGTGCCCAACTGCCGGCAAATCCGGTGGCCCAGTCGGGAATCGCCTGGCCGCGCACCGCCCTGAATAAACGGCCATGGCCGAGTGGCAAAGCGGTCAACACGCCCGCCTTTACATCCGCCGCCAGCGGAAGAATACGTTTTTCGGCGTCACGGACATCGATCGAATAGTCGACCTGTACAAAATCGGGCTTTTCGCGCCGAAGCACGGCCTCAACGGCTGGAAAGTCGCGATGATATGTCGACGTCACCCCGATATATCGGCATATACCCTGACTCTTCCACGCTCTGAACTGAGCCAGCGATTGATTCGATCTTTGCACATTGTGCAGCTGCAGCAGGTCGACCGTTTTTGTTTTCAGGCGGGACAGCGAACGCTGGGGTTCGGCGGCGTCGGGACTTTCGAGCTTTGTGGCGATGAAAATCCTGTCGCGCAGATTGGACGCAGCCATTTCATCGCCCACGACGACTTCCGCATCGCCGTAAGTTGAAGCCGTATCGATAATTCTGCCGCCATTTGCAACCAAAGCCTGGATTACAGCTTTCGCTTTGCCACGTGTTGCTTCGCCGACGACATCGAAGACGCTGGCGGTGCCGAGGCCGACAACCGGAACGCGCTCGCCGCTGCTCGGAATCGCACGGGTAAGAAGCGCGTCCGTTTGCGCAAACGCCGGGCGCGCCAGCAGGCTTGCGCCGGCGAATGCCGCAAATTCACGCCGCGTCAAAGCTGTACTCACCCTTGCTCTCCGTAGCAGGTGCCGCCGGTTGCGCGGACCGTCTCTCCTGCGCTCGCCCAAGCCCCAGCGAGAGAACAAACCATCCGGCGACGACAGGCAATGAGCAGAGCGCAATAGCGCCGAACTTCAGCCCGAATGCCTGCATGCTATCGAAGATCCATCCGGACAGCGCATCGGAGCCGCGATAGACCACGACATCGACCAGGTTTTTCGCCTTGTATTTTTCCTCCCGTGTGACAACCGTGAAAAACAGCTGTCGCGCCGGGTTCGCGATCGCAAAGTTCATCCAGCGTTGCAAGACCTGAATGGTCACGACGACAATGAGCGTCGGCATCACGGCCAGGACGGCAAATCCTGCAATATAGACAGCCGGCAATGCAGCCGCCGCCACACCGGTGCCAAGACGCTTGAGCAAATGGCCTGTAAGCAGCAATTGCGTCAAGAGCGTCAGCACGCTGACCGCAAGATCGATGCTAGCGAAGATTCGTGTCTGCAGGCCCGCGCTCTTGACTGCCTCGGAAACGATGTGCGCCTGCTCGAAGTAGATGATGGTCGCAGCATACGACAACAGCGCGACCCAGGTGGCGACGCCCATCATATATGGCGAACGCACTAACGCGGGAATTGCTGCGAACGCGCTGCCGCCGATGTTTTCCGTTGCTGCGTTCGGCCCGGTATGCACCACGGCGGCTCTTTCGAGCCGGTATACACAGAACACCGCTACTTCCAGAAATACCGCCGCCGCAATCATCAGGTTCACGGGTCCCAATGGAACTGAAAGCCAAATCGTGATGACCGGACCCAACAATGCGCCCGCCGTGCCGCCGGCGCCGATAAATCCAAACAGCCGCTTGCCCTGCTCGGACGTGAACAGGTCAGCCATGAATGACCAGAAAACCGTTACCGCGAACAAATTGAACACGCTGACCCACACGAAAAATATGCGCGCGACGTGCACGGTCTCGATATCAAAGGTCAGCAACACCCAGAACAACAGGAGATTGGCGACAAAGAAGTGATAGACGATCGGGATGAAACGAGCGCGCGACAGCCGCGCGACCAAGGCGCCGTAAAGCGGCTGCGCAACGAGCAGCGTGATGAAGGTCGCGGTGAACAACCACGGCAGGTTCTTCACTCCACCCGCGATGCCCATCTGGTCGCGCAACGGCCGCAGGACATAGTAACCGGCGAGCAGTGCAAAGAAATATGCGAATGACCAAAGCGCTGCCGCGCGCTCCTGCGGCGTCGCCGGCATGACGCGCCTGAGCCAGCGCTCAAACCAGTTCATGGCAACGAGAGTTTCTGCTTTAGCTCCGCGGCCGATACTGGCTGCCCGTAGCCGGGCTGTCCGCGCTGAAAGCGCCGCGCGTCGGCCAGCTTGCCGACAACGACCGGGTCAAAACCGGCATCGCGCACCAGGCTCACCGCAATCTGCACGGCCTGCGGATCGTCGCCCGCAATCGGCACTGCAAGTTTTGGATCGGGGCGGTTCGCCTCGCGGGCAAAGATCATGTACGACATTGTGTTGAACGCCCGCACAATCCGCACGCCCGGGAAATATTTCTGCGTGGTCACGCCGATGCCAGTTTGCTCGGCTTCGTCAGCAACAGCACCGTCACGCGCCGACACTGCGTTGCACGCATCGAGCATGACCTTGCCTTTCATCGCCGCGGAATAATCTTTGCCGATCTGGGGCACCGCGCCGTAGGGGACGGCGATAAAAAGAACATCGCCAAATGCGATCGCTTCCTCGACGGTGCCGGCCCGCGCCAGGCTGCCGAGTTCCGCGACCATCGGCTTGAGTTCGTCCGGGTGACGCGACGAAAACGCGACCTGGTGACCTTTCTTGATCCACAGGCCGCCAATCGTGCCGCCGATGTGGCCCGACCCGATGATGCCAATGCGCGCAGAAGATGCACCCTGAGCCCTCACGCCTGCTGGCTGAAAAACGGCCCCCAACATCAGAGCCCCGCCCATGCCCAGCAGGGCGCGACGATCAGGATCCATAGATCTATTCTCCGTCATTGATAGCTCCCGCGATCATTGGTGGCGCTATCTTGCAGAGGATTGTGCCGGGAGGCTCTCACGGTTGCGTGAGTTCGCCGATTATTTATGCAGACCTGATACCCATCGTTCCGGGAGCGAGCCCTGATAAATATCACGACCCGCCGGACGAAACTTTCGTCGACCAATTGATTGTCTTGTAGTCGAAGCCCAATTCAATCGTCGGCTTGATGACGGCGAAATACGGTGAAATGTCGAAATCGCGCGGACAGTAAAGCGAGCTGTCGCGGATATGATAGATCTCCCGCCGAGCCTGCGCACTTTCGACGCGCTCGATCGCCGGCAATATCGGGTACCCGATGGCGCCGAACGCCCGCGCGATGAGCGCCGAGCAGATGAGTTTGGTCGGATCGCCGGAGCCGAGCGCGATCATGCGCCGACGAAAGCGCTGCGGCACCGGCAGCGGCACCAGATAGCGGCCGAGATCGACGATATTCTTGAGATCGTATTGCAGGCCGATGCGATCGATCGCGTATTCGCAGACAGCCTGGCGGTCTTCCGGCAACAGACCGACCGGCCGGCAGATGCGGGTGTGGAAATCAAAATAGGTCGACAGTGGAACGGAGATGATGCCCGCTTCCATGTTGGATTCCACCAGATCGCATCGCTCGCCGTCGGATGTTTCCTGACCTTCGATCGGCCCGACATAGAGCGCCGCATGTGACCATGTGGACTGGGTCAGATATTTGATCACGCCGGCAATGTGGGTGCGGCCCTCGATCAGCAGGATGTCGCCGGGCTTGATCAAGGCCCGAAGTGCCGCCGGATCGGTCGGCGTAAACGGCTCGTAGCCGGACGCAGGCCTCTGCAGATAGGCGGCGATATGCCGCCCGACCCGATCGAGCATCCATGTCATGGGCGAAATCCCGGAAAACCGACCCCACGCCAAGTCGAACAATATTTTTCACAGACAGGCAACACCGCCCGAATGTCGCGGCAGTCCGCGATCGTCGTGACGGCGACAATCACTTGATCATTCGATGAAATAACGCTTTCCAGGTTCCCGATGGGGCCGACCCGGCCACCCTTGGGAGTGAAGCTAGTCGGCCTTCAGTGAGGCCGTCCGCAGCGATTCGACAGCCGCAAGCACCGTGGTCGAGCCCAGCGCCGCCTGCGTTCCGGTGGTTGATGATGGCCGTGCGCATACGAGGATCCCAGAGTTTTTTAAGATGAGCGGAAATACCCTCAGCAGCGTCTCGCCTTGTCTTGCGAGACGAAGAGCTACGCATTCCATTTTCTCATAGGCGAACGCGTCACCGTTTTACAAAAACAAAAAAGGCCGGACGGCGGTCCGGCCTTTAACGTTTTGTTTGCTCTAGATCCCTACTCCGCCGCTTCCATGCGCGGCCTCGCGGCTTCGACCTTTGCCGCGCAGAACTTGAATTCCGGAATCTTGCCAAACGGATCGAGCGCCGGGTTGGTCAAGATATTGGCAGCGGCCTCCACATAGGCAAACGGGATGAAGATCACGCCGTCGGGTATTGCGTCATCCTGACGCGAGGCCAATTCAACCTCGCCGCGGCGCGTGGTCACGCGCAGCATGTCGCCGGGCTTGAGCCCTAGTTTGACGAGCGTGCCACGCGACACGGCCGCGATTGCGCTCGGCTCCAGCGCGTCGAGCACGGTAGCGCGGCGCGTCATCGAGCCGGTGTGCCAATGCTCGAGCTGACGGCCAGTGGTGAGGATGAACGGGTACTCGTGATCGGGCGTCTCGTTCGGCGGCAGGAGCTTCGCCGCGACCAGCTTGGCCATGCCGTTTGGGCGCGGAAAGCCCTTGTCGAACACCACGTCGCGGCCCGGCTTGTCGGGCGCATCGCTTGGATACGTGACGTGATCCTCGCGCTCGACACGCTCCCACGAAATGTTGTCGAGGGCAGGCATCAGGTTCGCCATCTCGGTGTAGACCTCACTGACGTGCTTGTAGTTCCATTTCTCGCCCATGCGCTGGGCCAGATCCTGGATGATCCACAAGTCCTGGCGCGAGTCGCCCGGCAGCGGCAGCGCCTTGCGTCCCATCTGCACCTGCCGATTGGTATTGGTAACGGTGCCATCTTTCTCCGGCCAGGCCGAGGCCGGCAAAATCACATCGGCGTAGGAGCAGGTCTCGGTCACGAAGATGTCCTGCACCACGAGATGTTCGAGATGCGCGAGCGCGCCGCGGGCATGGTTGAGATCAGGGTCGGACATCGCAGGGTTTTCACCCATGATATACATGCCTTTGATCTCGTCGGCATGCACCGCGTCCATGATCTCGACCACGGTCTTTCCGCGCTTGGGATCGAGCTTTTTGCCCCAGGCCTTCTCGTATTTGGCGATCATCTCCGGGCTCTCCACCGACTTGTAGTCGGGGTAGAACATCGGGATCAGACCTGCGTCGGAAGCGCCCTGCACGTTGTTCTGCCCGCGCAGCGGATGCAGGCCGGTGCCGGGGCGGCCAACCTGGCCGCAGATTAGCGACAGCGCAATGAGACAGCGCGCATTGTCGGTGCCGTGCGTGTGCTGCGACACGCCCATGCCCCAGAAAATGATGGCGCTTTCGGCACGCGCAAAACCACGCGCGACCTCGCGCAGCGTATCGGCAGGAATGCCGCAGATCGGCTCCATCTCCTCCGGTGTGAAGTCCTTCACATTCTCGGCGATCTGATCAAAACCTTCGACGTAGGTCTGTACGTATTGCTGGTCGTAAAGCTTCTCGCCGATGATGACATTGAGCATGGCGTTGAGCATCGCCACGTCGGCGCCGTTCTTGAACTGCATCATCTTCCAGGCGTGGCGCTTGAGCGCCTGCCCGCGCGGGTCCATCACGACCAGCTTGGCGCCGCGCTTGGCCGCCTGCTTGAAGAAGGTGGCGGCGACCGGGTGGTTTTCGGTCGGATTGGCACCGATTACAATGATGAAGTCGGAATTCTTGCATTCGTTGAAAGTTGCGGTCACCGCCGCGGAGCCAACGCCTTCCAGCAGCGCCGCGACCGATGACGCGTGGCAGAGCCGCGTGCAGTGGTCGACATTGTTCGACCCGAAGCCGGTACGCACCAGCTTCTGGAAAAGATAGGCCTCTTCGTTCGAGCCCTTGGCCGAGCCGAAGCCGGCCAGCGCGCGCGGACCATCACGATCGCGAATTTTTTTCAAGCCGGAAGCGGCACGCTCCATCGCCTCTTCCCACGTCGCTTCGCGGAAATGCGTGAACGGGTTCGACGGATCGACCAGATCGTTGGCGGCTTTCGCCACGCCATCCTTGCGCACCAACGGCTTGGTCAGACGCTGTGGATTGCTGATGTAGTCGAAGCCGAAGCGGCCCTTCACGCACAACCGGTTCTCGTTGGCCGGGCCGTTGCGGCCGGTCACGTACAAAAGCTTGTCGTTCTTGATGTGATACGTGAGCTGGCAGCCGACGCCGCAATAGGGGCAGACCGAGTTCACTTCGCGATCGGGGAATTCAGTGCGTACGTTCTTGGCGTTGACCAGCGTCGCCGGCATCAGCGCGCCGGTTGGGCAAGCCTGCACACATTCGCCGCAGGCGACGCATGTTGACTGACCCATCGGGTCATCAAAATCGAAGACGATCTTCTCGTTGTGGCCGCGGCCGGCCATGCCGATCACGTCGTTGACCTGCACTTCGCGGCAGGCGCGAACGCAGAGATTGCATTGGATGCAGGCGTCGAGATTGACCGCCATCGCCGGGTGGCTTCGGTCGGGCGACGGCATTTTCTCGCGTTCGGGGAACCGACCGACACCAATCCCCATTCTGTCGGCCCAGCTCCAGAACTTGGATTGCGGGTCGTGCGAGGTCGTGCGCTCAGGCTGGTCGGTGACCAATAGCTCGAACACCATCTGCCGCGCGGTCTTCGCGCGGTCGGAGGTCGCCTTCACTTTCATGCCTTCGGTGGGCTTGCGAATGCAGCTCGCGGCCAGCACGCGCTCACCTTCGACCTCGACCATGCAGGCGCGGCAATTGCCGTCGGCGCGATATCCGGGTTCCGGCGAGTAACAAAGATGGGGGATGTCGATGCCTTGGCGCCTGGCGACCTGCCAGATGGTTTCGCCGTCCAGTGCTTCGACCTCCTTGCCGTCGAGCATGAACTTCACGTTCGTGCCCTTGCCGTTGGTATCAGCCATGGTTCACCACGTTCCCAGCGGTTTCGACAATTCATCAGGAAAATATTTCAGAACACACAACAGCGGATTTGGCGCCGCCTGGCCAAGTCCACAAATCGACGCATCGCGCATCGCGGTCGACAGCTCTTCCAGGAGCTTTACGTCCCAGGGACCCTTGGCCATCAGCTTGGCCGCTTTCTCGGTCCCCACGCGGCAGGGCGTGCACTGACCGCAACTCTCGTCCTCGAAGAACTTCATCAAGTTCAACGCCGCAGCCTTGATATCGTCCTTGTCGGAGAGGATCACAACCGCATGCGACCCCACGAAGCAGCCGTATTTTTCGAGCGTTCCGAAATCGAGCGGAATATCGGCCATTGAGGCAGGCAGGATGCCGCCGGACGGACCGCCTGGCAGATACGCCTTGAATACATGACCATCCTGCATGCCGCCGCAGAACTCATCGATGAGCTCGCGCATGGTGGTGCCGGCCGGGGCCAATTTGACGCCCGGATTTTTCACGCGGCCTGACACCGAGAAGCTGCGGAAGCCCTTGCGCTCGTGACGCCCTTGCGAGGTCGCCCACTCGGCGCCCTTTTCGATGATGTCGCGGATCCAGAACATCGTCTCGACGTTCTGCTCGAGCGTCGGACGTCCGAACAGACCAACCTGCGCAACGTAAGGCGGGCGGTGGCGCGGTAGCCCGCGCTTGCCCTCGATCGATTCGATCATCGCCGACTCTTCGCCGCAGATGTAGGCGCCGGCACCGCGCCGCAGGTGCAATTTGGTGTGCCGCGAAAGTCCGGCTTCCTCGACCTTTTCGATTTCGTCCAGCAGCATCAGCCGCAGTTCAGGATATTCGTCGCGGATGTAGATGTACGTATCTTTCGCTTCCACGACCCAGGCCGCGATCAGAACGCCTTCGATGAAACGATGCGGATCGCGTTCAAGATAATAGCGATCCTTGAACGTGCCGGGCTCGCCCTCATCGGCATTGATCGCGAACATCCGGGGCGCAGGCTCGGCACGAACCAGCGACCATTTGCGGCCTGTCGGAAATCCCGCTCCACCGAGGCCGCGCAGGCCGGAATCGCTCACGATCTTGATCAGTTCGTCGCGCGTGCGTTTGTCAGTGATGCAAGCACTCAGCAGCGCGTAGCCGCCCGCTTTCTGATAGCCGGCGAAATCAGCGCCTGGCTTCCACGCATGCGCGTGCGGTTTTGCCTTCACCGCCACCGCCACCGTGTCCGGCGTCGCCTTGAATGTCTGAACGTGGCCGATGGCGCAGACCGGTGCGCGATCGCAGGCGCCCATGCAGGGGGCATGCACGACACGAACCTCGCGGCCGAGCTTGCTTGAGAGTTCCTTCATCAGTTTTTCGGCGCCGGCCATGGCGCAGGAGAGCGAGTCGCACACACGCACGGTGACGGGCGGCGGTGGCAACTCACCTTCCTTCACGACGTCGAAGTGCGCGTAGAACGTCGCGACCTCATAGACTTCGGTGAGCGCCATTTTCATCTCGGCGGCCAGCGCAGCAAGATGTGGAGCAGACAGATACCCGTACTGATCCTGAATGAGATGCAGATGCTCGATCAGGAGATCGCGCCGGCGGAACCGATCGGTCAGGAGCGCACGCACTTCTACCAGCGCCTGCGGATCGACCTGGCGGCCCTTTGGCGTGCGGGGCGGGCGACGCCTGCCACCCTGCCCGGTGGTCGGAGCTTTGGGGGGCAACTGCTCTGTGATGCTCATTTCTCTCCCTCTAAACTACAGAAAAACGCCACTGACTCAGTGCCTGCAAGCCCTCCTCGCAAATCGTCTGATAGATATTTTCGATCAAAATCGTCCCTGTCCTTGTATTTTCCGATTATGTGGTCTTAATCGAATAATTCGATCGATGGCCTGTTTTCCAGCATTGGGACATGGAACTTCCTCTTTTGCGAAAAATCGGGGCGGCCGTTGCTTGAAAAACTCGAATTTCTCCTTGCCTTGGCCCGCGAGAAGCATTTTGGACGGGCGGCAGAGGCGTGCGGGGTCACCCAGCCGACCTTGTCGGCTGGCGTGAAGCAGCTGGAGGAAACCTTCGGCGTGCTGCTCGTCAACCGCGGTTCCCGTTTTCAGAGCTTCACCGCGGAAGGCGAGCGCGTGCTGGACTGGGCGCGACGCATCGTTGGCGACACCCGCGCCATGCGCCAGGAAGTGCTCGCTCTCAAGCACGGCCTCGCCGGCAAGCTGCGTTTGGCCGCAATCCCGACCGCGCTGGCGATGGTTGAGACGCTCACCACACCTTTTCGTGCTCGTCATCCCGAGGTGCAATTCAGTGTCCTGTCGCGCACCTCGATCGAGATCCTCACGCATCTGGAAAATCTCGAGATCGACGCCGGCCTCACCTACCTCGACAACGAACCGCTCGGCCGCGTGACCGCAATTCCCCTCTATCGCGAGCGCTACCGGCTTTTGGTCGCCGCCGACGCACCACTCGGCGATCGGCAGACAGTGACCTGGACCGAGGTCGCGCAGGTGCCGCTGTGTCTTCTGACCCCGGACATGCAAAACCGGCGCATCATCGAACGGCTGCTGCGCGACACCGGCATTGACCCACATATCACTCTCGAATCCGACTCGATGATTCTTCTATACTCGCACGTACGCACGGGCCGTTGGGCGAGCGTCATGCCGGCGCGGCTGGCTGCGTCGCTCGGCCTCACCGATGTGCTGCGTTCGATTCCGATCACCGACCCGGAAGCAACTCATACGATCGGCCTGGTGGCCCCGGCGCGTGAGCCGATGACGACATTGACAGCTGCACTCGTCGCCGAAGCTCGGCGTATCGCACCGTTGCTATCCGACTGACCTCGATCAAATGAGTCTTTAGTTGTAGGCGCTCAGCGCAAAGGTATATTTGAAAAATCAAAACACTGCCGCCATACGGCATAGCATTTCGCTATTGCAAAATTGAAAATTTCTATCGCCTGATAAAGATTTCACGATTGATTCATCTTATGCGCGCCGACACTGTCCCCGCGCACAAGCGCTGTTTAACGCGCAGAAATCCAAGGGGACGCGCATGACGACAATCGACCAACCCTTCGCAGGCAGTGGCGGCATCACGAGCATTCTCGACCGTGAACGCATCATAGCAACGGCCGGTTTCAACCGGTGGCTGGTGCCACCAGCCGCGCTCTGTATCCATCTTTGCATTGGCATGGCCTACGGCTTCTCGGTGTTCTGGCTGCCGCTGTCGCGCGCGATCGGTTTGACCGCATCGAAGTCCTGCCCGGATATGTCGATCTTCACCGAACTCTTCACCACGACGTGCGACTGGAAGGTCGCCAGCCTCGGCTGGATGTACACGCTGTTCTTCGTGTTTCTCGGCATTTCCGCGGCAATGTTCGGTGGATGGGTTGAGCGCGCCGGTCCGCGCAAGGCTGGCGTCGCAGCCGCAGTCCTGTGGTGCGGCGGCCTCGTGCTCGGCGCGATCGGCGTCATCGGCCATCAATTGTGGTTGTTGTGGCTCGGCTCCGGCGTGATTGGCGGACTGGGCCTCGGCCTTGGTTACATCTCGCCCGTGTCCACGCTGGTGAAATGGTTCCCGGATCGGCGCGGCATGGCAACCGGCATGGCCATCATGGGCTTCGGCGGCGGCGCCATGATCGGTGCACCCCTCGCCAACTTGCTGATGAACCATTTCAAGACACCGACCGACGTCGGCGTTTGGCAAACTTTCCTGGCAATGGCTGCAATCTACTTCTTCTTCATGCTGATCGGCGCGTTCCGCTATCGCATTCCGCCGGCCGGATGGCGCCCGGAGGGCTGGACTCCTCCCGCGAAGTCGAATGCGATGATCTCGCAGCACAATGTGCATCTTAAAGATGCACATAAGACACCGCAGTTCTGGCTGATCTGGTGGGTCCTCTGCCTGAACGTGTCGGCCGGTATAGGCGTGATCGGCATGGCCTCGCCGATGCTGCAGGAGATCTTCGCAGGCAAGCTGATCGGCCATCCGGAACTTGGCTTCAACGCACTCAGCACCGATCAAAAAGTCGCAATCGCCGGGATCGCCGCCGGGTTCGCCGGTCTCCTTTCGCTGTTCAACATCGGCGGACGGTTCTTCTGGGCGTCATTGTCCGACTACATCGGGCGCAAGAACACCTACTTCACGTTCTTCGTGCTCGGCATCATCTGCTATCTCCTGATGCCATGGTCGGCGAACCTCGGTTCGAAAGCGGTGTTCGTGGGCGCCGTTTGCATCATCCTGTCGATGTATGGCGGCGGTTTCGCAACTGTGCCGGCCTATCT
>DASYSQ010000128.1:0-23730 GCA_036003145.1 Pseudolabrys sp.
CTTCCAGGTGCCGGCCACACCCGACACTTGCGCCTGACCACCGAGCTTGCCTTCGGTGCCGACTTCGCGCGCGACGCGTGTCACTTCCGAAGCAAAGGCGTTGAGCTGATCGACCATCGTATTGATGGTGTTTTTCAGTTCGAGAATTTCGCCTTTCACGTCCACGGTGATCTTGCGCGACAGGTCGCCGCGCGCCACGGCGGTGGTCACCTCGGCGATGTTGCGGACCTGGGTGGTGAGGTTTGCCGCCAGCAGGTTGACGTTGTCGGTCAGGTCTTTCCAGGTACCGGCGACGCCCGGCACGTTGGCCTGACCGCCGAGCCGGCCTTCGGTGCCGACTTCGCGGGCGACGCGCGTCACTTCGCCGGCGAACGATCGCAGCTGGTCGGTGGTTGTGTTGAGCGTTTCCTTGAGTTGCAGCAACTCGCCGCGAACGTCGACGGTGATCTTCTTGGACAGATCGCCATTCGCGATGGCGGTTGCCACTTCGGCGATGTTGCGGACCTGAGCGGTCAGGTTCGAGGCCATGAAGTTGACGTTGTCGGTCAGGTCTTTCCAGGTGCCGGCCACTTCCGGCACTTCCGCCTGACCACCGAGCTTGCCTTCGGTGCCGACTTCGCGGGCGACGCGCGTCACTTCGCCGGCGAATCCGTTGAGCTGGTCCACCATGGTGTTGATGGTATTCTTGAGTTCGAGAATTTCGCCTTTCACGTCCACCGTGATCTTGCGCGAAAGGTCGCCCCGCGCCACGGCGGTGGTGACTTCGGCGATGTTGCGGACCTGGGCGGTGAGGTTGCCTGCCATCGAATTCACCGAGTCGGTCAGGTCCTTCCACGTGCCGGCGACACCCGGCACGTTAGCCTGGCCGCCGAGCCGGCCTTCGGTTCCGACTTCGCGGGCGACGCGCGTCACTTCGCCGGCGAACCGGTTGAGCTGGTCCACCATCGTGTTGAGCGTTTCCTTCAGCTGAAGGATTTCGCCGCGCACGTCGACGGTGATCTTGCGCGAAAGGTCGCCGCCGGCGATTGCCGTCGCGACTTCGGCGATGTTACGAACCTGGCCGGTGAGGTTGCCGGCCATCGAGTTCACCGAGTCGGTCAAGTCCTTCCAGGTGCCGGCAACGCCTGGCACCGCGGCCTGGCCGCCCAGCTTGCCTTCGGTGCCGACTTCGCGCGCAACGCGCGTCACTTCCGAAGCGAAGGCGTTGAGTTGGTCCACCATCGTGTTGAGCGTTTCCTTCAGCTGAAGGATTTCGCCGGACACATTCACGGTGATCTTCTTCGACAGGTCGCCCTGTGCGACAGCCGTCGCCACTTCGGCGATATTGCGGACCTGGCCGGTCAGGTTCGAGGCCATCGAGTTCACCGAGTCGGTCAGGTCTTTCCAGGTGCCGGCCACGCCGCGCACCACGGCCTGGCCGCCCAGCTTGCCTTCGGTGCCGACTTCGCGCGCGACGCGCGTCACTTCGCCGGCAAATCCGTTGAGCTGGTCCACCATGGTGTTGATGGTGTCCTTGAGTTCGAGAATTTCGCCGCGCACGTCGACGGTGATCTTCTTCGACAGGTCGCCGTTGGCGACTGCGGTTGTCACTTCGGCGATGTTACGCACCTGACCGGTGAGGTTGCCGGCCATTGAGTTCACGGAATCGGTCAAGTCCTTCCAGGTTCCGGCAACGCCGAGCACGTTCGCCTGGCCGCCGAGCCGGCCTTCGGTTCCGACCTCGCGCGCGACGCGCGTCACCTCGCCAGCGAAGGCGTTGAGCTGGTCCACCATCGTATTGACGGTTTCCTTCAGCTGCAGGATTTCGCCTGAGACATTGACGGTGATCTTTTTCGACAAGTCACCGCCGGCGATGGCAGTCGCAACGTCCGCGATATTGCGGACTTGAGCGGTCAGGTTGCCGGCCATGAAGTTGACGCTGTCGGTCAGATCTTTCCAGGTGCCGGCGACGCCGGGCACTGCGGCCTGGCCGCCAAGCTTGCCTTCGGTGCCGACCTCGCGCGCGACGCGCGTCACTTCCGAGGCGAAGCCGTTAAGCTGGTCCACCATCGTGTTGATGGTGTCCTTGAGCTCGAGAATTTCGCCGCGCACGTCGACGGTGATCTTGCGCGACAAATCTCCGCGCGCCACGGCGGTCGTCACTTGCGCGATATTACGAACCTGGTCGGTCAGGTTGCCGCACATGGCGTTAACGGAGTCGGTCAAGTCCTTCCACGTTCCGGCGACGCCGGGCACGATGGCCTGACCGCCGAGCTTGCCGTCCGTGCCGACTTCGCGCGCCACGCGCGTCACTTCCGAAGCGAAGGAACGCAGCTGGTCCACCATCGTGTTGATGGCTTCCTTGAGCTGAAGGATCTCGCCGCGCACGTCGACGGTGATTTTCTTGGAAAGATCGCCGTCGGCGACGGCGATGGTGACTTCGGCGATGTTGCGCACCTGAGCGGTCAGGTTGCTTGCCATCGAGTTCACGCTTTCGGTGAGGTCCTTCCACACGCCGGTTACTTCGCGCACCTGCGCCTGCCCGCCGAGTTTGCCTTCGGTACCGACTTCGCGGGCCACGCGCGTCACTTCCGAAGTGAACACGCTCAACTGCTTGATCATCGTGTTCACGATGCTGGCGGCTTCAAGGAATTCGCCCTTGAGCGGGCGGCCATCGACCTCCAGCCGGACTGTCTGCAACAGATCGCCTTGTGCGACGGCAGCGATGGCGGTCGTGACTTCTTTCGTTGGCCAGAGCAGGTCGTCGATCAGTGTATTGACCGAGGATTCCATCTCGTGCCATGCGCCATTCGAGATGCCGAATTTTACGCGATGTCGCGTTTTGCCTTCGCGCCCCACGACCTGGCCAACGCGCTCGAGTTGCTGCGCCATCCGTTCATTGGCGGCGACGATGTCGTTGAAGGTGTCTGCGATCTTGCCGAGAATGCCGTCCTGCTCGACACCCATTCGAACGGAAAAATCGCCCGAGCGCATGGCCCGAAGCGACAGCAGCAGATTTTGCAATTCAATCGGGGAGTTGGTGCCGGAAGTATCGTCCGCCGCGCGGCCGGAGCGCTTTTTTGTCACGCCATTGGCCGTCTTCTTGGTTGTTATTGTTTGTTCCATCGACGCCTCCCGAATAACCCACATCCATCCGGCGCTCCCGAATGCGCCGGAGGCGATCTAAGGCGATAGCGTCCGGACCCCGTGGCCAGCAACCGCAAGTACGCAGCGCAACACCATGGGCTTCGACACGCTTCGTTGGGGCAGAAACCTGACCCTCCCGCCCGCTCCAGCAAATTGGCCATAGTGGAGCGCCCGCCAGCAATTAAATCCGCTAAGGCAGAAAAAGTTCCCGTCATGGAGGGGAGCGTTTTCCAGGGCCGGAACTCCAGGCCGATCTCATTGATCTTGCTTGTAAATATTGGTCCAAGCGCCATCCGGCGCCCGATACCTTGGCCTAACTGCGGCCTACAACCACAGGATTTTTTTTCGATAGGCGAGATCGTCCAGCAGCGGTTTGGCCGGTCCCTCATGAACCACGGCGCCGCGCTCCAGCGCGAAGACGCGATCGGCCAGTGCCAACACCAGATCGAGATTGTGCTCGACGATGACAATCGAAATGTGCTGACGCAAAGCGTCGAACACGTGGAACAGTTCAAGCACGACAGCCGGCGCCAATCCTTCGAACGGTTCATCGAGAAGGAGAAGTTTGGTGTTACCAGATAGCGCGCGCGCAACAGCGACCATCTGTTGCTCGCCGCCGGACAGATAGTCCGCTGCGACATCCATGCGTTCTTTCAAGCGGGGAAAGAAATTGAGAATTTTCTCTTCGCTCCAGACCACGCCGGTGCTGCCATCGGTCTTTCGCGCCAGCCGGCCCAGCGCCAGATTGTCGGCGACTGTCATGCCGGCGAACAGGCCGCGTCCTTGCGGCACATAGCCGACGCCCATGCGGGCGATTTCCGGCGTGGGAAGGCCGGTAATATTCCGTCCGTCGAAGTCGATCGTGCCGGAGGCCGCAGGCACCAGACCGCAAAGTGTTTTCAGCAGCGTCGACTTGCCGGCACCGTTGCGCCCCAGCAAGGCGACGATTTCTCCGTCGCGCACGTCGAGGGTGGCATCGTTGAGAATATGGCTTTTGCCATAGAACGCGTTCACCTTTTCGAAGCGCAGGACACGGTTCTCTCCGGCCCCATTCGCAGCTCTCTCGGTCGCCGGCGGCTGCCCGGTGCCGGTATAGACTTCCTGTACGCGCCGATCGTTGCGAACCTCCTCGGGAGTGCCGCTCATCAGGACTTCGCCCTGATTCATTACGGTGACCCGGCGAGAGAAACCAAGCACGCGGTCGATATCATGCTCGACGATCAGCACCGTAATCCTCACGGCGATATTCTTGATAAGATTTGACACCCGCTCGCGCTCTGCTGCGGCGAGGCCTGCGAGCGGCTCATCAAGCAGCAGAACATGCGGTTTGGATCCGAGGGCAATTCCCAGATCGACCAGCCGCTGTCCGCCGTAAGACAAATCGCCAGCCTTGATATCCTCGATGCCCTCGAGCCCGAGAAAACGAATCAGTTCGGCGGTTTCTCCGTTGATATCGCTGAAACTGTCGATGTCGCGCCAGATATCGAAGCGGGCCGAATGGCAGGCCTGGAGCGAAAGGCGAATGTTTTCGGAGATCGATGAATTGCGAAACAGGCTGGTAATCTGAAAAGAGCGGGCGAGACCTTGTTGGCAGATGTCCTGAACGGTCAGGCCATGAATGTCGCGGCCATTGAGTCGTATCGTTCCCTGGTCAGGATGATACAAACTCGACACCAGGTTAAATAATGTTGTTTTCCCGGCGCCGTTGGGACCGATCAACGCGTGGATTTCACCGGCCCCGAGTTGAAGGCTCGCGCCTGACACGGCACGAATTCCGCCGAAATGCTTGGAGACATCGGTGACTTGGAGCACCGTGCCGGGTTCTGTCACGGGACGCAGGAATTCGGGGAGCGGCAGTCCTTCGTAGATCTTTCGTTTGCTCATCGCCGCTACTTCTTCGGGCGGAGGACGCCAGCGCTTTCTGATCGTGTTCCAAATCCCGACGAGACCGCTTGGTGAGAACAGCACGAACCCGACGAATACGAGGCCGAACCAGAGCAGCCAGTTCTGCGTCCAGATCGAAAACAATTCGCGGAAAAGGATGAAGAACAGCGCGCCTAGCGCCGGGCCGAGAATATGGTGCATCCCGCCGATCACAACCATGGCGAGGATCTCGCCCGAAAAAGGTACCGAGACCGCCTCGGCGGAAACCAGATACGTCTGGAAGCCCAGCAGCGCACCGGCGACTCCGGTTATCACTGCCGACAGCACGAAAACTGCCAGCTTGTATTGATCGATCGGATAGCCTTGAAATGTTGCGCGCAGCTGGTTTTCCCGGATCGCCACGAGCACATGTCCGAACGGCGAACGCACCACGCGCAGCAGGACGTACAGTGTGCACAATCCGATCAGCGCGACGACGATGTAGAATGCGAGTCCGTCGTCCAGCAGGACCGGTCCGATAGCGCCGCGCTTGAGGCCGCTGAGGCCATCCTCGCCCCCCGTTACTTCGGTCCATCGGAACGCGACGGTATAAGTGAGCGCGGCAAGCGCCAGTGTCAGCAGCGAGAAATAAACGCCACGGCGGCGCAGGATGAGGATGCCGGCTGCCGTCGATAACGCTGCTACCACCGCCATCGACAGCAGGATTGGAAGCCAGATCTGGTCATGAAACCAATGCAGCTGGATCAGGCCGGCCGCATAGGCGCCGATGCCAAACCACGTGCTGTGGCCGAACGACACCAGTCCCGTGTAACCCACGCACAAATTGAGGGCCATGGTTGCAATCGCGAGGATGACCACCATGGACGCCGTGTTCACTGACAGGCCGAACACGTGCATGGCGAACGGCAACACGATGATGGAGAGCGCTGCAATCCACAGCGGTCCGAATTTCGAATGAGACCAGGGTTGGCTCATTCGAATTTCTCGATGCGTTCGCCGAGCAGTCCGCGCGGCCGAAATAGAAGCACCAGAAACATCAGGACATAAATCGAGGCTTCGCCGGCAGCCGGCGCGAAATGGATCGTGATGCCACGTACTACACCGACCAATAGTGCGGCGAGCACCACTCCCCAAAAGCTTCCCAACCCGCCGATCACCACGACGACAAAGGCGACCGTGATGATTTCCGCGCCCATCGCCGGATGCACAATGGTGATGGGGGCAAAGAGTGCGCCGCCCAACGCTGCCATTCCGACGCCGAGTACGACGATGACCGTCATGTAAGGCTGCAGCCGAATTCCGAGTGCAGCGACCATGTCGGGCTGCTGAATTCCGGCGCGCACAACGCGTCCAAAGGAGGTCTTGTGCAATAGCAGCCAGATGCCGAGCAGAACGGCCACTACGACGGCAAGCAGCATCAGCCGGTACCGCGAAAACAGAAAGTCGCCGATGAAAACCGCCCCCTTCAGGCTTTGCGGCATGGTCTGCGACAACGGCGCGGCGCCCCAGATGATGCGCAGCAATTGTTCGGCCATCATGGCGAGGCCAAAGGTTACCAGCAGGCTCAGGATCGGGTCCGCCGCGTAGAATCGGCGCAATATGAAACGCTCGAACAAAATCCCGATTGCGCCGACGGCGACAGGCGAGATCACGATGGCCGGGCCGAAGCCGACATAATTCGTCAGTGCGACGGCTACATAAGCGCCGAAAGCGTAAAATGCGCCGTGCGCCAAATTCACCACACCGCCGACGCTGAAGATCAGCGACAGGCCAAGTGCGATCAACAGGTAGTAGCCTCCGAGTACGAGACCGTTGACCACCTGCTCCAGCAAGAACATGAATGGGATTCTCTGACCATCGGCACTGGTGGTGGTGGCAGCAGCGTCAGATCAGTCAACGACGCGCCTTGACCAAGACGCGAGCGCCAGGAGGCGCCCGCGTCCAACGTTCCGATTACAAGGTGCAGGGATTCTGTTCTTTCGTCGGGTTAATGACTTCGAGCGGCTCATTGGCGTTCGGAATCGCCGGACCCAGTGCCAGGAAATCCCATTTGTCTTTTGACTGGCCTTTTGGCTTGACCGAAAACGGGTAGGCCTCCTGGATCAGTTGATGATCCCATGCCCGGAAATAACCCTTGCGGCCCTTCAGGATGTCGAACTCAGATTGCTTTTCCAGGTAAGCAATAAGCTTGTCGCTGTCGGTCGATTTCGTCTCGTTCATGGCGTGCGCCATGATCTTGAATGAAATGTATTCAATCCAGGCATGGTTCTCCGGCGGTTTGCCATGCTTTTTGACGAAAGCTGCCACGAATTCCTTCGAGGCCGGAACGTCGAGGTCATGATGCCAGACCGTCGGCCAGGTCCCGCTGAGGTTGCCTTCACCTGCCGCCCAGGCATCCGCAGTGTTGAGGTTGAAGCCAACGATCGGATAGGGCAGTCCGAATTCGGCATATTGCTTGATCAGATTGGTGACCTGATTGCCGGCCAGATTGCAGCACACCACGTCGGGTTTGGCTTGCCGCACTTTCAGAAGATAGGGACTGAAGTCCGTCACGTCGGTAGCGATCAGCTCGTCGCCTAACAGCGTCGCCTGATTGGCGTCGAAGAATATCTTGGCGGCCTTGAGCAGGTCATGGCCGAAGATGTAGTCGGCTGTCAGGGTGTAGAACTTTTTGCCGTTGACCATGTTATCGCGCTGCAGCGCTTTGCCGACCGCGTTGACCATCACCGTGTTGGGAATGTCGACATGGAACGTGTACTTGTTGCAATTCTTGCCTCGCAGAGCGTCCGAGCGCGCGCCGATCTGCATGTACAGGCGCTTGTTGCGCGCCGCGACCTGCATGATGGTGATCGCGGAGGCTGAGCTGATCTCGCCCATCAGCACCGTTGCGCCGTCCTGGTCGAGCATGCGCTGCGCCTTGGTAGCTGCGGTGGCGGGATTGACCGAGTCTTCCGAAATCACCTCGATCGGCCGCCCCATGACTCCGCCGGCTTTGTTGATTTCCTCCTCGGCCATCCGCATGCCGAGCTGGGCGTAGGCGCCGAGCGCACCGAGGAATCCGGTGAGTGGCGTGAGGTGGCCGATTTTGATCTTGTCCGTTTGCGCGTGGACGATCGCCGGAAAACCGAGAGCGAGCGTGCCGGTCAATGCGGCGCCGCCTTGCAACAGACTCCGTCGTGTCTTGTTGGTCATCCCTAGTCCCCTCCCATGCTCTGTTTGTTGTCGCGAGCATTGCCGTGTTCGTTTTCTGGTCCGGCTTATGTCGTCCCGCCGGATAGGGGCCAGCATCTCATAATGTCGGAACGGCTTTCAAGTCTTGAGATACGTGCGGAGGGGGCATAGTCTGCGGCGCTGCAGTAGCCGCGCCTGTCGGGTAACGGGGCGCCAATCCCGCAATGGCGGGCAGGGAGCGACAATGCCGAGAATGAAGGGCGCGGAGCTGATTACCGAATATCTCATTGCCAGCGATATCCCCTATGTCTTCGGCATCTGCGGGCACGGCAATGTGGGGATGCTCGATCCGCTCTATCAGGCGCGCGACCGCATCACACTGATATCGCCTCGTCACGAGCAGGTCGCCGCGCATATGGCGGACGCTTATTTCCGCGTAAAACACAAACCGGTCGCCACGCTGACGTCATGCGGGCCGGGATCCTGCAACATCATCATGCCGCTCGCCTGTGCGCTCTCGGATTCTTCGGCAATGCTCGCGATCACCGCCAATGTGCCGACGTCTCAGTTCAACCGCAGTCCGTTCCAGGAAATCAACAAGCACTACCAGGCCGATTTCGTGAACATTGTACGGCCGGTGGTGAAGCGAAGCTTTCAGCCGACACGCGTCGATATGCTGCCCCTGGCGCTGCGGCAGGCGACGACGACCATGTTGTCGGGCCGGCCGGGCCCCGTGAATATCGACGTGCCATTCAACGTGTTTCAGGAAGATGATGACGTCGACGTGCCACCGCCCGCGCCACCACTGAATACCCAGCGCAGTGGCGCGTCACCTGACGAAATTTCCAGCGCCCTCGGCATGATTCTCGGGGCGGAGCGTCCGGTGATCTTCATCGGTCACGGCGTCACATTGTCCGAGGCGAGCCGCGAACTGACCGAATTTGCCAGGAAGCTCGATATCCCGGTGATTTCTTCTCCCAATGGCATGGGCTGTTTCGACATGACGGATCCGCTGTCGCTCGGGTTCATCGGTCGCAACGGCGCATTTCCCGCCAACGAAGCCGGACGCCGCGCTGACCTTGTCGTGGCGATCGGCGCGCGCTTCGATGACCGTTCGGCGTCATCCTGGATGCCGGGCTACTCGTGGAATTTCCCGACGACCCGGCTTATCCATGCTGATGTCGATCCAGCCGAAATCGGCCGCAACTATCCGCCCGATCTCGGAATTCTTGCCGACGCGCGCACATTCCTGCGTCAGTTGCTCGGCGAGCTCGAACGGCGCGGCAACAAGAGCGGCAACACCAAAGCCTGGCTCGCCGACATCGCAAAATGGCGCGCCGAATGGGACAAGTTCACCCGTCCGAATTTCGACCTGCACGCTTCGCCGATCCGGCCCGAGCGCATCGTGGCGGATTGCCAGGCGGTGCTGCCGGATGACGCCATTCTCGCCTGCGACGTGGGCGTCAATCACAACTGGTACATGCAGTTCTGGAACGCGCGGAAGCCGCAGACCATGCTCAATTCCTGGGGCTTTTCCGGCATGGGCTTCGGGACGGCTGGCGCGCTCGGCGCCAAGCTCGCAGCGCCCGACCGTCCGGTGGTGGCGATAGCGGGTGACGGCTGCTTCACCATGGTGCCGCACGTCCTCTGCACTGCGGTTGAATACAACATCCCGGTTGTTTGGGTGATCTGGAACAATTTCGGCTGGGTCTCGATTCGCGACATCCAGCTCGGCATGTTCGGCGGCCGCGAACACGGTACGATGTTCCACCAGGGTGACAACAGGAAGCCGTACAATCCGGATTTCGCTGCGTGGGCCAAGGCTACGGGCGTCGACGCGATGACTGTCACCAAATCGCAGGATTTCAAGGGCGCGCTCGAACATGCCGTGAAAGCCAACAAGCCGTTCGTGCTCGACGTGCATGTTGACGCGGAGGTGCGGCCGCCGTCGACCGGCGCCTGGGAATTGCCGCCCACGCCCTACAAGGAGCCTGTGTTTGGCCAACGCTGGCTTCCCGATGTCGCTCCGGTGAAGTGAGGTCACTCAATGTCGAAGGATGAACGCCACGCTTTTGGAGCATCATTTTGAGAAGCCCGGCAAAATCAAAACCGAACCCGGCGCGAGCGCTTTCGGCGCGCCGCGGTTTGGCAATCGCGCGTATTGTCAAAGATCCTCTGCCAGACATCGATGACGACGTTGAGGATCGTGCGCGCGGGGGAGTCCAGTCGATAGGACGCGCTTTCGCCATTCTGGAAGAGGTGGCTCGCAATCGCGACGGCATCGCGCTCGCCGATCTCAGCAAGCGCGTTGGCTTGCACAACAGCACGACCTTCCATCTCGTCAAGACGATGGTCTCGCTCGGCTATATCCGGCAGATCAAAGAGAGCAAACGATATCGCATTGGCCGGCCGCTGTTCGCGCTGGCCGCCAGCGCTCTCGACGAGATGGAGATGGTGAGCATGGCGACGCCTGTGCTTGACGATTTGTCCCGTGAAACTGGTGAAAGCAGTCATTTCGCCTCGCGTATGAGCGACGCTGTCGTTGTTATGGCGCGAACGCCGGGGCCGGGTGCTTTTCAACTCACCGATCGCGTCGGCGTCGTTCGGCCAGCCTACTGCACGGCATTGGGCAAGGTGATACTTGCTGCCTTGCGGCCGGATCAACTCGATCGATATCTTGACCGGATCGAGCTGAAGGCGTTGACGTCAAAGACGATTACCAGTCCGCAGCGTCTGCGGCGGGAGCTGCAAGATGTCCGCCGCACGGGAATTGCTTTCGACGACGGTGAATTCAACAACGAAGTGCGATGCGCGGCGATGCCGGTGTACGATTTCAGCGGTCAGGTCGTCGGTGCCATCGGAATTTCCGGGCCGGTCTGGCGGTTGTCGATCCAGGCCTTGCAGAACAAGGCGCGAGATTTAAGCGAGGCAGCGAAGCAACTGTCGGAAGCTTTTGGAGCTTCCCGGACTTCAACCAGGTAAAAAATGACACACGTGATCGTCGCTTACTGGCGGCCCAAGGCTGGTCAGACCGCAAAGATCGAAGACATCCTGCGCGAGCTGGCCAAAGAAATTCGCCGGGAACCGGGAAATCTGCAGTTCACCGTCAACCGGTCCCGCGATAATCCGGATGAATTTCTGCTCTACGAGCAGTACGCCGATGAGCAGGCGTTTATCGATCATCAGCAGACACCGCATTTCAAAACTCTGGTCCTGGAAAGCGCCGTACCACTTCTCGAACGACGAGAGCGCCACGTCTATTCCGTTTTTGATTAAGCCGTCGCAAAGGCGCCTTCAGCGTGGCCGTGGGCGCAAACACCGGAAATTTCGAAACGCGGAGGGAAGGACAAGATGCTGCTTGCGGGAAAGAAGATTGTTGTCGTTGGAGGGTCATCGGGAATCGGCCTTGCGACCGCCGAGCTGGCGAAGAGCGAAGGCGCCGATGTTACGATCGCCTCCCGTAATGCCGAGCGCCTGAAGGCGGCTGCGGAAAAGATTGGTGTGATCGCGATTCCGGCCGACGTTACCAGCGATGAAAGCGTTGCCGATCTTTTCCGCAAATGCGGGCCGGTGGATCATGTTGTTGTGACTGCGGCTCAATTGCGCACCGGTCCATTCAAGACCGTTTCCATGGATGACGTGCGCGCGACCATGGAAAGCAAATTCTGGGGCGCATGGCGGGTCGCGCGCGCGGCCGAAATTCGTTCCGGCGGGTCGCTCACCCTCGTGACGGGCTATCTGAGCACTCGCCCTCGACCCGGCGCTGCGATTGTCAGTGCGGTGAACGGCGCACTCGAGTCCCTCACGCGTGGTCTGGCGCTTGAGCTCGCGCCCGTCAGAGTGAATGCGGTTTCGCCCGGGACCATTGATACGCCTATACGCGCCAGCATGCCGGAGGCCGCGCGCCGCGACATGCTTGCCAAGACCGCGGCTTCCTTGCCCGTCGGCCGTGTCGGCCTGGGTGAGGATATCGCGCAGCAAATCCTCACGTTTATGACCGTCGGCTTTGCGACCGGGTCCATCATCTATATCGACGGTGGAGCGCTCGTCGTCTGACATTGCAGGAACGAGTGCTATACTGGCGAGCCTGAGCCGCAGGCGAGCGGCAATCCGAAGGAGAGGGGCCATGCCACGGCACACAACCTATGTTCCTCATGGCGTGATCCCGGCGGTCCTCTTGCCGTTCGACAACGATCTCGCGATCGACGAGACAGGCTTTCGCAAGCACCTGCGCGATGTGGCCGCGATCGAAGGCCTTTCCGCCATCACCATCAACGCCCATTCGACGGAGGTCGCGTCCTGCACCTTCGACGAGCAGAAGCGTGTGCTCGATATCGCGCAGGACGAAATCGGCACCCGTCTGCCCCTGATCAACGGCATCTGGGCCGACGGCAGCATCGAGGCCGCCCGTCTCGCACGCATGGCGGCACACGGCGGCGCTTCAGCGCTGCTTGTGTTTCCGCCGGCACCCTTCACCCTCGGTCAGTCGCCGGCTATGGCGCTCGCGCATGTGAAGCGCATTGCGGACGCAACCGACCTGCCGTTGATCGTGTTTCAGTACCCGCTGGCAACGGGGCAAGGCTATCCGAAGGATACACTGCTGAAGATGTGCGAAGACGTGCCGTCGATCCGTGCCATCAAGGATTGGATCGGCAACGTCCCCCATCACGAGTGGCACATCCGCACGCTGCAAAATCTGCCGCGGCCGGTCAACGTGCTCACCACGCACAGTTCATGGCTGTTCTCCTCGCTGGTGCTCGGCTGCAATGGTCTGCTGTCCGGCTCAGGCAGTGTGATCGCTGACCTGCAGGCGAAACTGTTTCGCGCCGTGCAGAAGAATGACATGGCGGAAGCGAAACGCCTCAATGACCGCATCGAACCGACCGCGCGCGTATTCTATTCCGATCCCTTCGTCGATATGCACAACCGCATGAAAGAGGCATTGGTGCTGCTGGGTAAGCTGCCGCGCGCCGTTGTTCGACCGCCACTGGTCAAGATCGAGCGCGGCGAGATCGCACGCATCCGTCAGGCGTTGGTCGAGGCGGGATTGCTCGACAAAAACGCGAGAGACGCGGCGTAGGTACGTCGTCATGGCCGGGCTCGTCCCGGCCATCCACGTCTTTGCTGTTGCAAGGCCGCAAGACGTGGATGCCCGGCACAAGGCCGGGCATGACAACAGGAGAGGTGGTCGCCCGGCACGTAGGCGTGTAATGCACGCCGTCCTTTCGGACGGCGATGGCCGGGCATGACATCACGAGAGGCGGTGCCTCACTCACATAATCGCAAACTCGGTATTCTTCCGGTCAGTGACCAGCATGCTGCCCGGATAGTGAGTGATGCAGAATTCCGGTTTGACGGTCGCGATCACTGATTGCGGCGTCACTCCGCAGGCCCAGAATACCGGCAGCTCGTCGTTGCGCACGTCCACCGCATCGCCGTAGTCGGGCTTGCCGATATCCTTGATGCCGATCATTTCCGGCTTTCCGATATGGACCGGCGCACCGTGGACCGACGGAAAGCGCGTCGTGATCTGCACGGCACGGATGGCATCACGCGGCGTCAGTGGCCGCATCGACACCACCATGGGCCCATGGAACGGCCCCGCTTCATGGGTCGGGATCGACGTGCGGAACATCGGCACGTTGCAGCCGCGCGTGATGTGGCGAAGCTCGATGCCTTCCGCTGTCAGTGCTTCCTCGAACGAAAACGAGCAGCCGATCACAAAGCTCACGAGATCGTCGCGCCAGTATTCGCGCACGTCCTCCGGCTCTGCGACCAGCTCGCCGTTCTTCCAGACGCGATAGCGCGGCAGATCGGTGCGGATGTCGAGATCCCCACCCAATTCCGGCACGCGCCAGTCGCCGGGTGCGGACGTCCCGATCAACGGACACGGCTTTGGATTCAGTCGGCAGAATTGCAAGAAGTCCGCTGCCAGCGCGTGAGGCAAGATGGCGAGGTTGCCTTGCACATAACCGGGCGCGAGCCCCGCGGTCGGCGCTCGATACGAGCCGGCCCGAACTGCCAGCCGCGCGGCCACGCCGCTGCCGGGTGCAGGCCCGTCGTCTCGACGCAGGGGGGTAACTGCCATTGGCTTGTTCAGCCTCGCTGCTTCGATTCACTGCGTCGGAAAGGCCATCCGCCGCCGCCGCTTATTTCGCACATGCGCTAAGCGCCGGCGGTCATTCGAGCACGCGCGGGACGCTGCATCAATACGAATATAGCGGTTGAAACTAGCGACCGGATCGCGTTTGCTAATGGCATAATTGTGGGAAGAAAAGTCCGCCAAACAGGGCTTGTCAGGGGAGGAAGTAAGCCAATGTCAAACTATTCGAGAACTTCGCTTGCGCTTGCCGCAATCGCCGTCGCGTCGGTGGTGCCGGCTCACGCGCAGCAGCCTGCAGCATCTGCGGCGCCGGTCAAGCTGGGCATCGTTTCGTTTCTCACCGGGCCGGCGGCGTCGCCGTTCGGAATTCCGGGTCGCAACGGAGCGGAAATCGTCATCGAGGCATTCAACGCCGGCAAAGCGCCTGCGCCATTCAATCAGGTTGGTCTCGGAGGGTCGAAAATCGAAGCCAAATATGTCGACGAAGCCGGTACCGTGGCAAACGTCGTCACTGAGTTTCGCAATCTGGTGCAACGCGACCAGGTGGACGCCGTGGTCGGATACGTCTCGTCGGGAAGCTGTCTGGCCGTGGCCCCGGTCGCCGAAGAGCTCAAGGCGCTCACCGTGTTTTACGATTGCGGAACGCCGCGTATCTTTGAAGAAAAGGCGCGCTCTTACGTTTTCCGCGTCAGTCCGCATGCGACCATGGATAGCGTCGGCGCTGCACGCTACCTGCTCGCCAAGAAAAAGAATCTCACCGCCTTCTCCGGCATCAACCAGAATTACGCATGGGGCCAGGATTCCTGGCGTGATTTTCTGGGAGCCATGAAGGTTCTGGCGCCGAAGGTCGAGGTGGACAAGGTGCTCTTCCCGAAGTTGTTCGTCGGCGAATATGGCGCTGAGGTCTCTACGCTGCTCACATCCAAGGCACAGGCCCTTCACACCAGCTTCTATGACGGCGACCTCGAAGCCTTCGTCTACCAGGAGCAGACCCGCGGCCTCGACAAGCGCATGACTATCATCATGACCACGGGTGAAGCGGCAATCTGGCGGCTGCGCGACAAGATGCCGGAGGGCACGATCATCGGCGGTCGCGGCGCCAATGGTCCGCTCGCCCGCGACACCGAAATCAAGAAGTGGTTCGAGAAGATCTACACGGACCGCTACAACATTCCTCCGACCTACCCGGCCTATCAGATGGCGCAATCTCTGCTTGGCCTGAAGATCGCGTACGAAAAGGCGGCGAAAGACGGCAAGCCGAATGCGGACGCTATCGCCGCTGCGTTCAAGGGCATTGAGTTCGAAGGCCCGGCTGGTCATGTGAAGATGGTGCTCGGCGAGGGACATCAAGGCATCACCGAGACGGCCTACGGCACATACCGCTTCAATAAACAAAAGCAGATGCCGGAAATCGTCGACATTATTCGCTATCCCGCCGAATGCGTGAATCCGCCGGCGGGCGTGGAAGCCGAGAAGTGGATTGCCGACGGCATGAAGGGTGCCAAGTGCAATTGACGCGCCGGTCCTGAGACGATGATGCGCGGCGGGAGAGGGCGTATCTTCCGCCGCGTCATGCTCTTCAATCCAGCGGTGGCCCTGTGCTGCTGACCTTGTCCGCCATCTTGACCGACGGCCTCGTCTACGCGGCCTATCTGTTCATTGTCGCGATCGGATTGACGCTGATCTTCGGCGTGATGAAAATCCTGAACGTCACGCACGGCTCGTTCTACGCCTTTGGTGCCTATGGAGCGGCCACCGCGGTCGGCATCTACGCCAATTCCGATCTGCCGGCGGCACTTGGATTCCTGTTCATGATCGCGCTCGCGATGGCGATCGGCGTTGTGATGGGACTTGTGCTCGAACGCGGGATATTGCGCCTGGTGTACGGCCGTGACGAAGTCGTTGTCGTTCTGGTCACCTATGCGGTGTTCCTCATCCTCGAGGACGTGATCGTGCTGATCTGGGGGCCGCGTTCCTACGCCGCGTATCAGCCGATGGTGGCCGCAGGCAATACCGAAATAGGCGAACTTGTGCTGTCAAACTACGACATCGGCCTTGTTGCGATTGCGGCGGCGCTTGCGGGTATTGCCTATTGGGCGCTGAAATTCACCCGCTATGGCCGGTTGCTCACCACGGTGATTTTCGATCGTGAGACTGCGGCAGCTTTCGGGATCAACGTCACGCTGGTTTACACCGTGACTTTCATTATCGGAGCAATGCTTGGCGCGCTCGGCGGCGCGGTGATGGCCCCCAAGATGTCGATAACACTTGGCATCGGCGTCGAGGTGATTGTCCTCGCCTTTGCGGTCGTTGCGATCGGCGGAATGGGATCGATCGAGGGTGCGCTGATCGGTGCGCTGGTCGTCGGCATCTGCCGGGCCGCCGCCGTACATCTGGTTCCACAGCTCGAATTGTTCGTCATCTACGGCGTCATGGCGCTGGTGCTCGTCGTGCGGCCGTACGGGCTGTTTGTGCGAGCCCAACCGAGGAAAATCTGACATGTCGGGCCGCGCGCAACTTGTGGGTGGCCTTCTGTTTCTGATTGCCGCAGCGGCCGCGCCCGTCCTCCCCGAGTGGGTTGCCTCGCTGGTAACAATTGCGTTTGCCAACGCACTGGTCGTGCTTGGACTTGTCGTGCTCTGGCGCGCGGGACTCGTCTCCTTCGGGCAGGCGCTCTACTACTGCATTGGCGCCTACACGGTTGCGTTAATCGCACGCTGGACCGGCTTCACCGATGCAATCGCGCTGGTTTTACTCGGCGGCATCGGAGCGGGGCTGGTCGCGGCTCTGGTCGGTTTTCTACTCGCGCGTTATCGCGAAATTTTCTTCGCGATGCTGAGCCTCGCGCTGTCGATGATTCTCTACGGTGTGCTGGTGAAAACTGAATCGCTCGGCTCGACCGATGGATTCAGCGTGGCTACGCCGACCTTCCTGGGCTACGCCCCGCACGGCCAGGCTCTCGGCCTCTCGCTCTATTGGCTTACGCTGGCCGTCGATGCCATCGCAGCTGTACTGGTCAGCAGCTATTTCCGTTCGGTCACTGGCGCGCTGGCCGCTCCGATCCGCGACAATGAAATCCGTGTCGAATTTCTCGGCGTATCGGTTACCCGTGTCATCCATGCCAAGCTGGTTATCGCGGGCGTGCTTGGCGGTCTCGGTGGTGCGCTCGCTGCGCTTTCGATCGGCCATGTCGATCCGAATATGTCATATTGGACAACGTCCGGCAGCTTCGTTTTCGTCACCATCCTTGCTGGATCCGCCTCGGTCGCGGCCGCTTTCATTGGTTCGCTGGCGTTCGAGGCGCTACGTTCCATTGCGGTCGATGTCATGCCGTCTTTGTGGCAGATGACTCTCGGGACTGCGCTCTTGCTCACGATTTTGTTTCTTCCCGAGGGATTGGGCTCACTCCTGGGGCGCCTGCGCGGGCGCGCGGGTGCGAAGCCATGAGCGCAGGCAGCCCTCCCATTCTCGCCGTGCGCGATCTGGAAAAGACGTTCGGTTTGCTGGTTGCCGCGCGTGACATTACCGTCAGCGTGCCGGCCGAGCAGACCGTCGGCGTGATCGGCGCGAACGGCGCGGGCAAGACAACCTTCATCAACATGGTCACCGGCCATCTGACGCCGACCAAGGGCACCATCCTGTTCGAGGACAAGGACATTACCGGCAAGCCATCGCGCGAGATCACGCAACTGGGGATTTCGCGTTCGTTTCAGGTGGCGCAGATTTTCCCCACCCTCAGTGTGTTCGACAACATGTGCATCGCAGCGGCCATCGCGCGCCGCAAGGGCGGAATGCTTGGCGGTGTTACCACCCCTGTGCATTCGGAAGCCGCGATTGCCGAGGCGCAGGCGACGATCGATCTGTTTCAGATCGGCCGCTATCGCGACACGCTTGCCAACACTTTGCCGCAGGGTGTGCGGAAGCTGCTCGATATCGGCATGGCGGTCGTAGGGTGGCCGCGGCTGCTGCTTCTCGATGAGCCGACGAGCGGCATTTCGATCGAGGAAAAATTCGACCTGATGCAAGTCGTCATGTCGGCGCTCAAGACACGCAAGATCACGATTCTATTCGTCGAACACGACATGGAAATTGTCATGCGGTTCGCCGATCGTGTACTCGCATTCTATGACGGCACGGTCATCGCCGATGGTACCCCGCATCAGACGCTCGATGATCCGCGGGTGCAGGAACTCATCAGCGGCGTGAGGCTCAAGCCCGGGGCCGGTCATGCTTAGGATCGAGAACCTCAATGTATCGATCGGCGCGATTCCAATTGTCCGGGATGCCTCTCTCGCCATGAACGAAGGAGAAATGTGCGGCCTGATCGGCCGCAACGGGGCCGGCAAAACCACCTTGCTCCGCGCGCTGATGGGCGCGCTGCCGGCTCGCGGCAAGGCCGAGCTTGGCCATATCGATCTGCTGGCGTTGCCGGCACACCACCGGGCAAGCCACGGCATCGGATACATGCCCGAGGACCGGCGGCTGGTGCCGGAATTTACCGTGGAGGAGAACATCCGCCTTCCGACATGGTCGACCAGGGTGGACGGCGCCGATCAGCGGCTGGAATGGATTTTTTCGATCATGCCCGAGGTGGCTCGGTTCAGCCGTCGCCGCGCGCTGGAGCTGTCCGGCGGTCAGCAGAAAATGGTGGCCCTGGCGCGCGCGCTCATGGCGGGAACGCACATTCTACTGTTGGATGAACCGTTCGAGGGGCTCGCGCCGGCGCTCGCGCGCCGCCTCGGCGAAGTCCTGGCCAACCTGAAGACCGAAGGCGTTTCGGTGCTGATCGCGGAATCGAACGAGATTCATGTGATCGACCTGTTGGCGCGAGCCTATTTCATCGAGCGCGGCACGGTCACTGACAAGCGCCAGGCAAGTCTTCGCTAATCGCAGCGCACCGTCATTCCGCCGTCCACGACGATCTCGGTACCCGTGACAAAACGAGCCTCGTCGGAAGCGAGAAACAACGCCGCGTTGGCGGTGTCGCGTCCGTCTCCCATGAAGCCGATCGGGATGCGCTCGAGCCGCGATTTCAGGAGCGCTTCGACATCGCCGCCAGCGCGCTGCCCGGCCAGCCGCGCTTCGACCATCGGCGTATGCAACTGCCCTGGCACGACGGTGTTCACGCGAATGCCCTTGTCAGCATATTGCACGGCCACAACGCGTGAGAGCTGGATCACCCCGGCCTTGGTCGCGGCGTATCCGACCTGCGCCGAACCAGTCCAGCGCAACCCGGATGTCGAGGCAATGTTGACGATGGCGCCGCTTTTTTGCTGTTCCATCACCGGCAGCACGTGTTTCAGAGTCAGGAACACGCTCTTGAGATTGTAGTCGACCTGAGCATCCCAGACGTCCTCGCTCATTTCGGCCGGTCCGCCGGCCGCGGATCCGCCGACATTATTGACCAGCACGTCGATACGACTGAAGCGGTCAAGGCAGGCCTTTACCATGATTTCGACCGAGGCCGAGCCGGTGACGTCGCATTGGTGGGTAACAATCTCCCCGCCTGCCGCCGTCACGCGTTCGACGGTCTCCGTAATGCTGTCGAGATTGCGGTCGATCGCGAATATTTTCGCTCCTTCTTCGGCGAAGCGCACCGCTGTTGCGCGCCCGTTGCCCCAGCCGGGACCGATGCAGCCAGCACCTGTGACAATGGCGATGCGGCCTTGCAGACGTCCGCTCATGCTTGTGCTCCCGTCAGATTGCGCGCCGGGGCGAAGTGGTAAAGACGTTTTGGATTGTCGACGAGTATCGCCTGCCGCGCAGCTTCGTTCGGCGCGATCTCGGCGAGGATATCGACCAGCACGCCGTCATCGGGAATTGGCCCCTGATGGTTCGGATGCGGCCAATCTGTGCCCCAGACGCAGCGGTCGCCGGCCTCCGTGACCAGCTTGCGCGCGAACGCCACCGCATCAGAGTAGGGTGGGCCCTGCCGCGTAACGCGATCTGCGCCGCTGACTTTCACCCACACGTTCCTGTCGTTGACCAGCGCGAGCAGTGCGCGGAATGCCGGCTGATCGAGGCCGAGCGAGGCATCGATACGTCCCATATGGTCGATCACGACCGGCACAGGTGAACGCTTGAGTGCGGGCGCGAGGTCCGCGATTAGCGCCGCCTCCATGTGGATTTGTAAATGCCAACCAATATCGGCGAGGCGCCTGCCGAAGCTGATGACCTCATCGATGCCCGGCCCCCTGGCGAGATGCGTCATGTAGTGGAAGCGCGCGCCACACAGACCGGCAGCGTTGAGCCGTCTGAGCTCTGTGTCGGAAGCTGTCAACGGTACCAGGGCCACGCCTTTATAAGAGCCGCCTGTCGCGGCGATCGCATCGACGGTGACCGAATTATCGGTGCCGTGGCAGGCCGGCTGCACGATGACGCAATGCTGGATTCCAAGCCGCTCGTGCAGCCTGAACAGCAGCTCCTTCGGCGCATCGGACGGCGTGTAGCTCCGACCCTCCGCAAAAGGAAAACGCTTGCGGGGCCCGAACACATGCACATGCGCGTCGCAGGCGCCCGGTGGCAATTTCAGCCCGGGTTTGCCGGGCGTGGCCATCCAGTACGGGGAATCGGACGGCGTGTCCGCGTTATGCTCCATCACGCGTCCTTGGCCCGGGTGTGTTCGAAAGCCGGCTCGTGGGCGGTAAACCGGTTCAACCAGTCGACCAGAGTGGGGTGGGTGGGGCGCCAATCGACCTGCTTGCGCCAGTCGAGATAGCCGAGCGCGCACGACAGGCCGATCGAGACCACGTCGGTTTTATTCGCGTCGGGTGGTGATGCCTCGAACGCGGCCAATCCCCGGTTGATCTTGCCGCGCTGATGCGCAAGCCAGCGCGGCGATTGCGGCAGATCGGGGCGGAAGCGGGTCTCGTAAACCACCAAGATTGAAGCATCCATGATGCCGTCGGCGAGGCGCGAGAGCGTGAGCATCCGATAGCGATCGCGCCCGCGCAACGGCAGCAGCCGGTCCGTGCCGCCGACGTCCTGCAGGTACTCGATGATGATTCCGCTGTCGTAGATCGTGCTGCCGTCGGCCAGGACAAGGCACGGCATCTTTCCCAGCGGGTTCTGCTGGCGCAGCGTATCGTTGTCATCCAGCGGGTCGGCAGGAGTGACCGTCACGCGCCCGCTTAATCCCAGCGCCTCGATCGCCATGCGAACTTTGCGCCCGAATGGCGATGTTGGCGTGGAACGCAGCACGAAGCTTTCAGCTGCGGACATTGTGAACCCGGCCGGCTTACTTTTCAGTATGGACGCCGGCGTCGACGATCACCTTGGCCCATTTCTTCGTTTCGCTGTCGATGTAATCGCGGAAATGCTCGGGCGTATCTCCGACGAGGATCGCGCCTTGACTCGCCAGCTTCTCAACGACAGCAGGATCTTTCATCGCTTCGACCGCGGCCTTGTTGAGCGCAGCGACGATCTGCGGCGGCGTCTTCGCCGGTGCGACCATGCCGTACCAGTTTTCGGTCTGCAGATGCGCCATGCCGGCCTCAACGGTGGTCGGTACGTCGGGCGCGCTTGGGACCCGCTGTGTTGTGCCCACCGCAATCGGCTTTAGCTTGCCGGCCTTGATCTGCGGCAGCAGCACCGGCAGATCGAGGAACACCATTTGCACCTGCTGGGCGAGCAGGTCATTCACGGCGGGGGCCGCACCGCGATAGGGCACGTGAATGATGTTGATGCCGGCGGTGAGCCTGAACAGCTCGCCGGCAAGGTGCGGCATACTGCCTGGACCGGACGAAGCAAAGTTGAGCTTGCCGGGTTGCGCCTTCGCCAATGCGACCAGTTCCTGCATGTTGTTGGCAGGGACACTCGTCGCCACCACGAGCATCTCCGGCACCTTGGCGACCAAAGTGATCGGTTGCAGGTCCTTCAAGGTGTCATACGCGACTTTCTCCATGCTCGGGCTGATCGCGAGCGCGCCGGCGCTGGAAATGGCGATCGTGTAGCCGTCCGGCGGCGCCTTGGCGACGACATCCGTGCCGACGACGCCGCCTTGTCCCGAGCGGTTGTCGATGATGATGGTCTGCCTGAGAATTTCCGACATGCGCTGGCCGACGACGCGGGCGATGATGTCGTTAGGCCCGCCGGGCGGGAACGGCACGATCAGGCGGATGTTCTTATTGGGAAAATCCTGTGCCATGGCCAATGCCGGGCACAGCAAGGCCAATGCGAGCAGCAACGGTCTCAAGGTTTTCACGGCAAATCCTCCCCATTCATTTTTATGCATCGTTCGCATGCGCAGACACCTGCTTTATTGCGAACTGACCTTATTGCCAAGCGCGGGGGTCCATCCACAGGTTTCGAGGCCGCCTTGACTTTTTGATGTTATGGCAAAAAGCTCGCCGCAGCATCGAGCGAAAAAAGTAAGGGGGCGAAAAAAGAAAACCCCGCCGAAGCGGGGTTCATAGGGCCGAACGGCTAGGCAACAGCGCGCGTTTCAATTTCCTCCAAATCCTTGCCTATTTCTTCGCGCGCCGCCTCAAGTTCATAACGATTTTGGAGGTTCATCCAAAACTCTGGCGTTGTGCCAAAATACTTGGATAGCCGAAGGGCTGTATCGGCTGTGATGCCCTGCTGTTCGCGAACAATTCGCTCAAGACGCGGGCGCTCAATTTGGCAAGCCTTCGCGAGTGCATAGGCAGTGATACCCATTGGCTCCATAAACTCCTCGCGGAGAACTTCGCCGGGATGAAGTGGCTTAAGTTTTGCCATGTCACTTTCCATTATCTAGTGATAGTCCGTTATTTCGACATTCGTAGGTCCGTCATCCGACCACTCGAAACAAACGCGGCATCTATTGTTTACCCATATTGCGTGTTGCCCCTTTCGGTCCTTGTCTAGGGGATGCAGTTTGTTTCCTGGCGGCACCTTTAGGTCGTTTAATTTAGCTGCCGCATCAATCATTCTTAGTTTTCGCCTGGCTACTTTTTGAAGATCGGCTGGGAAACCCTTAGGACATTCTCCGTTGAATACCGCCTCAGTAATTTTGTCTCTGAAACTCCGGATCATCTCTATCCCACATGGAACGTATCACTAAATGATACGTTCCGCAAGCAAAACGTATCAGTAATTGATACTTAGTTAAATATATGATATCATTGTATTTTTAAAATAAAGTCTAAATTCCACTTTTAATTGTCAGTCCAGCGGCGGGCAATCCTAACCGCTACAGGTGCAAGTTGTGGAGTGTTTTTGCGATATTGCTTGCGCCAGCGAATGAAGCGCTTTGCGGCGAAACTAAAGTTGGGCTTGGTGAGGTCGTCGTTTGCGCGGGAATGAGCGGACAGGCACAAGCAAGCACGCGACGGAATGGCCGAGCAGGGAGCATCCCATGGAAATCGACTTACCGGACATCGTGGCGGAGGTGAGGGCGGCATTTGACCGCTACGAAAAAGCACTTGTCACAAACGATGTCCCGACGCTCGACGAGCTTTTCCGCG
>DASYSQ010000129.1:0-11043 GCA_036003145.1 Pseudolabrys sp.
GGTAGCGACACTGAAGAATTTCGACTTGCTGGTCATCGCCCTTGCCTGTCACGCGATAAACCAGGCGATCCTCACGCGTAATTCGTCGAGACCAAAGACCCTGAAGCGTATATTTGAGGGGCTCTGGTTTCCCGAGCCCCTTAAAAGGATTGCGTTTGATGTCGTTGATCAGGTCGTTGATAATGCCCAATACCTTTTGGTTCGCTTTGCTCCAATAAAGATATTCTTCTTTGGCCCTAGGGGTCCAAACGACCTTCATGGGGCAGAGGCTGCTTTCGGCTCAATCAACTCAAGCTCTGACAGTTCGCCGTTGTTTGCCTGTTTAATCGATTCATGAAGGCGGACGGCATTTGCCGGGCTACTAAGCAGATGAATAGTTTCCATAAGGCTCTCGTATTCATCTGCGGAAACGATCACGACGCTTCTGGCGTTTTGACGCGTAACAAGAAGGGGCGCACGGCTATCACAAACCGTGTCCATCAAGTTCTTTAGATCGGCCCGCAGTTCTGTATAAGAAACGTGGGTCACTGACGACCTCCACTCTCTTGTGCCTGTAGCCCTCTGTAGTTATGTACATAACATTGTACACGTACAGATAATTGTCAATAGAGAGTTGAATTGACTAATTTCGCTGGTTTTTCAATACGTTGCGTAGTACAAATTTTGCTTTGGGTTCTTTGCCGTCCGATGGCGGACGGGCTCAGCCTCGTTGACCGATCGAACGATTGAAGTGGGCGCCCCAAGGCTATCCGAATCAGGCGGTCACTGACACCGTCAGGCCGGTCACCGTGTCGATCTGGGTGCCGTCCGCCATGGTGAGGATATTGGTGGCCGTGTTGAGATAGGCCCCGTTCGCCAATTGCATGATCGACGAGGTATCGACAACCTTCAGCCCGGTCGTCGTATCGATCTGCGTCCCGTTCGCCATCGTCAGGATATTGCTGTTGGTATCGATATTCGACCCGTCCTGGAAATAAATGAAGGGATCGAGGACGTTCTTCGCCTGGACCATCTGCTGCGTCGCCGACAGGGACGCCAGTGCGTCCTGCAGTTTTTTCGAGTTTGCATCCTGTATGTTCTGCGAGGCGATCTGCGCGACAAGGCTGGATGCATTCGTGACGCTGTTCTGCGAAATCGCCGCAAAGCTGCCGGCCGTGGCCGAGCTTTTGCTGAGGAACGAACCGATGCTGCCGTCCCCGCCCGCGCTATCGAGCATGCCCAGAAGGCCGCCCTCGTTCGCCTGGTTCTTGATCGCGGTTATCGTGGGGGCGAGCCAGTTCGGCATCGCGCTCCCGGCGAAGAGCTGGGTGTAATTGACCGACGTCATCGCAAAAACGATACCATCCGGAGGTTAATGCGCACTTTCGGGCAGGCTCAGCAGGCCAGACGCTAAATTCCGGTTAATTCCGATCAGGACCGCAAGGCTGCCGGGGCGGGGGTCCGCCAGGATCAAAAGCGTGCGCCGCAGCACATACAGGCCAAGATGAGTGACATTGCGCCGGATGTCCTCGGGAAGCGGATTTGCATCATTCGTGACCGACGCCAGGAAAATCGTCCAGAGCCTCCGGTTGTAAAGCAGCGCATCGCCAAGCTCGGCTGCCTTGCCGTCCCAGTGATCCGCAATCGTCTGCAGGCGCGACGCGGATTGAAACAGGAGATTCGCCTCCACCTCGCGGGGATTGGCGACGATCTTTGCAGTGTCTTTATAGATTTGGGTTGGGGCGGGCATGCGTCGACCGGGGTTTGTCCTGATTAGAGGCTGAAGTGGGCATACGCTTTGAGCTTTTCGAGATTTTGCCGGACCGGGAAGGAAATCCAGGCGCGGTCGCGCAGATGCGGCACGCGCGAAATGTCCATCGTCCGTGCCAGACTGCGGATGTAAAACAATTCCTCTTTCGACTGGATGTTGAACTCCGCGAACTCAACCCGCCCGTCGAGCAGTTCCGCATCCGAAATGACGTCATGGAACCGCCGCTTCCAGGGCGAGCCTTCCGGCGTCACATCGAGGCCCGCGCCCTCCCCGAACGGAACCTTGGAGCGGTCGCGAATGCTGCGCGGCAACTGGTCGGGATAGAGATTGTAGAGGTCGCGCAACGGCGCCTTGCCACGCGGCAGACCGTCAACGTCTTCCACCAGCGCGGTGGCATCAAGACCCAGCGCATATTTGACAACGGAAGGATCGAGAAACGGCTCGCGGACTTCCACCTGATGGCGCATGGAGCAGCGATCGACACGCTGCAGGCTCACGCGATGCATCAGAAGAAGACACTCGTCGCGGACTGAGTGGCCGCCACTGTCTTCGCCATTGTCCCCGGCGCCTTGTTGCGAAAAAGCCAGTTCGAGCGGCGCATAGCCGCAGAACAACTCGTCGGCGCCCTCCCCGCACAACGCCACGCGATAGCCGTCGCGGTGCATCCGCTCGGCGGCGATCAGCGAACAGATCGCGCCGCGCACCAGGTTGGGCTCGAATGACTCGGCCACGTCGACGACGTGCCCGATGAGCGAGAAGGTTTCGTCGCTGTCGGGCTCGAACGGCACCAGCCGCAGGTCGAAGCCGGTGCGATCGGCATATTCGGCCGCAAAAGGATAGTCCGGCGCGTCCGTGCCGCCGACAAAATAACCGGGCGTCTCCGGCCGGTGCTGCCGCGCATAGTGAGCAACCAGCGTGCTGTCGATGCCGCCGCTGAACAATGTCGCGGCCGGCAAGTCCTGCGGCATCCGCAAGCGCACCGCGTCCGACAGCACGCGGTCGAGCGCAAGCGCGTCGTGGCGAACAGGCACATCGGCGCGCGGATAGACCGGCGACCTGTAGCGTCCGCAACCCGTGGCAGACAGCGCATAGCCGGGCGGCAGTAGAAGGATGTCCCCTGCGGGCACGGTATTCAGGAGCGGCCGCATCTCGGAGCAGAACAGAAAACTGCTGCCCGACTGGATGGCATAGAGCGGCTTGACGCCGAACGGATCGCGCGCAGCCAGGAACTCGCCCGACGCGATATCGACGGCGACGAAAGCGTACATGCCGGTCACGCGCTCCAGCGCGCGAAGGCCCCAGCATTCAAGTGCGTTGGCGAGAACCTCGGTATCGGATTCGGTCCGGAAAACGATACCAAGACTGCCCAGCTCGCGGCGCAGATCCGCATGATTGTAGATCTCGCCATTGAAGGCGACCGCGATGCGCCGGTTGGCCGACAGCTGCGGCTGGACTGCGCGTTCGGAATCGACAATCCGCAGACGGCGCGTCCCCATCGCCGTATTCTTGCGGAACACCATGACCGGGTCGGTGATGTCGCCGCGATGCAGAATGCCTTGAACGAGCTTTTGAACCGTGAGCTCAGCTTCGGGCCAGCCGATGGCAACTGCAATTCCGCACATTAAGGAATTCACTGTTGGAACGGGGCATTTCCCCGGCGGCGTTAACCATATTCGCCGGAGTATGAAATTTCATTTAATGCGGGCGGTGCGGCCCTCCTCCGGCGGCAACAACCCGCGTGCTCGGGCGGTCCTCGCACGTCCTTGGCGGCAAAAGTTCCTCCTGTTTTCCGATTCGCAACTTGCCGTTGGCCCATGGTCCAACTCGACCAATCGGTAGCCTCGTTTAATTATGCGGAGGTGGGCGCAGCCGGAGCGCAACAATGCCAGCTCTCGCCTTTCTTGCGGTGGTCGGTCTGGTCCTGGTCGCTTTGCTGTTCGTTGCGGACGCAACGCTGGAGAGCGGTTCGCCGCTGATCGTCACCAGCACGCGCGTCGGTCTGCCAGAACCCTGGCATCCAAATACGGCAGGAACTCTCACCACCACGCCGGCCCCTGTGCCGGCGCCTGCGCCCGACATGTCATCGAAGGCTGTCCTGTCGGCCCAGCCATCGGAGGCTTTGGCAAAGATCGATCCGGCAGCGCGTGCGGCGCGGGCCGAAGCGCCAGCCAGGAAGCCTGTCACCCAGCAGCCGTTCGGCTCCTTTGGCTACAACCAGCGGAATTACCAGGCCGCCGACATGCCCGACAGATTTTCCGCCCGAGGCCACTAGGGCCAACACGCCGCACGGCGCTTGCTGGCTGCTCCCTGGTTACTCCCTGGCTACTGAACCAGTTTGGCGCGAAGGCGCGTGAATTCCTCGCCGGTGATCGATCCTGATTTCTTCAACTCATCGAGTTTGCTGATTTCTTCGGCGGCGCTGTAGCCGACCACACGCCTGAGTTCGTCGCGAGCCTGCTCGACCTGCTGGTTCTGCCGCTCGGCCATGCCGCGTCCCTGGGTGATCAGGTAGGCGAACACTCCGATGTAGGGAACCAGGATCATCGCGATCACCCAGAGCGCCTTGCCCCAGCCGGAAATATCATGGCGGCGGAACAGGTCGGCGCCCACGGTAAAAAGCAGCCAGAACCAGATGACGAACATGAAGACCGCAAAAACATCCGCCAGAAAATTGCTAAAGCTGAAGCCTCCGTCAAAGAGCATAACGACCTCCTTTATTTCCTGGCGTCGTTCTTAGGGTAATGACTCAAATGGTCCTATTGGACCGGGGTCCAACTCAACGTACTTTCGTGGCGAGAGGCACAAAACAGCATTGGCCCAGAGTCCAATGGTCCGCCCCCCGGTTCGCGGATCCAGTTTCCGCCGGCGCATCAGATTCAAATCCGACGCGGCCGGACCAAATGCCGGCTCGCATTCCAACCGAGGAGAACCATCATGTCCGAAGAAATCGATCATCCCCGCCGCCGCTTTTTTGGCACCGCAGCCATGAGCATCGCCGCCGTCCAGTTCGGCATGATCGGCTCTGCCGACGCACAATCCGGCAACGCAAAACCAGCAGATGTACCCGCGATCAAGCCGGGGATGAACACGTCGTTTCCCCCACTGAAGCAGATCGATGCCGGCCTCCTGAGTGTCGGATACGCCGAAGCCGGCCCAGCCAATGGCCCTGTCGTTATCCTTCTGCACGGCTGGCCGTACGATATTTACAGCTTTGTCGATGTCGCCCCTTTGCTGGCGTCGGCGGGCTATCGGGTGATCATCCCGTATGTGCGTGGCTATGGCACGACACGCTTCCTTTCAACTGGAACATTTCGCAATGGCCAGCCGTCGGCGGTTGCCAGCGATGTCATCGCCTTCATGGACGCGCTCAAGATCGAGAAGCCGATCCTTGCCGGTTTTGATTGGGGTGCGCGGACGGCCAACATCATCGCGGCGCTCTGGCCGGAGCGCTGCAAGGCCATGGTGTCGGTGAGCGGCTATCTGATCGGCAGCCAGGAAGCCGGCAAGATTCCGTTGCCGCCAAGTGCCGAGCTGCAGTGGTGGTACCAGTTTTATTTTGCCACCGAACGCGGCCGCGCAGGCTACGACAAAAACCGGCACGATTTTAACAAGCTCATCTGGCGGCTTGCTTCGCCGAAGTGGAATTTCGATGACGCGACATTCGATCGGAGTGCAGCGTCCTTCGAAAACCCGGATCACGTCGGCATCGTGATCCACAATTATCGATGGCGGCTCGCACTGGCCGAAGGCGAGCCTCAATATGCCGGTCTGGATAAGCGATTAGCTGAGGCCCCCGTCATCGCTGTGCCCACCATTACCCTTGAGGGCGATGCCAATGGCGCACCGCACCTGGACCCCGGTGCGTACGCGAAGAAATTCTCGGGCCGATATGCGCACCGGCTCATCACGGGCGGCGTCGGGCACAACCTGCCGCAGGAAGCGCCGCAAGCCTTCGCCCAGGCCGTCATCGATGTCGACGCTTACTGATCGGCGCTGGCACCTGCGTCCGCTTGGCGTCCGCTTGGCGCCCGCTTGTTTCCGCTTGGCGTCCGCCGCCAACCCGCAGCGCATGATTTCATGCGCGCTAGTATGCTGTTACCACGCAAACAGTCTTTTATGTGATGGCCAGCACAGAAGGCAGGCGCACCTCGCCGTATATTCAAAATCAGTAGACCGCCCTGGTGAGGACCAAATCAGGAGGCGACGATGACATCCACGACTTATCAGACCAAAGCTTCGTATCACCCTGACACTCCCGACACACTTGCACGTGTCGTGACACATCTCGGCCATCTCATCGAAGGCGCTCGCGAAGGCCAACAGCTTGAAGCGCGCTATTTCGAGCTATCCCGGCTCTCAAGCGCGGAGCGGGCTCGCCGCGGCCTGCAACGCCCCTGTTCGCTGGCCGAATTGATGTCGCAGCCCGCAGGCCGCAACCCGACCGACCGCAAATGAGCGCAATTCGCTGAAAGGACACGTCCCTGAAACTGTTAGAGGTACGGCCTCAGGGCGTCGGCGTTGGTTTGCATTTGTTCCGGGCTCCAGCCCAGAGTTACGGCCCGTCCGTATGGGGCCGTCGTTGGGTCATTCTTCAGGAGCAACCGCCGCCTGAGGTGTTTGTCACGTCAGGTCAGCTCTTGGTCAGCTCTTGGTCAGCTCTTGGTCAGCCGTTGGTCAGCTCTTGGTCAGCTCTTGGTCAGCTTTTGGCCGATCACACCCCGAAAATCTTTGTGTAGCGCGCCTTGATCTCCTCGCTCTGGGCCTCCACCGCCGCGGGGTCACTCTTCATCGTCTTGATCGCGGAGAGCGGCGGCCGTCCTGGCCTGTCTTTCACCTGTGCGTGGAAGGAGCGATGGGCGAAGTCGATGAAAATCTGCTGACCCTCGACGCTGAACAAAAATTGCTGAAACAGACGCGCAGCGTTCGGATGCTGTGAGCTGCGGAAGATGCCAGTCTCGACGATGATTTGCGGCGTGCCCTCGCTGGCGTAAACCGCTTCGACCGGCCGTCCTGCGTCTTTATATAAAGTGAGGCTATAGTCGTTGCCGTCGGCCTGAACGGCGCGCTCGCCGGCCGCGACCTTCCGCGGGGGTTCAGCCGCCGACTGCAGCTGCAGCACCTTCTGTTGCGAGAGCTTTTCGAAATATGACCAGCCGAGGTCGCGCGAAATCTGGTAGGTGGCGGTCAGGATCGCACCGCTGTAGCCCGGATGAGCCTTGACGATCTTGCCCTTCCATTTTGGATCAAGCAGATCGGCATAACTCTTCGGTGCGTCCTCCGGCTTGACGAGTTCGGTGTTGTAACCGATCACTGAAAACCAGGCGCACACTGTTGCGCTGGTGCCGTCCGGATTTATTTGATCGCGTGGCAGATTCTTCGCCATGTCCTCGGTCACATATGGCGCGATCCAGTCCTTGCGCTTCCAGAAGATGAAATGCGCAGGGTCGGTGGTGCATACAAGATCGACGGCGTTGATGCGGCTGTCCTGTTCCTGGCCGATCCGCTGAAAGATTCGCTCGGCTCCGGAGCGCTCGACGCGCGCGGCAATGCCCGGATATTTCGCCTCGAATGCTCTGGCCAGTTTCTCCGATATGTTCAGCTCGAGCGCGCTGTAGAAGGCGATCTTGCCTTCCTTGCGCGCGGCTTCGATCAAGGCCGGTGTTGTCGGCTCGGCTTCCGGCAGGGCGGCCCTGAGCGGCTGCGCGAAAACCGTGCTTCCGATCGCGGCGGCTGAGGTCCTCAGCACGTCACGTCTGGACCATTTCTGCATGGAGACCGCTCCCTGTTCTCCGTCGCCATTGCGAAGGCGGCAGTTTCAGGGACTTTAACACAGCCAGTGCTTGTTGCGACCAGTAACGGCGGTGCTTCACGCGTCCGGTGATCCGCGGGTGTTACTTGCCCAGATCGAATTCCATCGGCGGGTCAAGGATCAGCGTGTAGCCGCCCTGCTCGTTTGGCGTGACTTGCACGCCCGGCGTGGCAAACGGCGCCAACGATACGGCGCCTGACAAAGTCACGTAATCGCCGCGCAGGCTGACAGAGTTCGAGCCGCTGGTCACCGTGATCACACCCGGAGCGTTCGAGGACACTTCGAGCCCGCCCGGCCCGTTGATTATCCTGGTGGTCACCATGCCATTGGAGACGATCGCCATGGATGAGGAACCGGACCGGGATCCGGAGTTGCCGGTGTCTCTGGCCAGACCAGCTTTGGCGGCAGCGGCCAGGGTCATGGCTGTCGCGAGCACCACAAAAATATCCGCGAGTCTGAAGCGCGTCACACGGTTAGTCATCGCTGTTAGCCCCCACAATATTTCGAACGACTTTGTCTCGAACGACTTGCGGCTTTTTGCGCAACTCCCGATAGAAATCTTGGGCGATCGCGACAAGAACTGGCTTAAAGCGACACTTCAGCTTGTCAGTTGCGCTAAAAGCGCAATCCAAGATATTGAAATATCGTAATAATTCTTATTTATGCGATTGCAGGCCAACCACAAAAATTTTTGCCGATAACGGCAAATATCTGTCCAACCAGGCCGCCGGCGCATTCCATCGCATTCCATCATGACGGGTGTGGAGGCTGCGCGGGCCTGCTTCGGAACCATTGCCTGACCCCGACGCTTGTTGCAGCAGCCAAACAGGTGCGCCCATGACCGCGAACCAAATTGATGCCGGCGACATCAGCCGCTCCGCCTATGAAATCGCGTGGGAAGATTTCCGCTCCGCTCCCGCAATGACACCCGACGAAAAGGTGAGCGGGCCTGACCGGCTGCGCTGGTACATTCAGGTTATGGTTGAGGTTGGCGAACGCGACCCGTCAAAGATCGCCAGGGCGGCGATCGGAATGCTGCGCGAATATGAACAGATCCTGCGCTCGCAGGCGCGCGTCGAAAATGCCACTCACGCGGCGAGAGCCGTATAGTGACGGCCGCCGGCCAGTGCCGGCGGCCGATGAGCGGACCGCTAGAGGCTCAGGCGGTCAATATTGCGAGCTTCGTTTTCAGCGTGTCGATTGTGGGCTTGATGATGTCGGCCACGCCGGGGATCGACAAAACCCTGTCGAACAGCGAGTTAAGCGCCGGCATCACGGGAAGGACCATCCCGGCGAGCGCCTTCCTCTGTGTGTCCGACAATTGCCCGATCAATCCGTCCACTTTGTCGATCTGCGCTGTGGCAGCCTGCAACCTTGGCAATGCCGCCTGCGCCGACGCTGTGTCGGTGATGCCCGCAAGCGTTGAGCGCAGGGTGCCGATGCTGTCGGTAACCTGCTTGCCGAGATCGAGGCCGCCCACGGTCAGACTCTGAAGGGCCGTGGTCGTGGTGCCCTGCTGAACCGCCTGCTCTGCGGGCCGGCCCAACAGCCAGACAAGCAGAGCGGCAATCGCCACCGCGGGAATGGCCCACACGAGCCAGTTCGTTCCGCCAGGCGCTGCCGACGCCGCGGACCGCCGCGTATCATCGATCGTCCGGCTCACCGACGCGGCGGCCGCTCGAGTCGCCTCGCCACCTGCCGCAGCTGTTCGCCGTGTCGCGTCGTCAATCGTGTTGAAAAGGCCCGCGCCGCCGAGCAACTTGCCAAATCCCGAGGGAAGCGCCGCAGCGATATTGTCTTTCTGGCCGGCGAGAAGGCCCGCGATGCTGCTGCCGTCGAGAGCGCGGGGACCTTGCTGCTGGGCAATCGCGCCCATGACAAGCGGGCCCAGGCCGGCGAGCAACGAACTGCCCGCGGCCGTCCCAACGCCGGAATATTTGCCGACCGCACTTGCGAGCGCAGCCTGGTCGCGGTCGCCAAGAAGCGAGCCGAGCATTCGCGATCCGCGGTCAACCAGGGAGTTTTGACCGGTCGTCCCCAGCATGCCCGTAAATTTGTCGAGCGTGCCGACTTCCTGTTTTGCGGCGTCCGCGAGTCTCTGCGGGCCACCTGGTCTGTTGGCAACACCCGTGAGCGCAGCCAGCAATCCCGGCACCCCCGCCTCGATCGCGGAGGATGTATCGTTGCGATCAAGACCCAACGCACTTGCGAGGCGTCCGATCATGTCGGGCGTCAGAAAATTCATAATGAGCGATACGAGGTTCGTAGCCATGGGCTTCTTCTCCCGCATTTGTGAGGATTGAAAGAGATTCTCATCCGACAAAATCTGGAGTCGAGATGGACCTTGGACCACCTCGAGCCCATGTCGCCTGATGCGGGTCGAGTGTGTCCGCGCTGACGCACCTGCTCCATTGTCCATGCGTAGCTGCGCGCTAACTGGAAAGGTGCATGACGCGTATACAAAGGTGTCACACCGGCGGTGTCCGCTTCCTGACACGCCATCGCTTCCTGTCACCTGTGAGGTATCGGATTGCACGGGTGTTGATGTCAGTGATTCTCATCAGCGCGAGCACAGCGTCAGCGGTAACTCGCGGCGCGCTCCCGATGGAACTCCGCTTCGCCCTGCGCATTATCGAAGCGCAGGGAGGAGAAAAACGATGGTGAGAACCGTAGCCAGAACCAGGCACACGATTGTCCGCGCGGCCAAGCGCGGCGCCGCGACCGTCAAGGCAGCCGCCGGCGAAGCAATCGGTGCGGCAGCGAAAGCCGCGACCGAGGTTGTGCTGGAGAAGACCAACGCGGCCCTTGCCGCGGGCCGCGCAAAGCTCACGCGATCGAGCCCGGCGATCAAGCGCGCCGCCGAGAAAACCGCGCGGCGAAGCCTCGACAAGCCGGCTCGCAGAAAGCGGGCCGCCAGGAAGCGATCGACTGTGCGCCGCAGCAGGACAGCGACCGTCCGCCGACGCAGGAAGGCCCGACGCAATTCGCGCTGATCACTGCGTCCGCCGCTCGATAGACCAACCGCAACCAACGTCAGCCGGCACGGCTTCCGGATTTGGACCGCTCTAGGCGCGCGGCGGCCGGCGCCGCTCCTGGAACCAAGCGCGGTACGTGGTCATCTTTGCGCGTTGCGCTCCCGGTGCATGCCGCTTGCACGTCGACGCCTCATCACTCCTGTCGGACGCGCCCCACCGCAGTTCGACGCAGTCGTTCACGTTGTATGCCATCTCAAGCGCCCCGGCGCGGTCGACCACGTCCTTGAGCGCGAGTGGCCACGAAGAACCATCGCTGCGCGGATAGGAAAACTTGCGCGATGACAGCTCCGAGGCAAGCACGCTCTGCAACTCGGCCTTCACGTCTGCGACGCTCCTCCCCTTCGGCATCGCGTACCGCTCGGTCCGCCGCGCGACGCGATCCGGGAACCCGCGCACGACGTCAATCGCGATCAACAGGCGCAGATCGCGTGCCGGCGTTGCGAAATCTT
>DASYSQ010000130.1:0-35775 GCA_036003145.1 Pseudolabrys sp.
CCTGCGATCGGGACGAGCTCGAGCGGCGGCCGCAACAGGCGCTGCACGGCGCCGGAGGCGACGACCGTACGGCCCTCCGCATAGGCCTCGTGGTTCTTCTCGATCTCGTTGGGATCGTAGAGATAGTTCACCATCAACCCGTGGGCCTGCGCCATTGCGCGATCCGAGGTATCAGCGAGCCAGTTGATACGCTCGAGCCGCGCGCCGTTGCCAAGATGGAAGCGCGCCACCGCATCGACCGGCATCCCGCGATCATTTCGCGCGCGCAGATAGTACCACGCCGCCGCGCGCATGACCGAATCCTGAACCTGTGCAGCCGTATCCTCGTTACGCCACCAGTCAGGCTGATCGAGCAAGGTAAGTGAGGCCTTGTCTCCTTCCGTCAGTGCGGAAGAGTTTTCCTCCGAGCGCTCGCGCTTGAGCCAGTGCGCGAAATTTGTCACCGGCGAAAGCGTCACGAAAGTCGAGAGCTTGGGCCTCTCGCGGCTGACCTCCTCGACCACCTGCTTGATCAGGAAATTGCCGAACGAAACCCCGGCCAGCCCGCGCTGGCAATTCGAAATTGAATAGAACGTCGCGCTGCGGGCCTTGTCGATCTCCACGACTTCGCGGTCTTTGCCCAGGATCGGCGCAATTGCCGGCGGAACGTCGCGCGTGAGGGCCACTTCCACAAAGATCAGCGGTTCGTCCACGAGGGCGGGATGAAAGAAGGCATAGCAGCGCCGGTCAGGAGAATCGATGCGGCGGCGCAGATCTTCCCAATCGTGAATTTCGTGTACCGCCTCATAACGAATGATCTTCTCGAGAATGATCGCCGGCGTCGACCAGTCGATCCGGCGCAGGACAAGAAAGCCGCGATTGAACCATGAAGAAAACAAATGGACGAAGTCATCATCGACCGCACGCAAGTCTTCGCGATGATCAAGCGAATCCATCAATTGTTCGCGCATGCGCACCAGCGCTCCGGTGCCGCCAGGCGCCAGATTGAGCCTGCGGAACAATTCCTGCCGACGCGGCTCCGACGCGGCGTGCACATCGGCAGCGGTTGCGTCCGAGGGCGCCGTGCGCCATGCGGCAACCGCCTGCTCCATGCCTTCGGCATTTGTGCCGAAACGTTGCGCCAGCGCTTCGAAGAACGCGATGCGCGGGCCAATCGTGAGCGCGGCATAGCGGCCAAGGATCTCGCGCGCGAGAGCGACGCCCGAGGCCTCGCCACGGCCGGACAGAAGATCTTCGCACAGTTCCACGAGGCTCTCTGAGCGCGCCGAGGCTTCCCCGCGGCGGTCGCCCGCAAGCAGTGCGCGGCCGCGCTCGGAGATAGTCTGAAGGAGCTCCCCGAAAAACGAGGTGTTCATTTCTTCAGTGTCCGGGACCCATGATCATATCCGGAAACCATGTGGCGATGCCGGGTACCAAGCACAATATCACCACGCCCAAAATCATCAGCCCAACGAAAGGTAGTACACCCCACATCACGTCCCGCAGAGGGATATCGGGTGCGATATTGTTAATGACGAAAATATTGAGGCCGACAGGAGGATGAATAAGCCCCATCTCCATGACGATCGTCATAATGACGCCGAACCAGATCAGGTCGAAATCCGCTGCGCGCAACGGCGGCAGGATGATCGGAGCAGTCATCAAGATGATCGAGACAGGCGGTAGAAAGAATCCGAGCACCACAACCATCAGCAGGATGGTCGTCAGCAGGACCCAACGCGAAAGGTGTAGCGACACGATCCATTCAGCAGTCGATTGGCTGATGTGGAGATAACTCATCACGTACGAGTAAAGCAGTGACATGCCGATGATCAACATGAGCATTGTCGATTCACGCAGCGTCGACACCAGGATCGGTTCAAGATCGTGTGGCAACCACACGCTATAAATGACCGCGATCAGCGCGAGCGCAAGCACCGCCCCGAGACCCGCCGTTTCTGAAGGCGTGGCGAAGCCGCCGTAAAGTGCGATCATCACACCGGTCAGCAGCACGATGAACGGAAGCACCCGCGGAAGAAGCGCGAATTTATCGCGCAACGACAGATTATCGATCCGCAGTATCTCGGAATGGGTGCCGGCCATCTCGTAAGCTCTCTTGGCGTGCTCGTATTCCCAACGAAAGCGCCATACCGCATATACGGTAAAAAGCACGACCAACAACACCGCTGGTCCGATCGCTGCAAGAAACAGCCGTCCTAACGACTGCTCCGCAGCGACCGCGTAGAGAATCATGGTGATTGAGGGCGGCAACAGAATTCCGAGCGTGCCGCCTGCGGCGATGATCCCGGCCGCGAAGCCGCCGGAATAACCGTGCTTGCGCATTTGCGGGATACCGGCCGAGCCGATCGCCGAGCAAGTTGCCGGTGACGACCCCGCCATCGCGGCAAACAAGGCACAAGCGAAAACGTTGGCAATACCGAGTCCGCCGGGTATCCGGTGCAACCACGCATGCAGCGCGCCGTAAAGATCCTGCCCGGCGCGTGAGCGGCCGATCGCAGACCCTTTGAGAATAAACAGCGGTATCGCCAACAAGGTGATCGAGGCCATTTCTTCGTAGACGTTCTGCGTGATCGTATCGACGGACGAGGACGGCATGAACGCGATCATGAAAATGGTCGCCACCGCGCCGAGCGCAAACGCAATCGGCATGCCCGCGAACATCACAAGCAAGGTCGACCCACCGTAGAGAAGACCGATAGAGAGGATGCTCATGCGGCCTTGTTCCAGCGCGAAATGTGGGTAGCCACCTGCAGAATGAGTTGAATGCTCAGCAACACCATGCCGCACGTCATCAGTGAATAAGGAACCCACAGAGGCGGTTGCCACGTCGATCCTGTGCGATATCCTTCGACAATCGCTTCGTGCAGCAAGATCCACGACTTCCAGGCAAAAAAGCCGCAAAACACAAGCGATGCAACGTCGACCAGAAACAGACGGATCCGGTTTGCCCGCGGCGACAGCATGGCAGAAAACGCTTCAATGGCGACATGGCCGCGGCGCGCCTGCACTGCGGCAGCCGACATGAAGACAGCGCCGACGATCAGAAAGACCGAGAATTCATCCTGCCAATCGGTCGAGAAATGAAAGAAATAGCGGGACGCAACGCTGTAGCTGAGGACGAACGACGCGACAACGAGCGCGATCGACGAAATAATTGTGACAACGTAATTGACCGGCGCGATATATCGCTCAAAGCCGGCGGTGTCCTCTTTAACGGACACCGCCTCGATTGCGGTCCCGACGGTGTCGAGGCCGTGAACCATGATGTTGGCCTTTTACAACGTCAGGAAACGTGGACGCCTTCGGCAAGCTTGAGCAATTCAGCCGATAGCGCTGTCTTCTGCGCGTAATCTTTCCAGGCCGTATCACGCGCGATTGCACGCCACTTGTCGACAATCTTTTCATCGAGATCGACAATTTTGGCGCCTTTTGCGGCATAGACTTCGGCCACTTTCTTGTCGTCAGCAATCGCTTCCTGAGTGCCGAACTTTTCGGCTTCGAGACCAAGCGCCATGATTATGTCTTGCTGCGCTTTTGGCAGCGCGTCGAACACCTGCTTCGACATCACCAATGGCTCAAGCATGTACCAATAGGATTTGCCGCGGCCGGTCGTCAGGCTCTTGGCGATTTCTTCGAGGCGGAAGGAGATCAGGCTGGTTGAAGACGTGATCCCCGCATCGCAGGCGCCAGTCTGCATAGCTGCGTAAAGCTCGTTTGACGGAATCGACAGCGTAGTGGCGCCTGCCGCCTGAAGTACCATGTCCATCTCGCGGCTGCCGCCACGGATCTTCAATCCTTTGCAGTCTTCCGGATTGAGAATTGTCGCCGAACGACTGGCGACACCGCCGGCCTGCCAGATCCAGGCAACGATGATGACGCCCTTCTCGGCCAGGAAGGCACTGAATTTCTGGCCGACCGGAGAACTCTTCCAGGCCGCACCCTGCTTGTACGAGCTGACCAGACCCGGCATCAGGCCGATATTAAGTTCGGCGAATTCACCGCCGGCGTAAGATATCGGATAGAGGCTGAGATCCAGCACACCTTTCCGCAGCGCGGAAAATTGGGCGACAGTCTTCATCATTGACGAATTCGGATAGACTTGCGCACCGAGTTCACCACCGGTTTTTGCTTCAAGACCGGCAGCGAATTTGCGGCACAACCTGTCGCGGAAGTCACCCTGGTCGATAGTACCGCCGGGAAACTGATGCGATATCTTCAAGATCTTGCTCGGCACGGCCCAAGCCAGCCGTGCATTCGCGATCACTGCCGGTGCGGCCAAAGCCCCCACGAGAATGTGGCGTCTATTGAAAGTCATGGAATCCTCCCTGGTAACCCTTATTCACAGTGAGTGCGCTGGGGACCTCACTGATATTCGTCGCCTACATCAAGTCTAGACAAATTTTGTTGTCCAAGCCACACAAACAAGCGGATTTTCTGCCGCACCTGTACGACGAAATGGAAGGATAAAGCCAATAATGCCGAAGCCATTAGAGGGCCTCCGGGTTCTTGAACTTGCCCGCATCCTTGCTGGTCCCTGGGCCGGACAGGTGCTGGCCGATCTCGGTGCCGACGTCATTAAAGTTGAGCGTAAAGGCTCGGGCGACGATACCCGCGGATGGGGTCCGCCTTTCGTTGAAGGCGCAGATGGTAACCATATCGGGTCGGCCTATTTTCATTCCACAAATCGCGGGAAGCGCTCGATCGAAATGGACTTCGAAAGCGATGAGGGCCGGCGCATCGTGCGCAAGCTTGCTGCGCGCTCGGACGTCCTGATCGAAAATTTCAAGGTTGGCGGACTTGCTAAATTCGGACTCGATTACAAAAGCCTCGCGCCCGAATGCCCGCGTTTAATCTATTGCTCGGTGACCGGTTTCGGACAGGACGGTCCATACGCAAAACGCGCGGGCTACGACCTGATGGCGCAGGGCATGGGCGGCATCATGGACTTGACCGGCATGGCGGATGGCGAGCCGACTCGGATCGGCATTCCGGTCTCCGATATCTTCACCGGCGTCTATTCGGTCATCGGCATTCTGGCTGCGCTGGCGCAACGTGAGAAAACCGGCAAGGGCAGTTATGTCGACACTGCGCTCGTCGATTCCACTGTTGGCGTGCTCTCAAACCAGGCCATGAACTATCTCGTCTCGGGCAATGTGCCGAAGCGCATCGGCAACGCGCACGCTAACATCGTGCCCTATCAGGTTTTCCCGGTTTCCGACGGGCATGTGATCGTCGCCACCGGAAACGACAATCAGTACGTAAAATTTTGCAACGCCCTCGGCGCGCCAGAACTCGGACAAAATCCAGCCTACAGGGACAATGTTGGACGGCTGAAGCATCGCGAAGAACTCGTCGGCAAGTTGTCCGCTTTGACTGCTCGCATGAAACGCGATGAGTTGCTGGACAAGCTTGAGGCCCAGCAGGTGCCGGCGGGACCGATCAACACTCTTGAGCAAGTATTCAACAACCCGCAGGTGAAGCATCGCGGCATGAAGCTCGACCTTCCGAGCAAGGCCGCAAAGGACGGAACAATTCCGGGCGTACGCACGCCTATAGTCATCGACGGATGGAGAGCAGCCTCCGAGCAACCGTCCCCACGTCTGGGACAGCACACGGCCGAGATCCTGCGCGAGATCGGAGAAAACTAACTCTCCCGCATGCACCGCTCGCCCCCTTGATTGCGCGCGTTCGAAAGCGGAGCATTGGACGATGCTGGCGTCTGTTGCCGCCGGCGCCGGGAGGGGATTATGAAAATTGTTCCGTCACTCGTCACGTGTGCACTGTTGATCGCACCTGCCTTTGCCGGCGAGGCGCCGAAATTCCAGGTCGATGCGTCGTGGCCGAAAACACTGCCCAACAACTGGATCATGGGCCAAGCGGCCGGCGTTGCCGTCGACGCCCAGGATCATGTCTGGGTTATCCAGCGCCCGCGATCGCTCACCGATGACGAGAAGGCGGCAAGTTTCACTCCGCCGCGCAGCAAATGCTGCAAACCGGCGCCACCGGTGATGGAATTTGATTCCGATGGCAACCTTCTCAGATCGTGGGGCGGGCCGGGACAAGGATACGATTGGTTCGAGAACGAGCACGGCATCAACATCGACCACAAAGGCTTCGTCTGGGTTGGCGGTAACGGCAACAATGATGGCCAGGTGCTGAAATTCACCCAAGATGGAAAGTTCGTGCTGCAGATCGGGAAACCGGGCGCCAAACTCGACAGCAACGACACGACCAAGCTCGGCCGCCCGGCAGACGCCGAAGTCGATCCCGAAACCAACGAAGTGTTCATCGCCGATGGATACGGCAATCACCGCGTGATTGTGTTCGATGCCGACACCGGCGTCTACAAACGGCACTGGGGCGCCTACGGCAAGGCGCCGAGCGATGTCAAGGAAGCGCCCTACAATCCAGCCGGCCCGGCGCCACAACAGTTCTCAAATCCGGTCCACTGCGTGAAGATCGCGAAAGACGGGTTGGTGTACGTCTGCGACCGCTCGAACGATCGCATCCAGGTGTTCCGCAAGGATGGAACTTTTCTCAAGGAATTCTTTGTCGCCAAAGAGACGCCGGGTCAGGGCTCGGTCTGGGATCTCGATTTCTGGCCGGATGCCAAGCAGACGTTTTTGATGAACGCCGACGGCGTCAACAACGAAGTGCGAACGCTGGTCCGCGAAACCGGAGAAGTCGTCGGCGCGTTCGGCCGCAATGGCCGCAGCGCCGGCGAGTTTCACTGGATCCATAATCTCGCGGTGGACAGCAAGGGCAACATCTATACGACGGAAGTCGATACCGGAAAGCGTGCGCAGATATTCCGCTATGTCGGGCCGCCACTGAAATAATTGCCGTTATGCGACGGCAGTCGGAGCCAACGCTTCGATATCCGTAGCGACATCGATGACCGCTGGACGCTTTGCAGCGAGTGCTTGCGCCAGGGCCGGCGCAAATTCGCTCGCCCGCTCGACCCGGATGCCGAGCGCACCCATGTCCTCGGCGAGCCTGGCGAAATTCATCGGGTTGTAGGTCCACAATTCACGAGCTTTGGTGGTCTGTTCGCCGCCGTAGGCGCGGTCAAAGCCCCGCTTGGACTGGTTGCCGCCGCCGTTGTTGTTGACGACAGTGACGGAGGCGAGATTCCAGCGGACCGCTGTTTCCACCTCGGCGATGTGATACCAGAAGCCCGCGTCTCCGGTAAAAACGACGACAGGCCGATCCGGGCACGCGGCCTTGGCGCCAATACCCGCGGGAAATGCCCAGCCGAGATGACCGGCGCTCCGCATGTAGCTTTGTGCCGGCGTCCGCAAGTCGTACATGCCGCCCATCCACATTCCAGCATGGCCGGTGTCGACGACAACGATGGCATCGTCGGGTACATGCTTCGTTAGCTCGCCACAGATGCGCGCCGGATGGATCGGCACCGCGTCAGACTCCAGCATTGGCTTGTACCTGGTGTACCAGTCTGCACGGAGATCGGAGAGTTCCTTGATCCAGGGGGCGCGCTTCGCCGCACTCGACTTGTCAATCTGGCCCAGCATTCGTACGAGCACGCTCCTTGCATCACCGAGCACGCTCCCGACCAATGGATAGTTGCGGCCCAGAGATTGCGGCTCAATGTCGATCTGGAGGGCCGGCGTACCGATTTTGGGTACCGCCCAGAAGTGGGTCGTCATGCCGCCCGTTTCTGTGCCGATGAAACAAACCAGGTCTGCGCGGTTAACCGTGCGGTTGGCGCATTCGCGCGAATAGCTGCCGACGACGCCCACCGATAGCGGGTGAATACCGGGAATGATGTCCTTGCCGTTGAGTGAGGTCGCAATCGGGATTTGCAGCGCTTCGGCAAGCGCGACAAGCTCCCTCCCCGCGCCTGAGGCACGCGCACCACCGCCGGCGACAATGATCGGCCGCTCGGCCTTCTGCAGCAATTCGAGCGCCGCCTTCACATGCGCCGCTTCCGGTTCAGGACGAAATGGTGGAACGCGGGCAAACTGGGCTTCAACCAAAGCCTCCATCTCGGCCTCTTCCAGATCCACCTGCCCTTCGTTGCCGCGAAATTGCAGATGCACGGGACCGGGCGCGCCGGTCGTGGCCGCACGGAAGGCTTGTCGCACCATGTCCGGGATGCGCGCCACATCATCAATGGTCACGTTCATTTTGGTCACCGGCTCGAATGCCGGCACGTCGTCGATTTCCTGGTAGACCTTGCGGAATTTGGTTTTCGGATCACGCCCGCCGGTCATTGCAATGACCGGCGAGTGCGCCAGGTGCGCGTCACGCAATCCGGCGGCAAGATTGAGCGCGCCGATCACCTGCGCCATGCAGATGCCCGGCTTTCCGGATGCGCGCGCATAGCCATCGGCCATGTACGCCGCGGATTTTTCGCCGTGGCAATGCACGCGCGCGATTTTGGTCCGCCGCTCCATTTCGGCGAAAGTGCGTCGCAAGACCGCCGGCACCATAAACACATGGGTGACGCCATAGCCCGCCAGCATGTCGGCAAGAACTTCGGCGCCGGTTCGTCTTTGGTTGTGTCCAGGCTGCATGGTTCTTCGTGTCCCTCCTGCCCGCGTAAGATGACATGGAGGATCAGGCGCGCAAAGTCCACACGCGGACGTGGCACCTTTCGATATAATGAAACAAATTCGCGGGAGCTCACGATGCATAGCCGAACGATTGGTGCTCGCCGTTACACGTTTCCGGACCTCAAGACGCTACTCGCCAAGGCAACGCCGCTGCGCAGCGGTGACCAGCTCGCCGGTCTGGCCGCGGAGACTGGCGAGGAACGCATCGCCGCCCAATTTGCGTTAGCCGATCTCCCTCTCACGGCCTTTCTGAATGAGCCGGCCGTTCCCTACGAGACGGATGAGGTTACGCGCCTCATCATCGATGCGCATGACAAAGCGGCCTTTGCGCGGATCGCACACCTGACGGTGGGAGACTTCCGCGACTGGCTGTTGTCGGATGAGGCCACGGCCGATGCACTGGGCGCATTGACGTCCGGCATCACGCCGGAGATGGCGGCCGCCGTCAGCAAGATCAGCCGCTTGCAGGATTTGATGGTTGTGGCCGCGAAATGCTCCGTTGTGACGCGCTTTCGCAACACCGTGGGTCTACCTGGCCGACTGTCGGTGAGGTTGCAGCCCAACCATCCCTCCGACGACCCGGCAGGTATCGCGGCCAGCATCCTGGACGGGCTCCTGCTCGGCTCGGGCGACGCGGTGATCGGCATCAACCCGGCCACCGACAGCGTGGAGCGTGCACATCAGCTGGTATCAATGCTCGACGATATCCGCAGCAAGCTTGAAATCCCGACGCAAAGCTGCGTGCTGGCGCATGTTACGACCACGCTGGAGCTGATGCGCCGCGGTTCGCCGGTGGACCTCGTCTTTCAATCGATTGCCGGCACGCAAGCCGCCAATACGAGCTTCGGGATAAACCTTGCGCTGCTCGATGAAGCGCGCGAGGCCGCATTGTCGCTTCGCCGCGGCACTGTCGGCGACAACGTGATGTACTTCGAGACCGGCCAAGGCAGTGCACTCTCGGCCAATGCGCATAAGGGGGTAGACCAGCAGACGCTCGAGGCCCGCGCCTACGCGGTGGCGCGGCATTTTAAACCACTGCTGGTCAATACCGTGGTTGGATTCATTGGGCCGGAATATCTGTTCGACGGCAAGCAGATTACGCGCGCCGGGCTTGAGGATCACTTCTGCGGCAAACTCATGGGCCTGCCGATGGGCGTCGACGTCTGTTACACCAACCACGCCGAAGCCGATCAGGACGACATGGACGCGCTGCTGGCCCTGCTGGTGATGGCCGGCGTGAATTTCGTGATGGGTGTTCCTGGCGCCGACGATATTATGCTCGGCTATCAGAGCACCTCGTTTCACGACGCGCTCGCCATGCGCGATCTCCTCGGCAAGCGCCCGGCACCGGAATTCGAGGCTTGGCTGGAGCGGCAGGGTCTGATGGATGCCAAGCGCATCCGCCCTCGCAACATGCCAAACCACTTCCGTGCATTGTTGACGGCTTAAACGCATGGCCGATCACCCAACGCAAAGCGATGACGCGTGGGCGCGCTTGCGGGCGCTGACCAAAGCGCGCATCGGCCTTGCGCGGACCGGCGCATCATTGGCGACTGCGCCGCTGCTTGAATTCAAGCTTGCCCATGCGCGGGCGCGCGACGCGGTCCACGAGCCCCTCGATCAGCCACGTCTGGTTGCCGACCTCGGCGATTTCGCGTTGCCTGTCCGCGCAGTCGCGAGCGCCGCTGAAGACCGCCAAACATATCTGATGCGCCCGGATTTCGGCCGCCGGCTCACGCCGGACGGCGAGGCTTCGTTGAAGCCGGATGCGAGCGCTTACGATATCGCCATCGTCATTGCCGACGGCCTGTCGGCGCGCGCAGTGCAAATGCATGCGCGGCCGTTATTGGACAAATTGCTGCCGGGGTTGCGCGCCGAGGGCTGGCGCATTGCGCCGCTCGTCGTCGTTCGTCATGGGCGCGTCGCGATCGGCGACACGATTGCCACATTGCTGGGCGCCGATTGCGCCGTCGTCCTCATCGGCGAGCGTCCCGGCTTGACCGCGCCCGACAGCATGGGCGCTTATCTCACTTGGCAGCCGGGAGCGCAGACGACGGATGCCGACCGCAATTGCATTTCCAACATCCGGCCCGACGGCATTGGCTACGCCGATGCTGCCGCAAAACTTGCTTATCTGCTCACGGCAATCCGGGGGCGTCGGCTCTCGGGCGTGCAGCTGAAGGACGAGTCGGATCGGCTACTCAGCCGGCCTCGGGGATGAATTTCAACGCGATGCCGTTGATGCAATAGCGCAGATGCGTCGGTGGAGGACCGTCGTCGAATACGTGGCCAAGGTGACTGCCACAGCGGCTGCAGTGGACCTCGTCACGCAGCATGCCGTGGCTGCGATCAGTATCGCTTTCGACCGCCCCAGGCAACGGATCGTTGAAACTCGGCCACCCGGTTCCGCTTTCAAACTTCACTTTCGAAACAAACAGCGGCTGATCACAAGCCGCGCAACGGAACGCGCCGGCACGCTTTTCATACAACAAAGCGCAACTGCCGGGCATCTCGGTCCCATGCTCGCGCATAATCTCATATTGATCGGGCGTGAGAATCTTCCGCCATTCGGCTTCGGTGTGGGTGACGGGATATTGTTTCGTCATAGTCAATGTTTCCCTCGCTGCTATTTGATTGCCAGCGGATTGACCGGAGATCCCACTGCGCCGGTGATTGGTATGGCTGGCGCCACGAACAGGAATTCGTAGACTTTGTCCTGCTCGCAATCGTCGGCGAGTTCCTTCAAATTAAATATCTCGCCCATGGTCATGCCCATGATCGGGATCGTGATCCAATGCCAGGGTTGGTTGATCCCCTGCTCGCTTTCGTTCGGCCGGACTTCACAGCCCCACGTGTCGCTTGCAAGCGCCGCCAACTGCGTATCCTTGACGAAATCGAGCGTCTCGAAAGAGAACCCCGGCGCATCGCCGCCCGGATAGCCGTCCCAGCTTCCCGCTTTCTGACATCGCTCCATCATGCCAGTACGCACGATGACATAGTCGCCGCGCTTGAGTTCGGTCTTCTGTTTTTTTGCGGTGTTGTAGAGATCGTCATTCGTAATGCCGTAGCCATCGTCGAGCGAGTCGACGCCTTTGTGGCGCGCCACGTCGAGAAACACGCCGCGTCCTACCATCCTGTTCTTGGTCTTCTCGATACCGCATTTTTGCGCGCCGGCCGAGGTCACCTCGCGACAGTCGTAGCCGTTCCACATGTAGTTTTCATAAAACACATGGCCGAGCCCGTCCCATTGCGTGCCGCACTGAAGCGGCATCGTCACCATGTCGTCGGCGGCACGGATGCCGCGCTTGTCCAGCACGCCGGAATAAGCGTCGGTGCCGGTGCGCAGCATGGTGTGGATGGGATTGGTGCGGCCCATGGAAGGATATTTACTTTTCGCGCCTTGCGGCCCTGCGTGATCAAAGTTGAGGGCGAGCGAGATTACCTTGCCCTTCCTCACCAGGCGCGTCGCGGCGATGATGTCCTCCGGCGTGGTGTAGTTCAGGGTGCCAACCTCGTCATTGGGCCCCCACTTGCCCCAGTTCTTGTACTTCTCCGCAGCTTCACGCATGTCCTGGCGGGTGATCTTTCGGGCCGGCATTGAGTTTCCTCTGACGAAAATGAAACGAGTTTGACCGCCGGAATACAGCCTGTGGGCGCAGCCGATGCAAGCCCTACTGGCAAGGCAGTCGCGCAATGCTACGATGAAAAAAAGGGAGGAAACGATGCACCGGCTGTTTCGCCTTTCGGCGGCCGGCACGCTATTGGTCAGCGGGCTGTTCGCAAGTTTTGCCGTTCAAGCGCAGGACGCCGCTGGTTATCCCGCACGCCCGGTGAAGATTATCGTGCCGTTCGCGCCAGCCGGCCCAACCGACGTAATGGCACGCCTGATTGCGCAAAAGCTCAGTGAGAGTCTCGGCAAGCAGTTTTATGTCGAGAATCATCCCGGTGCCGGCGGCAATCTCGGCATGGCGCTCGTCGCTAACGCGGCGCCGGATGCCTATACGCTGCTGATGGTCAGCTCCAGCGTCGTCGTCAATCCGAGTCTTTATGAAAAGGTGCCGTACGATGTCTACAAAAGCCTCGCTCCGGTAACGCTGGCCGGTTCCAGCCCGAACATCCTGGTTGTCCACCCGTCAGTACCGGCAAAGACCGTCAGCGAACTCATTGCGTATGTTCAAGCCAACCCGGGCAAAGTGAGCTTCGCTTCCCCTGGCTTCGGCACGACCGCCAGCCTCGCAGCGGAGAGCTTCAAACACGCACTCAAGCTCGATATCCAACCGGTTCCGTTCAACGGCGCGGGACCCGCGCTCAACGCCGTCGTCTCCGGGCAAGTCCAGATCGGTTTCATGGCACTCCCGCCGGTCATCCCGCATTTGCGGGCTGGGACACTGCGCGCGCTCGCGATGACAACTGAAAAGCGTGTTGCGGCCGCGCCCGATGTGCCCACGATGGCGGAGGCCGGCGTTCCGGGCGACCAGATCTCCGACGTGATGCAGGCCGTGTTTGCGCCGGCCGGCACGCCAAAAGCGACCATTGACCTGTTACAGAAAGAAATCGCCAGGGCGGTGGCGGCACCCGACGTCAAGTCGAAGCTTGATTCACTTGGCTTCGACGCAATCGCCGACACGCCCGAACATTTCGCCGCCCGCATCAAGATCGAAGTTCCGAAGTGGGCCAAGGTCATCGAGGCGGCCAAGATCGAAAAAGTCAAATAAACAAACCTTCGCATGGGGAGAAAACTGATGAACGTTGCAATGCGCATACTCGCACTTGCTGCCGCCGTGCTCGTCGGCGGCACGGCCCAGGGCGCGGGTTACCCCGATCACCCGGTCAAGATTGTCGTGCCCTTCGCCCCTGCAGGTCCGACCGACGTGATGGCACGCTTGATTGCTCAAAAACTTTCGGAATCGCTGAAACAGCAGTTCTACGTGGAGAACCACCCCGGAGCCGGCGGCAATATCGGCATGACGCAAGTCGCGAAGTCCGCGCCCGATGGATACACAATTCTGGTGGCGAGTTCGAGCTATGTGGTCAATCCGAGTCTCTATGCCAAAAATCCTTACGATCCATTCAAGGATTTCGCGCCGGTCACTCTTGCGGCCGCCTCGCCGAACATTCTGGTCGTCAATTCGGATTTCCCGGTCAAATCTGTGAGCGAACTCGTCGAACTCATCAAGAAAGAGCCCGGCAAGTACAACTATGCGATGCCCGGCACTGGCACAACGCCGCATCTTGCGGGCGAGTTGTTCAAGCTCACTTTCAAGCTCGATCTCGCGACCGTACCGTTCAACGGCGCGGGACCCGCGATCCAATCGGCGGTCGCCGGCCACACACCAATCGCCTTCACCGCCCTGCCCCCGACTGCGCCGCAAGTGCAGGGGGGCAAATTGCGGGGATTGGCCGTCACCTCCGCGAAGCGATCGTCCGCCCTGCCCGACGTGCCGACGATGGCTGAAGCCGGCGTCGCGGGTCAGGAATCAGAGACGATGCAGGGTATTTTCTTGCCGGCTGGGACGCCGAAGGAGACCATCGATCTGCTCAATCGCGAGATCGCCAAGGCGATGGCAATGCCGGACGTGAAGGAGAAATGTGCCCAGCTCGGCTTCGACCCCGTCGCGGACAAACCCGAAGAGTTCGCGGCCTATATCAAGAAGGAGGTCGACAAGTGGGGAAAAGTGATCAGGGACGCCAAGATCCCGCAGATCCAGTAATGCGCGACCTGCAAAACGTCATGGCCGGGCTTGTCGCGGCCATCTCGCTGACGGGGACACAGTGCGTCCGCAATCGGGATGCGCGGGTCAAGCCCGCGCATGACAATTGAGAGATTCGGAACTGTAAATGCGCATCGTCGATATTCGCGAGACGGCGGTTCCGCTCAATTCGGCGCTTGCCAATTCGAGTTTCGATTTCACCGAAATGACGACGTCGGTCGTCGCCGTGATTACCGATGTCGTTCGTAATGGGAAACCGGTGTGCGGCTTTGCCTTCAATTCCACGGGCCGCTATGCCTGCGGCGCGCAAATGCGCGCGCGTTTCATTCCGCGCATCCTCACTGCCGAACCCGACTCGCTGCTCGACGATACCGGCGGCAATCTCGCTCCCGCGAAAATTTTCAATCGCATGATGCGGCGTGAAAAGGCCGGCGGACATTCCGAGCGCTCGATCGCTATTGGCACCATTGAGGTAGCAATATGGGACGCGGTCGCCAAGATTGCGGATAAGCCGCTGCACGCCGTGCTCGCCGAGCGCTTCAATGGCGGCAATGTTTCGAAAGAGGTGTTCTGCTACGTGGGCGGCGGCTGGTATTGGCCTGGCCAGACAATCAAGGACCTGCAGGACGAGATGCGCCGGCATCTCGATGCCGGCTATACAATGCTGAAGATGAAGGTCGGCGGCCTGCCACTCGAGCAGGACCTGCGCCGGCTGGAAGCCGTGCTCGAAATCACCGGTTCCGGCAATCATCTGGCCGTCGATGCCAATTGCAAATTCGATCGCGCTGAAGCCATGCGTTACGCTCAGGCGCTGTCCCCGTTCAAACTGCGCTGGTTCGAGGAACCCTGCGACCCGCTTGATTTTGCGCTGTTCGCAGATCTTGTGGACGCTTACGACCCGCCGCTTGCCACCGGCGAAAACCTTTATTCGACGCAGGATGTGGCAAACCTGGTGCACTTTGGCGGCTTCCGCGCCGGGCGGGATGTGATCCAGATCGACCCGCCGCAAGCCTACGGCATCGGCCAATACGCCAGGACGCTCGAAATGCTCGGGCAACACGGCTGGCCGCGTACATCGCTTTTCCCGCATGGCGGCAACCAGATGTCGCTTGCCATCGCGGCAGGCTTCGGTCTTGGCGGCGCCGAGTCCTACCCAGGCGTGTTCGGCGATTTCGGCGGGTTTGCCGATGACGCCAAAATCGAGAACGGCTCAATTTCGCTGTCCGATCGCCCGGGCATCGGCTTTGAGGGTCAGGCCCGGCTTTACCGGATCATGCGCGAACTGGCAGGACTCTAGTTCGCTATTCCGCGCCTTCCAACACTGTCGGGATCTCGATCGGTGGTTTGGTTCCCCGAATGCGCACGTAAATCTGCAACACAATCAGCAGAACGCAGAGGCCGATAAAGACAGCACTGATCGGGCGTTCGACGAATACCAGGATGTCCCCGCGGGAGATCAGCATGGCGCGGCGAAAGTTTTCCTCAAAGCGCGGCCCGAGCACGAACCCAAGTAGGATCGGTGCCGGATGAAAGCCAAGCCGGAGCAGCACATAACCGAGAATGCCGATGACGACCGTCTCGCCGACCTGGAACATGTCGTTGTTGGCGGCATAGACGCCGATGCAGACGAAGAACAGCGCGCTCGGATAGAGATACTTGTACGGAATAGTCAGCAGCTTCACCCAGATCCCGATCAGCGGCACGTTCAGCAGGACGAGCATAATGTTGCCGATCCAGAAACTCGCGACGAGACCCCAGAAAATATCCGGGTGCTCCTTGATGAGCTGCGGACCGGGCACGATGCCCTGGATCATCAGCGCGCCGAGCAATAGCGCCATCACGGCATCACCCGGAATGCCAAGGCTCATTGTCGGGATAAAGTCGCCCTGCACGGACGAATGGGTCGAGGCTTCCGGTGCGATCACCCCTTCAATCAAGCCGGTACCGAACTTTTCGGGGTGTTTTGAGATTTTCTTTTCCGTTGCATAGGCGACGAACGATGCAATGGTCGGTCCGGTGCCAGGAATAAGCGCGCACAGGCTGCCGACCAATGTGCCGCGGAACATCGGCGCGATTGCCTGCTTCAGATCGGACTTGCTGGGACGCATGTCGCGCAGGCGAACATTCGTATACTTCGCGTTGATCGATACCACCTGGTTGATGCTGTTCATGAACTCGGCAATGCCAAACAGACCGAGCGCCAGCCCCACCAGTTCGATTCCGTCATCGAGATGAGTCATCCCAAAGGTGAAGCGTTCGGCGCCGGTTTCAAGGTCGGTGCCAACAATGCCGAGCATCAGCCCGAGCACAGTCATCGCCACGCCCTTGAGCGGCGAGCCGCGCGCCAGCGTCGAGCCCGCAAGCAGGCCAAGCAACATGAGCGAACAGATTTCGGCCGGGCCGAATTCGAGCGCGACGCGCACCAATATTGGTGACAGAAAAATCATCTCCGTGATGCCCCAGGAGGCACCGACGAACGACGCCATGACAGTTAGTCCGAGCGCGACGCCGCCCCTGCCTTGCTTGGTCATCGGGAAGCCGTCGAGACATGTGACGGCATGTGGCGGATGACAAGGCAGGTTGAGCAAGATCGAACAAATGGCGCCGCCGTATTGCGCGCCGTACATCACGCCGGCGAGCATCAGGATCGCGCCGACCGGCTTAATCCCGAACGTCAACGGCAGAAGAATCGAAATGGTCGCGAGCGGCCCCATGCCCGGCAGCACGCCGACCATGTTGCCGACCAGGACGCCGATGAAGCACCACATCAAATTGTGTGGCTGTAAGGCGACGCCGAAACCGTACCAGAGATCGGTTAGCGCAGTTTCAATCACAGCCCTCTCCACGTCAGCAGTGGCATGGGCACTTGCAGCAAATACGAGAACAATCCGACGCCGAATACCGTCACGAACGCCGCCAGAAGCAGCGAGCTCTTTAATGTCGCCGTGCGGTCACCGCGTGCCGCAACGAACACGCAAGTGAAGATGGCCGGGATCAGGCCGAAATAACTTCCGAACAAAATGAAGCACAGCGGTCCGGCAAGAATGCAGGCCCAGCCGAACCACTCGGGGTTTTTAGGCAAAATGTCCTCGTCTTCGCCTTCAGGGACCGTCAGTCCGGTGCCCGCGATAGCGATACCCAGACAGATCAAGATGATCCCCAGCGCGGTCGGCAGGAATCCTGGGCCCATGTGCATCAAGGTGCCGAGCCGATAGCCCGGCCCCTTCAGGGCCATCACCAGACCGAAAAATATGATCAGCCCGCCTGCATAAAAGTCGCGCTTGCGCACGAGGTTCCGGACAAGGTCCACGACAGGGCTGTGTGCAGGGGGCAAAGATTCCTCCACCACTTTATCATTCAACCTTCGCCCCACCGGAGGCTTAGGACGCCTCTGAATGACAATCAATCCCCGTGCACCGGAATGCGGAACGGCGCCGTTTTTTGGCGTCTGGGAACCACGTTGGCAACGAGTAAAAGGTTTATAAACGTTGCGAGGGCGTACTCCTCAGCAACGAGGCCACAGGACATCTGTTCGCGACTTCTGGAAAGTCCCGACCGGCTGAAAATCAGCTCATTAAATCGAACGGATGCCGGCGAGCGATTTGCGGGCACTTACGCTTTTTGGCGAGGCGCATGTATTTCTGCGCGGGCTTGCTGTTCAGCTCGGATTCAAGACTGCGACAGTTGCCTACGACCGTCTGCCGCGGATTCATGGCGAGACGAAATATACGCTCGTAAAAATGGTGACTCTCGCAATCAACGGCATCACTTCCCTATCGGTGCGGCCGACCCAGATGATCGCCCTGATGGGGATCATATTGTTCGTTGTTTTTATGGGCATGAACGTTTGGGTCTTTGCCACCTGGCTGGCAGGCCAAACCGTGCACGGCTGGACCTCGGTGATGCTGTTGTTTCTCCTGATCGCCTTGTTCCAGACCTTTGCAATCGCGGTGATCGGTGAATATGTCGGCAAGATCTATTTCGAGGTCAAAGGCCGTCCGCGCTACATCATCGAGCAGGAAATCGGCGCTGCCGCGACCAGGCCTGAGAGTGCCGTTGCCCGCAATCGAGCCGAAGCATTTCAGCCCGCCGAAAATGGATATTCACGCGTAACGCTTTGATCGGCTATTGTGCGGGGGACATGACCTTGCCCCCGCCCGAACAAGCCCCGATCGGCACCGACGCCCTCCGCCGATTGCACTATGCGGCGGCTATTGCATGCGGCGTATTCGCGGCCTTGATCGTGCATATCCTGCTGACGGTGTTCGGCATTGGACTCGATGCCGTCCTGCGCGACGCTGCCATCGGCAACAAGCAGCAGTTCGTTTCCGCTATGGCCTGGTGGGTGATCAGCGGCGCCGGGTTCGTCGGAGGCTGGGCTGCCGCCGCCTACCTGATTGCAGCTGCCCGCGAACGCGAATTGATCTATCGGCTGGCGCAGTACTTCCTGATTGGACTCGTATTCGCGGCCGCGACCGCCGGGGGCATCATGAGCAAGACCGGCAATCTTGGCGGCACCGTCGACGTAATCGCGGGCCTTACCGCGCTCGCACTGGGCCTGATCTGCGCATTCTGCGGAGCACGGCTGGCCTATCTCAACGCCGAGCAGGTCTAGCGCAATCAAGGGCTGACAAAATTCGGTCCGTCATTGGCCAATGAAAGACCAGGCCTAATAGGGAATCTGATAGATCGTCACCTTGTCCGCGACGCCGCGCAAGATCGCGTCCTGTGCGGTCGGTGTGAGCTTCGACCCCTCCAGCAACTTCGAAACCTCCGGGTGATCAACGACCGACTTGGTTGCCAGAATAGCCTGTGAATCCGCAAGATTTTGCACGCGCGCAGCGATATTCACGGTCTGGCCGAAATAATCGAGTCGATCGTTGAGGGTGACTGCAAGACAGGGGCCCTCATGAATTCCGATCTTGATCAGCAGATCTTTTTTGATCTTGCATACTGAATCTCGCATGCGAAGCGCAGCGGCAAGCGCGCGGTCGGGAGTGGGAAACGTCGCCATCACGGCGTCACCGATCGTTTTGACGACTGCGCCCGCTTCGGAGGCCACGATCTCGTTAAGCACACGAAAATGCTCGCGAACGAGATCATAGGCGACAAGGTCTCCGACTCGGTCGTAGAGCTCGGTCGAACCTTTGAGATCGGTGAACAGGAACGTCAGGCTGGTCAGTTTCAGGCCCTGATCGACGTCAAGCGTATCGGTGCGGTAAATGTCGCGGAATATCTGGTTGGTCAGCAGGCGCTTGGCAGTGAGAAACGTTTTTCGCTTGCCGAGCATATGATGAAGCGTTTCACCAGCGATCCAAACCGATGGCAGGACACGCAAATCGGTCTGATTTTCGAGCACAAGGCGCAATGGCCCAGGACGCATTTCGGTTGTTACGGTCGGCCCCTGCACCTTGTTGAAGATCAGCGCCAGATTTTGACGTTCCTTCGTCGGCTCACCTTTGACATCGATGAAATGCGCCACGTGGGTGACCGGCTCGAAAACGATCAGGAATTCGGTCGGCATCTGGAGCGACATCTGCGCCTTTTGCCGCGGCGGCAACTCTATTGAGTCGAGCGTGACCTCTTCCATCAGCTCTTCAAAGCCCGGCTCGGGCAGATCGACTCCGGAGCCCCAGAAGATCTGCCGGAAATATTCCCACGGAGGCAGTGAATGCGGATCGTGTGCCTCGATCCGTCGAACACGGGGGTTGACCGTGAAGGCAACCTCCACCATCTCGTCGAGCGTCGGCTCATACCCGGTCGCGCAGAGCGCGCAGTCGTAGGCCTCCTTGTGCACGGATTTGAGGGTATGAGCGACGTCGAGGACGCCGCCGCAACCCGGGCAAAGCACATTCCAGGTCAAATCGAACAAGCCAAGCCGCGCGGCATATAAGAAGCCGCCAATGGCCTTCTCCTCGTCGAGGCCTTTGTCGGCAGCGAACGAGAGCACATTGAGCCGACAAAGTTGACGATCGCTGCCCTCGCCGATGAGCCCCTCGATGGCGGCAACGACCTTGGGATCGGTCGAATTTCGCAGCGAGTCAAAAAGCGGTTTCGTGTCGCTCAAGAGATTGAACCTCGGAAAACCGGGCTACTCCCAAATCAAGGCGTTGGGTAGCGAAGCACCCGTCTGGCGCAGCGACGTATAGCCGACGCCTGCCAGACCACGAAATAAACCTAAATTGAACTGTCGTTTACCGCTGTTCCACCGGTAATCACCGGTCGCCCCCGCTAATTCAACAACGGCGGCCAGCCTGCGCGATGCAAGCTCACGAAGATCGTCGCGTCCGAGCGATTCTCCGGCTTCACATAAGAATTCGACGCTGCCGAGGGTACCGCAGCAGAGCGTATCGACGCCGTTCGGCCAGCTTTTCGTCGCCCCTTCAACGGCGCTGCGAATATCGCCCGCAAGATTCTTCGCGTCTATTCCGCCCTGCCTGGCCATTGCTATCCGCGCAAGCCCAATCCCGGTCGCGCCATGACACCACTGACATGGCCAGGATGGCTCCCCCTCCCCGCGCAAGTCAGGCCAATTATTGCGGCCCACATCGTAGCTCGAATTCTCAAAAGCGATGCATTCCGAGGCCGCCTGCGCGAATTCCTCGCGCCCCGTTGCTGCAGATAACGAGGCGAGCGCATAGGCAAAGCCGGCCGCCCCGTGCGACATGCCATTAAGCGCTTGTTTTCCCATGCCTTGTCCGACCCAGCTCCGGCAGCCGTCGGGTCCGACCCGGCTTTGAGCCATCAGATGCTCGCCGCATTTGATTGCGCGACTCAATACGTCTGTCGATTGGCTATCCCGATAGAGGCGAAGCAAGCAAAGCACGGCACCGGCGCTGCCACCGATGACGTCCAGTTGTTTGTCGGCTGCAATGAGATCATCGATGAACAATCCCGCAGCCGCATGTGCATCCGCAAGCAAGCTGTCGTCGCGAAGACACTTCGACATCGCGGTAAGCGCATAAACGATCGAGCCCAGGCCGGTGGCGCCCCCGACGCCGAGTGAGCGGGCCATTCGCGCCGCATTGCGGCTTTTGAGTTTTTTTCTCAGGTGAGCAACGGCCGCGCGGGCGAGTTCGGCAGAAGACTGACGACCCGTAACAGCCGCGTGCGCTGCAAGGAACAGTGCGATGCCTGATTCGCCATTGTAGAGGTCAGGCCCCAGGCAAACGAGCTGGAAAACTTCGGCATCGCCCAGCCAGTCGAGACCGATCCAGGTGGCACCAGGCCCCTTGCGGATTGCACGATCCGACAGCTCGTCGGCGATCTTGTCTGCTTCCGCAATGAATACTTTCTTTGTCGGGAGAGCCGTGAGGTCCAAGAGTTCTGCTGATTGCGCCAGACCGGCCGTTGTCGGATCGGCAGACTTTGACAGTGACCTTGTATTTTCCCTGATGACCTCGACCTGCCAGTCGATCTCACGCTGATCGAAGTTTTTAATGCGAGTGCGAGCGCGACTGAGGCCCGGATTCCCGCTCGTCCGGATAGAGAGGCCGGCCGCATCGTGGATCTCGCTTTCGTCGTTGGGTGAAACAAAGTGCGGCACATTCAGCGTAATGAGAGCTGACCGTTCGGCTCGCTGCAGCGGCCAAAAAACATCGGTGTTCTTGTCCCACTCCGCCAGTCTGGCCATGAAGTCCGCTTGAGCAGACCAGGTGACCCCGTCGTCCATCATTCGGTTATTTTTTAACCGCTGAAGCAACATGGAATAGAATCGTGTGGCACGGACGACCTTCCGGACTGGAAGGCCGACGAAGCTCTCGTACATGTCCCCGAACTTTGCCTCCCTGCCCTGCCGTTGCAGAAATTTCGCGTAGTCCTCGAACCCCGAGACGAGATCGTCAGTGTGATCCGCCAATCTGGCATAGCGGCCATCGACGTGCGGCAGGTTCGGATTGGCTTCGCTGGCCTCCTTCGATCTGGTCGGCCGCATCTCATCAGAATTGATGTTGACCCATTTGATTTTTATTTTTGAATTCCAGTCCGCCGTCATCCCGCCCATCGCGAAGACCTTGTTGTCGGGCGTGCGTCCATAGGCGGGTAGCAGGCCGACCATCATGACCGAGTTAGCGAGTTTTTCCATCGCGAGATCAGAAGCCTGCGCCTCCGGATCTGCGGTTTCGTGCTCTTCAGTGGTCGACTGGAGAATTGTTTCAAGATCGATCGGGACCGGATGATCGCCGGCCGCGATCATGTTCTCCTGGTGCATGTCATTGGCAACGAAACAGTGAAAGAGCGCGAGCCACGCACCGGCCCGCTGGAAGAAGCGTTTGTAGCCTTCCTGATCGGCGCACCCAGTGTGGTTGATGAATTCGGTCCAGCCGTAGCCATCACGCGCAAACGCGCGCACGCCCTTGAGCTCGGTCGGCGGGTCCGCGCGGTTCAATCGTTCGACTAACTTGTGCCACGCAATATCAAGCCGCAGATCCTTCGGCTTGTAGACGACTCGTGAACTATCGGCGAAGGTGACGATACGGACCGATCGGCCACCATTGTGTGGGTCGGAGAGATCCCCTTCGATCTTTGCGATCGGGCTTTCTGCGTCCGAACGCAGAATGTCACGGCGGATAACCGGAAGATCGGCGGCAAGGCGTAAAATGAACTCGCGCGACGTCTCGATCCACTGCCGGGTCACTACAGCAATCAGACGCAGGAGCACCGGCTTCTCTTCAAAAAGACGCCGAAACCCTGCGGCTTTCATGTCGGCGATGAATTGGTCGTAGCGCGACGTGCCGTGAGCCTGCTTCGACCCTTCGCCGGCGTTCCGCGCTATGACGAACTGTTCATAGATTGCGGGTGCGCAAAGGTCGCACAATTCCCTGAGCAACGAATGGCGCAAGCAAGCGCGCGCCGATTCCATCAGATTGTCGGCCGTTCGCCGATCGAGGCCTGACCAAAGGGATTCTGCCGCCTGCGTAATCAGGGGCCTGAACAAGTGCTCGAACGCAAGGGGCTCATATTCGCCGCCGGAGTGGTCGACGCCTTTTTCGCGGTCTTGCAGGGCGGCTTCGACCCAAATCGCATCGGCAGCCCAGGCCGGCTGGACGGCCGAAGCTTTGCGGCGGACGGTCGCGAAACTCTTCAGAACCCCGTCGATAGCCCACCCGTCCCGCTGCAGGCGCTGACCAAATAACGACCAATCCCCGCTGGCAGATGACTGACACCAGACGGCAAGGCGGCGGCCAGCCAGATCGGCATCGCCTTTTTGACCCGGCAAGACCTCAAAATCGTCCGACAGGAGCTCGTCAATGGTCGCAGCGCGAATGATCAAGCGCTCATAGAAGGCATCCATCGATCCCACTCCGGGGGCAACTATACCCGACCCTCAGTTATTCTATTCAGCCACGTCCTGCCTGCCCCGACTGGCTCGGCCTTGCATGAATTGCAGAGGGACACCCCGTGCAACTGGTCACCTCGGAAAGTGCGTTTTTATGACTTGGTTTGGTTAAGACCGGACGCGTTTTACCCACATAAATCAGACAGCTACGTGTCATAAGTGTCTGCGGATATAGGCTTATTCCAATTGACATTGCTGGGAGCGCATCGGATCATGGCTTATGGCGCTGGGAGGGGGCGTTTTTTTGAGCAACTCTTAGCTGACTGCTGGCGCCGCTGGCGAACGAAAGGATCGTGACATGAAGACTATTGGACTTGAAAAGACTGAAAAAGAGATCCTTGCCTTCGAAGTCTCCGACGAAGCGTTGGAGATCGCGGCAGGCACGGCAAAAGAGAAGGCGGGCTTCACCCTTGGAGCTTGCACCGGCCTGTCCGTGTGCGACGGCTAACCGGTTACTAGACTGGTCCTAGCCTCTTAAAAAAAACTTCTGACCCGCGGGACCGAAAAGTCTTGCGCGAGGCGCCGAAATATTTTCGGCGCCTCGCTGCGTTTTGGCGCTGCCGTGACGGGTTCATCTCGCAGACCGCATTTTCAGGCTGATGTCTCGGGTGATTTCTTTTTGCCGGCGCGCACCTCTGCACTGTCGTTGAAATTGAAAACCACATAGCATTGGCATTGAATGTCGCCCGCCCAGCCGTGACCTCCCTGGAGTGCTAGATGAATCGCCGGACATTACTCACCTCTGCCGTGGCGGTGCTTGCCGGGCAACGGCTCCCCTTCCCCGACTTGATAAATCGCGCCGAAGCGCAAGGGACTGGTCCGACGTGGCGGCACGGCCTGGCGAAGTTCGGTGAATTGAAATATCCGACCGGTTTCAAGCAATTTGACTACGTCAATGCGAGCGCACCGAAGGGCGGCGCGGCGTCGCAGATCGCACTCGGTACGTTTGACAACTTCAATATGGTCGTTGCCGGCGTCAAGGGCACGCTCGCTCAGGGCATCGATCAGATGTATGACACCCTCTTGGTGCAGTCGCTCGACGAAGTATCCAGTGCGTACGGGCTTCTCGCCGAATCCGTGAGCTTTCCGGAGGATGTCTCTTCGGTCACCTTTCGACTCCGCGCGGAAGCAAAATGGCAAGACGGCAAGCCTGTAACGCCGGACGACGTTATTTTTTCCTTTAATGCATTCAAAAAAATAAGCCCGCAGGCTGGCGCAAGTTATCGTCACGTCGTCAAAGCAGAAAAAACCGGCGACCGTGACGTCACCTTCACATTCGATAGTACTGGCAGTCGTGAACTGCCGCAGGTTGTCGGCCAACTCACTGTCTTTCCGAAGCACTGGTGGGAAGGCACCGACAAGAGCGGCAAGACGCGCAGCATTGAAGAAACAACTCTAGATATGCCGCTCGGCAGCGGTCCATATAAAATCAAGGAATTCTCGCCCGCCCACAATATCGTCTATGAGCGCGTCAAGGACTATTGGGGCAAAGATCTCAACGTCAATATTGGTCGAAATAATTTCGACGAGTTAAGATTCGAATATTTCCGCGACGCTACGGTCGCCATCGAGGCGTTCAAGGGAGATTTGGTCGACTGGCGCATGGAGAACAGTGCCAAGAATTGGGCCACAGCCTACGATTTCCCCCCAGTGACCGAGAAACGAGTCATCCTCGAAGAGTTCCCCATTAATAACGTCGGCCTGATGCAGGCCTTCGCTTTCAACCTGCGCCGAAACAAGTTCAAGGATCCGCGCGTTCGGCTCGCCTTCAACTATGCGTTCGACTTCGAGGAGATGAACAAGAAGATCTTTTTCGGGCAATACAAGCGCATAAGCAGCTATTTCGAGGGCACTGAACTCGCGGCAACCGGACTTCCGACTGGCCGAGAGCTCGAGCTGCTCGAAGCGGTACGCGACAAGATTCCCCCGGAAGTCTTTACCAAGCCATATTCCAATCCGGCCGGAGGCGATACGACCGCTGTTCGCAACAATTTTCGTGAGGCTCTGCGGCTGTTCAAAGACGCTGGCTACGAAGTGCGCAATCAGCAACTCGTCAACGTAAAGACAGGCGAGCAGTTTGAAGTCGAGTTTCTTACAAATGCTCCGCTCTTCGAGCGCGTGTTCTTGTTCTATAAACCGTCGCTGGAGCGTCTCGGCATCGCCGTATCGGTACGCACAGTTGACGAGGCGCACTACGAGAACCGGCTGCGTGGGTGGGATTTCGATGTCATTACATTTGCCTGGGGTGAGTCGCTTTTGCCTGGAAATGAGCAGCGCGGCTATTGGGGCTCGGATGCAGCGGACCAGTCAGGATCGGACAACATCCTCGGTATCAAGAACCCGGCGGTCGACGAGATGATCACGAAAATACTTCAGGCCAAGACACGTGATGATCTGATCGCCGCCACCAGAGCGCTTGACCGCATATTGCTTTGGAATCAGTACGTCGTCCCGCAATGGGGCTATGGCAAGCTGCGGACTGCTCGCTGGAACCGGTTCGGTCGCCCGGACCCGATGCCGAAATACGGCATGGCAGCATTCCCCGCGGTGTGGTGGTGGGACGCGGACAGAGCCGGCAAGACGGGCGGCAAAAGGCAAACCCAATAGGAATGCGACTGCATCTCTCGGGCGCATTTGGCCGTCGGATGCCGTGCAATGATCAGGTCGTCTTCATATTGGTTTTAATGAATTCCTGGTAGTCCGGCGGCTCGAAATCAAGCAGCGTCCCGCCCGAAGCAAAGTGCTCGATGAAAGCCATGCCGATCACGTAAGTAGCCCCGACGGATAGCGCCGGTGTGGTGAGCGCGCCAATCGCGGTTCCAGCAACAGGAACCGCCTTTATCATACTGGCCACTCCCAGCCCGGTGCTCGCCGGAATCATCGTCCCGGCAAAGCTCGCCATGATCGCTTTGCCGCGATTCTTCGAAAACGGAATGTCGAAGATCTGCGATATGCGACGTAGCATCTGGAGCTGGACCCCGCCAATGGCAGCCAGGTCGACGACGGGCACCGGCAGAAGTCCGGCGACCCCAGACCATAAAGAGAAACGCTCAACGAGCTTGCGTGCACGTGCCTTGCGTTCGCCGGCGGCGATTTCCGTGACGTCCATCGCCGGGATTGAAGAGGCCTGCCGGGCAGCCGAATAGCTGGCGCCCTCCGGCACCGGCTCGGAGACCCTGGGATCCGGGTCAGAGGTGCCCGCGCGAACGACACCAGGCCGGATCGCCTTCGGCAGGCTCTTCTTAGCCATCGCTACGCCGCCTGCTTGATTCCTGCGATTCCATCGACTTCACTGGCGATTGCGGCAATCTCACGCGCCGCGAGCCCGTTCCAACTAATGAGGCTCGGCGTCGCTCCCCACAGGCCCGCTTCCGCATAGGCAACACGATTGGTCATCTCGCTGTTGAGCACCGGAAACCCGGCCTCGATCAATTCCGCGCGTATATGTTTGGAAATGACCGAGTCCCTCGTGGTCTGGGTCAGAACGCAGCGGAAAGTCGGCCGCCGGCTGCCGGCACCGTCGATAAGCGAATTAAGAGTATCCAGCATGCGATCGACGTCAAGCGGCGAGGCCTTGACCGGAACAAGAAGAAAATCGGCCGCAGCTATACAAGCCAGCGTCGCCTGCGAGCGGAATCCGGGAGTATCGATGATGATTGGACGACCTGCGGCAGCCAGATTTTGCGCGGTCTTCCACGCGTCCGCTGTTGCATCCTCGACCACCGGAACGCCGCCAAGTGCCCGCTCGCGCGCGGCGAGGCGTGCGATCGAGCGTTGAGGATCGGCATCGATGATTGTCGGAGCCCGACCGGTAAGATGCCAATGAACCGCCAGGCAACTTGCAATGGTGCTTTTGCCACTGCCGCCTTTCATTGTTGCAACTGTGATTATCTGTCTCATGGCAGACCTGCCTTTCCGCTCAATTTGCGTACGGCGAATCACTTCCGCCAATGTTATCGGATTCTTGGCCGCCATTCTCCGGATGGTGCCGGTTTGGCGTGGATATTTAGGATTTTCGGCCCACGTACCCGCGACAGAGTGCCGTCTTACCCCCCTATTGCCGCTTCGGAAGGCTTATTGTGCCGGCGTGCACGATGCGTTGAGCACCGCCCTGAACATGTCAAAGGATTGGACCCGAACCTGACATACCGTCGACGGATCAAGCGTCACTTTAATGACATCTCCCGGCGCCGCCGTTTGTTGCTTTCCATTGATGTTGATATTGACGCTGTCGTTGGCGGGAGGACCGATCAAGCCAATGGTCAAGCGCCCGCTCGCAACGATCATCGATTGGTTCGGTTTGACATTGTAGGTGTTCTTCGCAGGGATGATCTCGTCTAACGCGGCTTCAAACGTCGAAAGCTTGTTTTGCAAGGCGACCTGTGTTGCGTTCAGGTCGGCAATTTGAGTTTTGAGCTTCTGGTTATCGGCCCGAAGTTGCTGAATAAATTGCCTGGCGCCGGCAATATCGAGATATCCGACGTTGAGACCAATGACGTAAGCACCGATTCCGACCAGTATCGTGATCAGGAATAACCACCGCCCCGCGAACAGACGACCCAGTCGAGATTTTTTCTGAACCGATTCTCGTGTGTCCGTCACTGTTTAGGCGCTCCTGTTCCGGGACCCGCCCCCGACGTGGCAGACCGCAGCCATTCCGGAAGATTCGGCACGTAATTTTTGATCTGTGAAAGATCAAATGGCAGAATTGAGCCCGGCGCCGTGGATGGCTGTGCCTGCGTGACGTTAGGCGGGGTGCCGGGGATGATGGCCCCGCTGTTCTTGTCGCGTGCCGATGGAGTTGGAGCAGCTCCCGCTGGCCGGGGCAGTGTATTGACTTGGCCCGGCGCAGGCGCGGACATCTTTTCGTTCGGGGCCCCTTCATTCGGCGTCACATCCCCCTCGCCTGCGGTAGCCTTTGAGTTCGATCCGGCGACCCCGTCGACGTTGCCGAGAATAATCGGCAAGCCATCCTTGCCGCCGCCGATAATCACGATTTTTGAATTCCGGGACTGGGCAAGCGCAAGCGTCGCCTCGATACCACGCCAGCGTAGATAGGAATCCGAAATCCCTTCGCTCACAGTCCGCTGGAAGGCCGCGATGCCGTTTGCCTCGATCTGTTTGCGTGTTGACTCCTGTGCTTCCCGCTCAACACGGTACTTATACTCCTGGATTTCATAGTACTGCTGAGTCTGGCGATTGATTGCCGCGACAATTTCCGCCGGCAATTCGATGCCGAGAACAAGGGCGTCCAGAAGCTGGATCGAGTTTTGCAGGAAGTCATTGTAGTGCTTCGGGTCTGGCTGCTCCATGGCCTCAGGCTGAACCAGACTATTGAGGTGCGTGCTCAGGCTCTTTTGCGCTTCCGCCCGGATCCTTCCCTGAATTCCTTCGCGTGACGTGTAGACCTCCTGAGCCGTGTATTGAGCGATAACCTCGCGCGCCCGACTTCCGATCTCGGGCTCCACGACCGAGCTCAGATACTGCGGACCAATAAATTTGTGAAGCACGGCTACATAGTTGTGCAGCAATTGAAACCGCACGTTGATCTGCGCGGTCACGTTCACGCCGTCCTTGCTGATGGCGTTGTACGTCTGGGTCGAGGATTGCAGACGCAGGCTATAGATGTACAGCTTGTCCCACGGCCAAATGACGTGAAGGCCTTCGTCTCTCAATTCACGGGGATCCAGAATCGTACCGCGGCCGACAAAGCACCAGCAATAAAGGTCGTATCCGTTAAATCGCTTCCAAAGAACTCCGACACTTCCGCTCGGGACCGTAATCACGACGTAGGGAAACAGTATGGTGGCCATTAGCAGCCCCACCAGCAACGTGATGGACAGGCTCGGCAAATGGCGCCCGACAAAACGTCGCCACGTCCGCTGCCTGGGCGGCAATCCATCGAGGGACTCTGGATACTTCGCCATTACGCCTTCCCCATCGAACGCTACCGCCGCCTCTTCTTTACTGTACTTTTTATCGTACGCTGCTCGACAATTCGTCCTTCGTCCATACGAATCCTGCGCGCCGGCAAATTTAGCTCGTCGAGATAGCGGTCATCGTGTGTGATCACGACGACGGTCGCACCGGCGTTCATCAGGTCCGGCAGCAGCTCGTCGTAGAATTTACGCCGGAATTCCGGATCCTGTTCGGCCGTCCACTCGTCAAGCAAGAGGATTGGACGCTTTTCGAGCAGGCTGACGATGAGTGCGAGCCGCCTGCGTTGCCCACCAGAAAGTTCGAGCGTACGAAACTCACCATCAGTTAATCCGGTCTTGTCGGCGAGTCGAAACAGCTTGAGCAGGCGATCAACCTCGCCTGGCTCCGCACTAGGAACCCCATAGAGCCTCCGGAACAAATGATAGTCGAAGAAAATCGCCGACATCAACGCGCGATATTCGTCGCGCGTATGGTCATCGATGTGCTTTCCATCGAGGATGATTTCACCGGAATCAGGCGGATAGAGGCCGGAAAGCACCCGTAAAAACGTCGATTTGCCCGAACCGTTGCCGCCGGTGATGAAAATGAGTTCGCCGGGCCGCAAGACGAAGTCGATTGGACCGATCTGGAAGGCTGTCTCGGAGAACCTGTCGACGTAGCGGAACATGATCTTGTGCATCTCGATCTTGTCGAAGCGCTTCGCGATCGGAATCTCGCGCGGCTCGACCCTCGCGGTCGCCCGCATAGCGGCTTCCAGCTGCACGATCCGGTCAGCCGCAGCGTTCGCATTCAGCAAGATCGGTATCGACTGCACCAGGCCAAAACACGCTCCCACAATGAACATCAGGGCCGTCGTGGTCTTTGTCAGAGCCGCGCCGCCCAGCGAGTCGCTGAATTGGGGAGCCACAAACACGACGGCGCCCAGCAATACGTACATTGATATCTGCGACGTCACGATCATCTTGAAAGTTTCGGCCTGGGTTTTTATTTTGATATTGGCGGCCGTTCGCGACACATCGACTGCATCGTCAAAGAGGTCGGCGCTGCGTGTGCGGTTGAGCCGCACTTCCTTGAAACCATCCAGGAAGTCGGTGAGCCGGTCGAACAGCCGGCGCTCCCATGCGGCCGCTCTCTGCTTCTCCTCGACCAGGCGGCGATTCTTGTGGTGGAAAATCGTTGCCGCCACCGAGACGATAACGATGGTGGTGACGATTGCCGCAACAGACAGAAATGCTACGTAAATTGCGACAAAGACGATCAGAACCGCGCCCTGAACCGTAAAGGCGAGCATATTGCTCGCTTGCGTTAGCACCGCCGTATCGCTCGTGATCGAGGCAACAATTCTGGCGCGGCCGATTCCCTCGATCGACAAAAGCTCCGAATGCCTTATCTGGTCCATAAGGCGTACGCGAATTTTGTGAATGATGGATTCGATTTCGGCGGTGGTCGTGATGGTGACGTAGTATTGGGTCTTGATGAACAGAAAAAGCGCAATCAAGAAAAGCGTCGCCGCCCACAAACTCGAACCGCTCTGCAGGCCGGAATTGATGGCGGCAAGAATCGCCGCTGTGCTGATGCCTCCAAGCCCCGACATAACCAGCAGCTTCGGCAGCGAGCCGTGCATTTCGTGGCGAACAAGTTGGAGGAAGGACATATGTCTTCCGTTTACACGTGTACAAAATGCTGCCGCCGGCCCAACAAATTAGGCGCCAGCCGAATCCGGCAAAGCCCTTCCGTCAATTCCGGCGAGGCCATTCGGCACGGCGTGATGGGCCGGTCAGAAGTAGGACAGGCAACACTACAAATGGAGTGGTGAGAAGTGCCAGAAGAAAAGTGCCGAAAAAACCCATCCGGCGGTCGATACCGCAAAGTCCTGTGAGAGCGCAGAAAACTATATAGACGAAGGCTTCGAGCATGGGGCTCGGTCTCGCCGGTCGACGGCTTTATCGCCGCGGTGGATGGATCAACTCCCAATCGCCCGCCGTATGCGGGCGCGGCTTACGGATTGGTCGTCGCTCCGGCTTCTTGAGCAGACTTGGCCGCGCGATTTTTGCGCGAATCCCACATCTCCCTCTGACGTTTGATGAACTCACGATAGTCCGGAGGATTGAAATCAAGAAGAGTCCCGCCCGTGGCAAAGTGCTGGATGAACGCCTTGCCGATGGCGTAGGTGGCTCCAGCGGAAAGTGCGGGCATTACAAATCCGCCTGCGATCGTTCCGATGATCGGCACGGCCTTCAGCACGCTTGCCGCCCCGATGCCACTGGTTGCCGGAATCATCGACCCCGCCAAACTCGCTATCAGAGCCTTGCCGCGATTTTCCGAAAACTCGACATCGTAGATTTGCGAAAGGCGACGCACCATCTGGATCTGAAGTCCGCCCACCGCAAAGACGTCGACAACCGGCACCGGGATAAGTCCGGCAACGCCGGACCACAAAGCAAACCGGTCAACCAATTTCGAAGCCATTTCCTCGCGGGTTTCCGGCGTATCGGCCGCAATGGCTTCGCCTGTATCTGAGCTCGCTGACGATTTATGTGCCATGGCGGATCCCTTTCTAATGTTTGAGCGCGACCAGCACTTTGTACGATAAGTGCTTGTTTTTCGGCCCAAAACCCCTCGTGGCGCAAAAAGCGTATCATGCGGAATATTCGATGCCAAGCGGCTGCGACTCCGCGTCGGTTCAGGAGAATCAGCATTTCGCCTTCGGCAACAAGCGCGAGTCAGAGGTCACGCCGTCGTCTTAATCAAACGTGGCGAGAAAACGCCGCATCGCATTGCCGCTTGTCTTGTGACGCTGGAACTGATCCCATAGAAGCGTTCAGGGTTAATGTTCGGAGGTCGGCCGTGAAGACGATCGGGACTGGCCGGGCCAATGATACGCGACGCTGTTCCTGGGAACCGCCGGCCGTAACGAAGGTGGCCATTGGTGCTAAGACAAGATCAGGGCCTCAGGGCGAGAATAGCGCAAGTCTTGCCGAGCCACGGCCGCCATCGCTGCCGGCAACAAAACTCGGATTTGCATTCGAGATGGCTTTTCCAATGTCTGCCCGTAGCGAACAATAATATCAACGCTGCTTGATCGGACAGAGGCTAAATCTGGCTACCCCGCGCAGCAGTGGAGTCCGCCGGCTTGAGTGTCACAATCGATAGCGTCCTGGTGCGGGACAAGGAATTGGCTGCGGCTGACGTTGATGGCCGCGTCATTGTCTTGAGTTTGGATGTCGGCTCATATTTCGATTTCAATCAGGTCGCGACCGAAATTTGGAGCATGCTTGCCGAGCCTTGCCGCGTCAGCGAAATTTTTCACCGACTTTCGCAACAGCATGACGTAAGCGCAGGAACACTGACTCGCGACGTGACGCCCTTTCTGCAGACACTGGTGGCCGAACGGCTGATACGAATCCTGGCTCCGGAAGAAACGCAATGAAGTTGAAGACGATCCGGCGCCTGTATCAGAGGGAGGCCTTTTTCACGATCGTTTTGGCACGGCTCGCTGTGCGATTCATTCCGTCTGCTCGGCTCTTCTCGTGGGCCAATCGACCGCCTCGTCGCATCAATCGTTTCGCGGGCGACCAAATAAGCTGGGTGTTGTGGGCCGTGGAGAGCGTCGGCGCGAAGCCTTGGTTGAAGGCTCTTTGTTTGCCCCGCGCGCTGGCAACGCACGCCATGTTGCGAAGACGTGGCATAGCAAGCCGGCTCTGCCTTGGCGTTGCCCGAGAAGGGCAAGCGCTCATCGCGCATGCTTGGGTCGAGATCGGCGAGAACAAGGCCGTCTCGGATTCTCAAATTGGCCGCTTCACGCGTCTCGCCGAGTTCGGCGGAGCGTGTTGACCGTATAGGTGGATTTCCATGAGCGGAATCGCCGGATTGGTGCGCTTCGACGGCCGACCCGTGATGCGGCGCGAACTCGAACGCACCGCAAATGCGCTCAAGCAGTATGGGCCCGATCGCGTCGATATCATCACGAAGGAGAACATCGGCCTCGTCCATGCGCTGATGCGGATGACGCCTGAGGACCGCCTCGACCGGCAGCCGCAACAAGGCGCGAGCGGCTCCATCATCACGGCCGACCTGCGACTCGACAATCGCGATGAATTGCTTGCACGATTTGGAATTGGGCCTCGAGAGGCGGAGGGGTTGCCGGACTCGCGCCTTCTCCTCACGGGTTGGGAAAAATTTGGCGATGATATTTGGCCAATGCTCCGCGGTCCGTTCGCTGCCGCAATCTGGGATTCGCGCCGCCGCTCTTTGACGCTCGCGCGCGATCATCTCGGACTGAACGTGGTGATGTGGCACAAGGCAGGGAATTTTTTTGCCTTCGCGAGCATGCCAAACGGCCTTTTCGCATTGGACGATGTGCCACGTGAGCTGTGTGAAGAGAAGCTCGCCGACTTCCTGGTGCTCAATCACGCCGACCATGTGACGACGATGTACCGGGATGTGTTTCGGGTTCCTCCGGCACATTCCATTCGGGTCGCGCCGGACGGATCGATCAATCTGCACCGTTACTGGTCGCCCGCCGAAGTAAACCCGGTCAGACTCTCTTCGGATGCGGCGTATGCCGATGGGTTGCGCGATTGCCTGGATCTCGCCGTGCGCCGGCAAATGCGCAGCATCCACCCGGTCGGCTGCCTGCTGAGTGGTGGGCTCGACTCGTCATCGGTCTCCATCCTCGCCGCCCGCGCTCACGCCGAAAGGAACCAGCGCCTTATCGCCTTCACCGGTGTCCCCCGCCCTGGCTTCGACGGCGCCGTGCCCGATGGCTGCTATGCCGATGAAACCCCGTACGTCGATGCGATCCAAAGACAGGCTGGCAATATCGACGTCGAATATGTTCGCAATGATGAGTGCGACGACTTTGCTCAGCTTGAGCGGTTCTTTATCGCCCTGGATGGACCGGTGCGTAACCCGACCAACTTCGCTTGGATGACGTCGGCGCTGCATTGCGCGCGTGCACGGGGGCGGCGGGTTCTTCTCAGCGGTCTCTATGGAAACTACACCATAAGCTGGAATGGCTGGTCACAGGCGGCGGGCCACCTCCTGCATGGCCGGCTTCTGTCGGCGTACAGGCAGTGGCGACTTTACTACCAGAGCACGCCCTACTCGCCCTGGGTCGCATTCCGGAAGCTGCTGATCGAACCCCTGATCCCCGCACCGCTGGGCAATTGGGCGGATCGCCGCCGCCGCCCGCACCGGGTCACCCCCTGGCAGGATCACGCGCCAATTCGCGTCGATTTTGCGACCGCAATGGCGGTCGGACCCCGGGCGCGAGAGGTCGGGCATGATTTTCTCTATCGCATGCGGCCGGACGAACGCGTCAGGGGACTGGCCCAAATCGATTACGTTGGCGACTGGCATGCAGCGGAAAAGGCGGTGACCGGCGTCGACGTCCGCGATCCGACCGCCGACATCGACGTGATTTCCTACTGCTTCGGTGTGCCGCCCGAACAATATCTTGCCGAAGGCACTGATCGCTCGCTGATCCGTCGTGCCATGTGGGGTTTGCTGCCGGAAAACGTCCTCACCAACCGCCTGACCGGATTGCAAGGGGCAGACTGGCACGAAAAACTCGAAAGTCGGCGCGGCGAACTCGAACGCCAGATTGCGGAGCTCTCTCAATCTTCTCTGGCGCGGAGGATCGTCGACCTGGACCGGCTCGAAAGAGCAATCAAGAATTGGCCGAGCGGCGGCTGGCACAGAGCCGAAGTCTTCAGGGAGTACAACCTTGCACTGACGCGTGGCCTGGCAGGCGGCCGGTTTCTCCGCTGGATTGAATCGACGAACTGACAGAACTCATAGGCCGTGGTCGGGGATGGCTCCTGATGCCACGAGGCGATGCCAGAAAAATAAAATAACGAGAGCGCCGACAGTCGCCCCAATGAGTCCAGCGCCCTGACCCGGCCGATACAATCCCATGATGTCGCCCACCATACTTGCGAGAAATGCGCCCGCCACGCCCAATATCGTCGTGACGACAAAACCCTTCGGCGTATTCGGACCCGGCATGAGGAGCCGCGCCACAATCCCCGCAACAAAGCCTATGATGACGATCCAGAGAAGAACACCCATTGTGGCCACCCCCTTCTTCAAATCGGGCACGGGCGAGAGCTACGCGCCCAGAATAAACACACCCTTTCAAGAAACATATAGCGGATAGAAGACGGCTAACGTTCGGGACCCGAGAGGCTAAGATCACGTTCGGCCCGGA
>DASYSQ010000131.1:0-66537 GCA_036003145.1 Pseudolabrys sp.
TATGTCGATTACGGCGCACCGGTCGCTCTTATTCGCGACAAGCTCAGCGAAATCCTCAAGCAGTCGAACAAATGGGACGGCGCCACCGCCAGCCTGCAGGTCACCGATCTCAAGGAAGGCGCCATGGAGTTGCGCTGCCTGCTGAGCGCGCGTGCGCCCGGCCAAACCTTCGACTTGCGTTGCGAGGTGCGCGAGAAGCTCATTGATTTTCTGCAAAGGGAGCACCCCGAAGCGCTGCCCCGCTCGCGGCAGCTCAGCTTCAGGGAAAGCGACCGTTCCGAAGACACGAGCCAGCGGCCGGCAGCGCGCCGCTGACCGCAGGCGAGCGCGGAAAGCCATGTTGCAGTGCATGTTGTTTTTGCGCGGGGCCTGGGTATCCTGCCCAGGAATTCATCAGCGTTGCTGAAGATTCGAAATGACGGTGCCGGGATTTAAAGGCGGGCCCTTCGCGGGTCCGCCTTTTTTCGTGGCACCGTGCGTTCCCCTGCAGGCCCGTTGGAATTCACAGCAGTGGGCTACCTCACCGCGCTTCGAGCCATGTCGCGTCTAAGCCGTAAGGCACTGACCTCATTTCGAGAATCAGAGACTCCGGCAGCGCAATCCGGCGAATTTTCCCCGGCTTGTCCCCGACCGCATTTGCCGCCGGCCCCACAGTGTTCGCGCACGGAAGTCCCGTTTTTCGGTCATTTTTCTGTCATGGCTGGAGGCATAAAAACCTACCCCGCCAGGGCCGAGAAAAAACTTTTCGCCGGACCGCGCAGGCCCAATACTGCCTGCGTTCTCTCGGTTGGTTTTCCCCGAAGTTCACCGGTTGGACACAAGATTTAGTGTTTGATTCAGATTTGATCACTATGTGTTGTTGACGAGTACGGCGAGTCCACTTAGCTTTGGTGTGTTCGGTGGCGTTGAGTTTCAGGTTCCCTCCGGACCCTCAGAACGGCTTTTCAGTCGATGAGCTCAACCCACGCCAGAACGATGGCGTTTGGGACAGGGATGTTCTTTGCCCGGGGCAAAAACCCCGGATCGAACCGGTGCCTGATCAGAGCGCCGGACTTAGATGAGGTGGGTGGCGTTGAACGGGTACGAGCAAGGACGGCGGATCGGGACAGGTCCGTCTGAAACAAAAGGGCGGTGGTCAATCGTCCGGAAATTGGGGCTAGAGACACATGCGAATTGAGCGGCGCTATACCAAGGATGGACAGTCGGCCTACGCAGGCATCGAGTTCCGGCTCACCACCAGTGAGATCAAGAACCCCGACGGTTCGGTGGTCTTCAGGCTCGACAATGTCGAGGTGCCGGAATTCTGGTCGCAGGTCGCCTCCGACGTGTTGGCGCAGAAATATTTCCGCAAGGCCGGTGTCCCTGCCCGCCTGAAGAAGGTCGAAGAGAATTCAGTACCCTCGTTCCTGTGGCGTTCGGTCGCCGACGAGGATGCGCTCGCCGCGCTGCCCGAGAAGGAGCGCATCATCGGCGAACAATCGTCCAAACAGGTGTTTGATCGTCTCGCCGGTACCTGGACCTATTGGGGCTGGAAGGGCGGCTATTTCGATTCCGAAAACGACGCCCAGGCGTTCTTCGATGAGTTGCGCTTCATGCTCGCCGCACAGATGTGCGCGCCGAATTCGCCGCAGTGGTTCAACACCGGCCTGCACTGGGCTTACGGCATCGATGGGCCGAGCCAGGGCCACTACTACGTCGACCCCTTCACCGGCAAGCTGACCAAATCCAAGTCCGCTTACGAGCATCCGCAGCCGCACGCCTGTTTCATCCAGTCCGTCTCCGACGATCTGGTGAACGACGGTGGCATCATGGACCTGTGGGTGCGCGAGGCGCGCTTGTTCAAATACGGCTCGGGCACCGGCTCGAATTTCTCCAGGCTGCGCGGCGAAGGCGAAAGACTGTCCGGCGGCGGCAAGTCGTCCGGCCTGATGTCGTTCCTGAAAATCGGCGACCGCGCCGCGGGCGCTATCAAGTCGGGTGGCACCACGCGGCGCGCAGCCAAGATGGTGATCGTCGATGTCGATCACCCGGATATCGAAACCTATATCGACTGGAAGGTGCTTGAAGAGCAGAAGGTGGCCGCACTGGTCACCGGGTCCAAGATCAACCAGAAGCACCTCAAGGCCGTTCTCAAGGCCTGCGTGAACTGTGAGGGCTCGGGCGACGATTGCTTCTCGCCGGAGAAGAACCCAGCGCTCAAGCGCGAAATCAAGCTCGCGCGCCGGGCGATGGTGCCGGATAATTTCATCAAGCGCGTGATCCAGTTCGCGCGGCAGGGCTACAAGGACATCAACTTCCCGACCTACGACACCGATTGGGACAGCGAAGCCTATCTCACCGTCGCCGGGCAGAACTCGAACAATTCGGTGCGCGTCACCGACGGCTTCCTCAAGGCCGTCGAATCCGACGCCAAATGGGATCTGACCTACCGCAAGAACGGCAAGGTTTCGAAGACGATCGATGCCCGCGAACTGTGGGAGAAGATCGGTTACGCCGCCTGGGCCTCGGCCGATCCCGGCCTGCAATACCACACCACCGTCAACGACTGGCACACCTGCCCGGCCTCCGGCGAGATCCGCGCATCCAATCCGTGCTCGGAATACATGTTCCTCGACGATACTGCCTGCAATCTCGCCTCGCTGAACCTGCTCACGTTCCGCGACCAGAAGACCGGAAATTTCCAGGTCGAAAGCTACGAGCACGCCGTTCGCCTGTGGACCGTCGTTCTCGAAATCTCGGTGATGATGGCGCAGTTCCCGTCACGCGAGATCGCGGAGCGGTCTTTTGAATTCCGCACGCTCGGCCTCGGCTACGCCAATATCGGCGGCCTGCTGATGACCTCCGGCATTCCTTATGACTCGGATGCCGGACGTGCCATCGGCGGCGCGCTCAGCGCGATCATGACCGGCGTGTCCTATGCGACCTCGGCCGAAATGGCGGAGAAGCTCGGGCCTTTCCCCGGCTACAAGAAAAACCGCGAGGCGATGCTGCGCGTCATGCGCAATCACCGCCGCGCCGCCTACAACGAACGCACCGGCTATGAAAAGGTCGCGATGCCGCCCGTTCCGCTCGACCACGCCGCCTGCCCAGATCAGGCGCTGATCGCGCATGCCAAGGGCGCCTGGGACCGCGCGCTCAAGCTCGGCGAGAAGCACGGCTACCGCAATGCGCAGGCAACCGTGATTGCGCCCACCGGCACCATTGGCCTGGTGATGGATTGCGACACCACCGGCATCGAGCCCGATTTCGCCCTGGTAAAGTTCAAGAAGCTTGCCGGTGGCGGCTACTTCAAGATCATCAACCGCGCGGTGCCTGAAGCATTGCGCACGCTCGGCTACGGCGAAGCCGATATCGCCGAGATCGAGGCTTACGCGGTCGGCCACGGCACGCTGGCGCAGGCGCCTGCCATCAACCACACCACGCTGAAGGGCAAGGGCTTCACGGATGAAGCCATCGCCAAGGTCGAAAAGGCGCTGCCGACGGCCTTCGACATCAAGTTCGCCTTCAACAAGTGGACGCTGGGTGAGGACTTTTGCCGCGATACGCTCGGCATCGGCGCCGAGGACCTCGCCTCCCCTGCTTTCGACCTCCTCGCCGCGCTCGGCTTCGGCAAGCGCGAGATCGAGGCCGCCAACGTCCACGTGTGCGGCGCCATGACGGTTGAAGGCGCGCCGCACCTCAAGGCCGAACACTATCCGGTGTTCGACTGCGCCAACCCGTGCGGCCGCACCGGCAAGCGCTACCTTTCGGTTGAAAGCCATATCCGCATGATGGCGGCAGCGCAGCCGTTCATTTCGGGCGCCATTTCCAAGACCATCAACATGCCGAACGAGGCGACGGTCGAGGATTGCAAGTCGGCTTACCTTCTGTCGTGGAAGCTGGCGCTCAAAGCCAACGCGCTCTACCGCGACGGCTCCAAGCTCAGCCAGCCGCTCAATTCGCAGCTGATCGCTGATGAGGACGATGAGGACGATGCTATCGAGGCCTTCATCGATCGCCCCAACGCGGCGCGCGCTTCGGCGCTGGCCGAAAAGGTGGTCGAGAAGATCGTCGAGCGCGTCACCGTGCTGCGCGAGCGCGAGCGCATGCCCGACCGCCGCAAGGGCTACACCCAGAAGGCGGTTGTGGGCGGCCACAAGGTCTATCTGCGCACCGGCGAATATGACGACGGTCGGCTGGGCGAGATCTTCATCGATATGCACAAGGAAGGCGCAGCGCTGCGCTCCATCATCAACAATTTCGCCATCGCGGTGTCGCTCGGCCTGCAATACGGCGTACCGCTGGAGGAATATGTCGACGCCTTCACCTTCACCCGTTTTGAGCCGCAGGGCCCGGTGCAGGGCAACGACTCGATCAAATACGCGACCTCGATCCTCGACTACGTGTTCCGCGAGCTCGCCGTCTCCTATCTGGAGCGTTTCGACCTCGCCCATGTGGACCCGACCGAGGTTGGCGGCTTCGACGCGCTCGGCAAGGGCGTGGAGGAAGGCAAGACGGCGCCGGCGACCAATTATGTCTCGAAGGGCCTGACGCGTTCGCGCACGGATCGTCTCTCTGTCGTGCGCGGCATTGCGCCGCCCGCGGCGGGCGGCAATGTCACAGCGCTCGCTTCAGTCGGCGGCGCACGCGCCGAGGTTGCCGGCACCGCTGCGCTTAAGGCGCCGGAGCCGGAAGCCAAGCTCTCGCCGGCCGAACAGCTTGAGCTTCGCGTCGACACGCACGACGCGCGCGCGCATGCCAAGGCGGCGGCCTCGGAGAAACGCGCCGAGGCGCGCGCCAAGGGCTACGAAGGCGAGGCCTGCGGCGAATGCGGCAACTTCACGCTGGTGCGCAACGGCACCTGCATGAAGTGCGATACGTGCGGGTCAACGACGGGGTGTTCGTGAGCAAGAGCACAAAAGACATGGAACGCGCACAAGCCGCGTTCCACAAGAAGGAAATCCAGGCACGCGAAGGCGCCACCGCCGCTGCGGAATACAAGGCTGCCGGCCTGGCGGAGCGCGCCAAGACCGAGCGGCTGAGGGCGTTGCGGCTCGCCAAGGAAGCCGCTGACCGCGAGGCCGCGGCGAACGCGCCGCCGCCTGCGCCGAAGCCGCAAAAAGTGGCGAAACCAAAGGGCGCGGCCAAAAAGAAAAAGTGAGGGCGCCTAAAACCACGCCTGCACGAAGTGCGGCGCGTGATCACGCCGTTCAAATGGTGGCGCACGCTCCCAGCCACTGAGTAATCGGCGGATCAGATCGCAAGTATCATTGGCCCCTCGGCCGGCGGCCGGATAATCATCCTGGTCTCTCTGATCTTGCCTTTGATCCGCACGAACCAATCCTGCGGCACGCCGATCAGTAGGGCTGCCCCCGCAAGTTTAGCGGAGTGAGGATGGCCCTTTTGCTTGCCGGTACTCCGTTGTGAGTGTCCGCTCATGGCTCAAAGCTGACCTGCACATCGACCACCGCCCTTCAGCCCTCTCCTCGCCGCAATGCAAAACTATGCGAGCAGCATGACCTTGCCGTTCGCCTGGGACTATGACCGCGACGAGACTATAGCTGACGCCGTTGTCCATATCCTCGGCGTCGCACTGGCTGTCGCCGGCGCCGCGGTGCTGATCGCCATCGCCGTTCATGGCGGCGACACCGCGCGGCTCATTGCAGTCGCGATCTATCTCGCCGGGCTCCTGGCAATGATCGGCTTCTCCGCGGCGTATAACCTTTGGCCGGTCTCGCCGTTCAAATGGTGGCTGCGGCGTCTCGATCATTCGGCGATTTATCTGCTGATCGCGGCGACCTACACCGCCTTCATGCTGCCGATGCACGGGGCCGCCCCAGCCGCCGCACTCACAGGCATCTGGGCCGCAGCACTCGCGGGCATTGCGATCAAGCTGGTGTGGCCGGGCCGTTTCGACCGCACATCCGTTGTTCTCTATCTCGTCATGGGCTGGAGTGGCCTCTTCACCATCGGCCCGATTGCCGCCGCGCTCGCGCCGGTGACGCTCGTGCTCATCGCCGCCGGCGGCGTGCTTTACTCAACCGGCGTTGTCTTCCATGCGTGGAGGAGCCTGCGTTTTCAGAACGCGATCTGGCACGGCTTTGTGCTTACCGCCGCGCTCTGCCATTACGCCGCCGTGCTGACGTCCGTGACGGTGTAATCTGCGCACATTCTGCCGGCGGTCATAGTGCTCCGACATCGACTTCGCCTCGCCTTTGGGCAAGATTGGTCGTAACGCCGCACTCCGATTCGCTGCGGCGACCTGATTTAGGGCTGGCTCAATCATGCCGCGTGGCTTGGCGCTGATCACGGTCGCCGCCGCCCTGCTTCTTGCGGGGTGCGCAGGACATTCGCTCGACTGCCTGACCGGAACATCAAGCAACAACTGCGCACCGGACACGTTAGGCCATCAGCAGATGGTGCAGCAGCAACAAAGCGAAGACACGGTCGCATCCATCGACGACTCCCGCTGTCGTTCTTATGCAGCGCCGGGCTCGAAGGAATACCTCGATTGTCGCCACCGGGCAGCAACCGTTCGAAGCCCGCCGCAGGCGCGCTGAGCGGCGCTACGGGCGAACCGTTTTAAATCCCCCTGTTATTTTTCAGGCGAAACAGCACGTATCCATATTTGAAGCTTTGGTTTTCGTTGCCAAGAGCTTCAACCTTGAATGTTCCGGCGGTCTGAAAGGCCTTCACACTCGGACCGCGTATAATTGTTGTCTGGTCGCCATCCGGCGATCGCCAGTAAATTTTGGCGTCGATACTGGAGTCAAGGATCGTGAAGAGAACCGTATGCCACTCACCGTCGTCAACGATCGTCTTTGGCCGCGATCCACCTTGCTGCGTGCCCGTGCCCATCGATTCAAACGAATCGATCTGACCGAAATCGATCATTTGGGCGCCTGCACTGCCGGAGCAAAAAAGTACGCCCGGGCAAAGCAGCGCCAGGATCGCCGCGACATGCATGAACGGCCGGAGCCTCATGACTTTTGCATCTCAAATGGATCGAGTGAGATTACTGCCAATAATCCGCATCACACAAGTTCGTTCCGGTGCGGCAGGCAAACGTAGCCCGGGATGAGCGAAGCGAAATCCTTTACTTGGGCGGCACCGTGTTCGCTGCGATCGTGGTGCTACGGCTTACCCCCACATCAAGGACCCACCAGCCACATCGGGTCCGGTTGCGTGAATGTTGAAGGCTCAGTCGCACCCACAGCCTGAATTTGGGTATTTGCCGTTTCGGAGTTGGCAGCAGCTTCGATCGGCGAATGAATCTTGACGGCGGCGGCCAGCGTCAGCGCGATGACAGATGCAATGACGATTTGGCGATCCATGATAGCCTCCTGCGTGCGTCGCCCTGAAACGGACTATTGCGCTCGCCAGAGGAAGACTATGTGAGCTGCCTCACAGTTTAGCGGCATGAAACCGACTTTTCAGGACGATGGCCCCAAGTATAAATGGGAATCGTTTGCATGAGCCCGCGTCGGGAACGCAGGCGGATTCGGAGGCAACGTTATGGCTGTTCGCCGTTTTCTCATTTCGTTCGTCGCACTCATTACCTGCTGCTCGCCAACGCTGGCCGATACCTTGAATTCCTTCCGGCAAGCTCACGGCCTTCCGGCGCTGCATCGGAGCGGAGCGCTTCAGGCAATGGCGTCACGCCATGCGAGAAGCATGGCCGCTCGTCAATCAATGGATCATGCCGGCTTCTACTCCGAGCGCGGTGCGGCCGGCGCAAGAGCGGAAAATGTGGCGTGGGGTTGCACCACGGAAAGCTGCGCGATCCTCATGTGGGAAGGATCGGCAGGACATCGCGCCAATATGCTGCTGTCCGATGTCAGAAGCTATGGGCTTGCATCGGCTGCCGGCGGGCGCAGCCGCTATTGGTGTCTCGTGCTTGGCCGGTAGCCGTCGGGATCATGCGATCGCGTGAGCAGGCCGGGCAGGAACGTCGTCTTCCATCATTCTTCCGTACTCCGGTAGGCATTTGTTCCACTTTCACTAGTTTGACGCGCAAGGAACCCATTGCAGCCGGAATCAGTTGCCACCATATCCCTCGAACTGGTTGGCGAGCGGCATGGTTGGCAAAATGCGGTGTATGCGTTGGCTTGTCGCGGCGGCCGTGCTGGCGATAGCCGTTCCGGTAAGCATTCCGGTCCACGCACAGTTTTTCTGGGACCAGCAATACCAGAATAAGCGATCCCGGCCTCAGTCGGGCGGCTTCTTCGGGAACTTCTTCGAGCCGTTCAACTCGCGGTCTCGCGATCGCGAATACTCGAGGCCCAGCGACGACGACTTCGGCCCTCCGGCACAACGGCAACAGCACACACAACAGCCGACTGAAAGTTCTCGTGCGCCACCGCCGCGCAAAACGGAGGCGAAGGGCGAGCAGACTGCGCCCACCACATCGGTTGTGGTGATGGGCGACGACATGGCCGACTGGCTTGGCTATGGCCTGGAAGATGTCTTCGCGGATTCGCCGGAGATTCGCGTTGTCCGCAAGAACAAGCTCTCCTCTGGCCTGCTGCGCTACGACGGTAAAGGCGATCTCGACTGGTGGCATGTTGCGCGCGACACGCTGACGCAAGAGAAGGCCGACTACGTCGTCATGATGCTCGGCCTCAGCGACCGTGGGGACATTCGCGAAAAGGATGTCGCCAAAGAGGCTGAAACAAGAGCCAAGGAACAGCAGACCAAGGATCAGGCCAAGGATCAGACGAAGGATCAGACAAAGGACCAGACGAAGGATCCCAAAGACCAGGCGAAAGATGAAGCCGATAAAAAGAGCGGACAAAAGTCCGCCAAAAACGACAATGCCGCCGAGACCGGCTCGCCCGCCCCGCAGCGCGCCAAAAAAGCCGGTGGCTCCGCCGAGTTTCGGAGCGACGAATGGGAAAAGATATACCTGCGGCGCATTGACGACACGATTGCAGCTCTCAAGAGCAAAGGCGTGCCGGTCATCTGGGTCGGTCTGCCGTCAATTCGCGGTGCTCGCTCCTCGGGCGACGCGGCCTACCTCAACGAACTCTATCGCGCCCGCGCCGAGCGCGCCGGCATTACCTACATCGACGTGTGGGACGGTTTCGTGGATGAAGCCGGCAAGTATTCCAATTACGGTCCCGACTATGAGGGCCAGGTCCGCCGGTTGCGATCGAGCGATGGTGTTTTCTTCACCAAAGCCGGAGCGATCAAGCTTGCGCGCTACGTCGAGCACTCACTGGGCCGATATATGAGCAATCGGGTGCCGGTGGCACTGCCGTCCGGACCGGTTGAACCCGCGCCATCCGAGGCAAAGCCGGCCGAGCGGCCGCTGATGGGCCCGGTGGTCCCACTGACCGGAAAGACGCCGGAAACCTCGAAAGACTCGGACGAACTGCTTGGAGCTCCCGGCAGCAACCCCATCCATGGCGACGCTCTCGCGACGAAAGTCCTGGCGAAGGGCGAGACAATGGCCGCGCCGGCCGGGCGCGCCGACAGTTTTGCATGGCGTCCGAGCGCAAGCGCAGCCCCATCCGAGCCGGTTGCGCCTGTGGCGGCCGAACCGAACGCCTTGCCGGCCAGCGCGAAGAACGCCTTGGCCTCGGCACCCCCTGACCTCAACAAGCAGGACGAGCGTAAGAAGCCCACACAACAAAAGACAACGAAAAAGCCTCCAAAACAGGAGGCCTCAGCTTCAAGTTCATCTTCAACTTCAAATTCAGGTTCAACTTCAGCTTCAAGAGCAAGGCCGCCGCAAGACGGCATGCCACGTCCACCGATGCCGATTGGTCCTTCGAACGGCTCCTCGAACGGCCCGTTTGGCTGGTGGCGCTAGGCCGGGCCGGCCAGCCTCCCTATTGAACCTACGTATAAGTTTGCCGGCAACTTCCTATACCTGATGGCTACCTCCGTATGCTGGTGCGGTTGCACATACGCGCTCTAGCCTCGTCCCTGTCGCTGAAACAAAAAACTGAAATGCAGGGATCGACGTCATGGTCAATACAAGTGAACGCGCAGCTGCACAGGTGTTTGGTCTGTCGCTGACGGCCGTGTTTGTGGGCCTGTTGATCCTCAATGGCATTTCTTATTGACGCGGCCGCGACCCCGCGTTGTTGGAGTGTGCCATGTATTGTGTATCCGGCGTGAGGCTCAAGAATTTAGCCGCAGCTTTGCTTTTGAGCGGCCTGATCGCAGGCGCCATTTGCGCATTGACGAGCCCCGTCACCGCCAACAATGCGGCGGGGGTTACTGTTTCGGTCAACCGGGCCAGTAAAGGCGATCGGTTGCCGCAGGCAACGACGGTCACGCCCGCCCGGCATGATTCCATTTCCAGCAAAAAACCGGCACCCAGCCAGAAACCAAACCGGACGCTGATCGGTTGCGAGACAGCGTTCAGCCCCGTCGCTCATCCGGCTCACGCAAATATCCTTACGCATTGCGCAGCCTGATGCGCGTCACCTGCGTGGTGGCAACGCACATCGATTCCGTTTTTGCAGGGCAAGTTCAGAAGTGCTGAACAATAGCCACGGCGATGTTGCCGACGGCGCTGATATATTTGCCGTCAAAGAGAAGGATGTCGAAACTGGCCGCAAAGGCCAGCGTGGCCAATAAGCGCAGCATACGACTATCGTAGGTCTCGAAAATTTAAGATGTGCTTGCCTGAACCGCGACGATCTAAATCGAGCTTGCTTAAAATCCTTCACATCCCGCCGCTCAGAGAGCCTGTACTGCCTTGCGGCAGGCGGGCGGCAGTCGCTTCACGCGCTCTTTCAGACAGTCCAGCGCCTGCAGGCCTTGCGCCGGCACGTTGGCGCAGTAGCGCTTGTAGGCGCGACTGCAATACTTCCGCGCTGCATCGGCTGCGTTATACGGCTCGGGATCCTTCGCCAGCGCGGGTTCCACGACCGCAACGGCAGCCAGCGCGAGCACGCAGACGGCAATTGCGGCCGGGCGGTTGAGGGTTGTCGTAGAAATCTCCTTGTCTCTTCACGTGTTGTCCCCGGCTCTTTTGAGATGACGAGGCGGGGGCTTTTTCCGTCACGCCTTCTGGCGATCATTGTCAATCGGGATCACTTGCCCTGAGATCGACTTCGCCGCGTCGGAGGCTAGGAATACCGCAAGCTGCGCGATGTCCTTCGGATCGATCATGGTCTTGATCGACGAAGCGGCCAGCGCGTCTGCTTTCACCTCGTCCAGAGATCGGCCGCTGATCTGCGCGCGCCCTTGAAAAACCCGTACGATGCGCTCGCCCTCGACCGCGCCGGGCGCGATCGCGTTGGCGCGGATGCCCCATTCGCCGAGTTCAATGGCCAGCGTCTTGGTCAGCCCGATCACGCCCCATTTCGTCGCAGCATAGGGGCTGCGGTTGGCAAAGCCGTAGCGTCCCGCAATCGACGCCATGTTGATGATGCAACCGGCCTTCGAGTTTTTCAGGTGCGGGATCGCAAGCCGCGACACGTCGAACATTGCAGTGAGGTTGACCATGACGACCTTGTCCCAGTCGTCCGGGGGATATTCGGCGACCGGAAGCGTCAGGCCCGCAATGCCGGCATTGTTGATGAGCACGTCGAGGCCGCCAAGCGCCGCGACCGCCTCCGGCACCATGCGCTCGATTTCGGCGCGGCTCGCCATATCGCAGCGCCGGACAATGAGACCCGGGATTTCCTTCGCAATTGCCGCAAGCGATTTGTCGTCATTATCACAGACTAAGGCTTTTGCGCCGTTCGCCGTAAAGGCACGCGCAAACTCTCGGCCGATGCCGGCTGCGCCGGCCGTTATCAATACCCGCTGCGACATGATCCCTGCGCCCGATCAGACCACAGGGCCGCAAGGCCGACAACGGGCCTTCCGCCGGAGGTCGGCGGTATTGCGTTCACCCGTCCAGTGACCGAATCGGCTAATGTTTCGCGCAAGTGATTCGGTTCTTCCTATTGCACCAGCCGGGACAGATCAGTCCCCGGGGCTGGTTTGTATTGAAATAGCGTGTTGACGCGACGTTGAGGTGCAGTGCCGTGAGTTGGCCACACCATCGAGGGAGCTCCACGATATGGCGAAGAAGCGAAAGGCAGCCGCCAAGAGACGCATAACACGCAAACCCGCGCGCAGGCGGCGCACGGGCAGTCCGGACGCCGCCGTTAATACGCTGGTCGTTCTGGTCGTGATCGTGCTTGTGCTCGGGGGCTTGTATCTTTACGCGCAGAACAAGAGGCAGGCTGCGCTGTGGCCCGGTCTCATGCAGACATTTGGAGCGCTCATAACGCCAGCGCCGACGCCATTGCCCTCGATCGCTCAACCGGCGTCGACAGCGTTGCCGCCGCTCGCCCAATCAGCGCCGGCACCATTGCCGCCGGCGGCTGAGCCCGCGGCAGCTACGGTTGCACCGCCTGACACAACCGGAAGCGTGCAGCCGTCCCAGACGACCGCAAGTGCCAAGGCGCGTCACCCAACGAGCAGACCTGTTCAGCCGGCACCAGCCGCTGAAGCGCGGCCGCCCGCAGCCATCGCTGTGGTGCCCTCGCAGGACCACTAGTCCGCGCCACGTCATGTGGGAACGGCAGGCGCCATCCGTGCGCCGGCCCGTGTATGCAAGCGGCGTATGCTTGTCTTTTCCGTTGCCGAGCGAGAGCCCGGGGAATCAGGCGCTACTGTCGGTCAATTGCGCGATGCGCCGGCGTAAGGCCGCCTTTTCGGTCTCGCATTCGCGCAACCGCTTGGCCCATTCCAGCGGGGTCGGCACGGCCTGTTCGTATTCGCCCATGAATGCGACGCCGGCTTCGTTGGCGCCGCGCCACACCATGCGGGCCTTGAACGAGCGTGCCTTGTGCGCAATCGTCAGATCGAACTGGTCGGGAACGGCCGCAGCGTTCGTGAAAGCGACCCTGGCACCGGCGGACGAGAAATTCCGCACCTGGCAGTCCATTGTGGACTTGCGTCGATTGTACGCAATGGTGCCACCGAGACAGGTGCGCGCACGCAGCCTCTTCCGCCTTTCAATCATCGCCCGACTCCATTCCGATTTCGCGGGCCAGAATATCACCCGACGCACCGCCAACAACCGGTTGCAGCAGATGAGTTCGCGTTAATATTAAATTCGTTGGTTACCGTCGGCGGTCCGCAATCTCGCTGCCCGATAATCGCCTCGACGTTGGCAAGGCTACGGGCGGGCGCAAACACAGCACGTGCGATGACAACACTCAACGTCGCGCCGGCGATGATCCAGGCTGTCGCATCGAGATACAGATCGATAACCGATGGCTGTCGAAATCACAGCATCGTAGCAATAACAATAAGCGCGACGGCAACATGCAAAGCTGCCACGGCAATTGCGCTGCCCGAAACAATGAAAATCCCGGCGACCATCACCAGCCCCGCGCTGATGGCGAAGTGGTGCGCGCCAAGGACTCCTACGGCTTGCAGCGGCCCAACCACGAACATGAGGAACGCAAGGGCAATCGTCAGGGCCGTCAATGCCAGACCGTGGAGTCGCCCATGGATATCCCAGAAGCGATCCCGCTTTGTGGTCATGGCTGTTTTCCCCTACCCTCGCAATATCCGGCGAAGCCTACTCTTCCTTCTCGGTCGTGAAATAGAGCGGATAGCCCTTGGCGCGGCCCATCTCGGTTGCCTCTTTCGCCTTTGTCTCCGCGACATCGCGGGTATAGACCGCAATCACGCAGGCGCCCTTCTGATGCGCCGTCATCATCACCTTGTAGGCATGGCTCTCGTTCATCCGGAAGACCGCCTTGAGGACCAGCACGACGAATTCACGCGGCGTGAAATCATCGTTAAGCAGGATCACCTTCCACAACGGAGGCCGCTGCGTCTTCGGTTTGACCTTTATGCGCGGCTTCTCAAGCGTCTTCTGGCTCATGGCGAGCCTCCAGCGCCGGCCTCCCGGCGGACATGCTATTTTGCCGCCGGTGCCACTCTCATTCCATCCAATTTCGCCTCTTTCTTCCGGACAGCTGCGTTGTGGAGCGCGCCTGCCCGTCCTTTTGAATTCCAAAGAGATCGGAGTTCCTTATGCTTTATCTCGCCGCCAAGGCCGCGCTGTCGGGCATCATCATCGCCGTCGTATCGGAGGTCGCGCGCCGTTCTCCAACGCTCGGCGCCCTCATCGTGTCGCTCCCTCTGGTGTCGATCCTGGGGATTCTCTGGCTGTGGCATGATACCGGCGACGCCGAGCGAATTGCCGCCCACGCGCAATCGACCTTCTGGTACGTGCTGCCGACCTTGCCGATGTTTCTGATCATGCCGGCGATGTTGCACCACGGAATTGGATTTTGGGTAACGCTCGCTGCGTGTTGCGTCCTGACCTTCATGCTTTATGTCGGCATGGTCTGGACATTGGGAAAGTTCGGCGTGGCTTTGTGATGCAGTGCAATAAAAGTCTTTTGAGAACGCCGTAAAATTTTTTGACTCAACCTTGATAATTCTGCCGCAAAAAATTCATGAGCCGCGTGCATGGTACGTCAGCGCTACTGCTTCATTCGCGCGCGGCCCGTGCACTAAGGTCAAAAACACGGTGGGTACGGGGCCGCGGTTTAATTTGTCGGGAGGTGCCCCATGGAAGTGTCGCGCGATATTGCGAGATTTGCGCGTTCGCGTCCGGTGATTGAATGTGCGCAGTGCGGCGAGCGCATTTACATTCCGGAATGGTCTGAGTGCGTCGATGGCTGCCGGGTCCGCCACCTCTGGCAGTGTGATGCCTGCGGCACATCGTTCGAGACGTCCGTCCGCTTCGAAGTGGCGTAAGAGTTGCATACAATCCGAGCTGAGAAATATCTGCGCAAGCCGGGGGCGCCGATCCACCCGGCATTTTTTCAAGGAATTTTGCGCGGGCGGCGGCGGAACGGCAGGCTATAGTGCCGCCTATGATCAACCGCCGATATTGTCTGCTTCTCGGAGCCGCCGCGCTGACGGGCCTCCATCCGCGATCTGCCGGCGCAACCGCAATGAGCCGCGTTACCGCCTATGCGTTCTCCTTCAAAGGCCTCGACGGCGGAGACATCCCGCTTTCCACTTATGCAGGCCATCCACTGCTCGTGGTCAACACCGCTTCGCTCTGCGGCTACACCCCACAATACGCCGGGCTACAGGCCCTGTGGGCGCGATACCGCGACAAGGGGCTGGTTGTTCTCGGCGTGCCGTCCAACGATTTTGGCGGCCAGGAGCCGGGAGGCGTAAGCGACATCCACGCCACCGCCCAAGGCCAATACCACGTCACCTTTCCGATCACGGAAAAGGTGGCCGTGAAGGGCAAGGACGCCCATCCGTTTTACAAATGGGCGGCAGCCGAGCGGCCGCTCGAGGGGCCGCGCTGGAATTTCCACAAATACCTGATCGGGCGCGACGGCTACCTGAAGGCGGGCTTCAGTTCGGCGGTGGAGCCGACCGATCCACTTGTTATTGCCGCGGTCGAAAGGGAATTGGCGGGGGCGTGAAAGCATCCGCAAGGCACCCTCCCCCTCACCTGTCACATTTCTGAAAAAATTCGATTGACGAATCAGTCCGCCCATGACGGATTGACGACACGATATGCGGTCACGTGGGCCGGCAGTTTAAAAAAGCCGACCCTTACGAGGTTCCTCCCGCGTGGCGTTTTAACTGGGCGGCCGCAAGGCCGCCCCTTTTATTTTCCCACGATTCGTTCTGGACTTACGCCGAGGCCTTCAGGCGTTCACCGGAAACCGCCGCAGTGGAATCGGCGGCGGCGGGTTGCAGCGGATCGATCGCTTCGACGAGCTGGAGAAAAGAGCTTCCCGGCAGCGGTGGCGCAAACACGTAGCCCTGCGCGGAACGTACGCCGAGCGCACGCAGGTGCATGACCTGCTCGAAATTCTCCACGCCTTCCGCCACCACGTCCATGCGCATGTTGCGCGCAAGATCGACAAGCGTCTCGACGATCGTGGTCGAGTTGCGGTCGGTGCCGATGGCATCCACGAACATCTTGTCGATCTTGATGATATCGACGCCAAGCTTGAGCATATAGGAAAGGCCGCTGTGGCCGGTGCCGACGTCGTCGATGGCGATCCGCACGCCCAGTCCCTGCAGGGCAGCAATGATCTGCCGGGTTTCCGTGAAGTTCTCGATGGGGTCGCGCTCGGTCACCTCCAGCACCACTTGTGAAAACTTGATCGGTGAATTTACAAAGATATTGCGCACGTCCTTCACAATCGTCGGCTCGCTGAAGAGTTTGCCGGCGAAATTGAACGAGATCTTCAGATCGGGACGGCGCCCGATTGTGGGACCTGCTTCGACACAAACCCTTCGCATCAGATTGCGGGTCAGATCAAGGATGAGGTCGCTCGATTCCATGAGCGGGATGAAGGCACCGGGCAATACCAGCGTGCCGTCCGGTTTGCGCCAGCGCACCAGAACTTCCGCCCCGCGCAGCTGGCCGGTACGGATATCGACAATGGGTTGATAGTAAGGAACGAACTCTCCGGCCTCGAGCGCTTGCGCGATCTCGTCCATGGGATTGCGCGACGATCGCTGCGGGACGAGCACAACGAAACCGGTGGCGACTATCATGATCACGCCGGCAGCGAAGATGGCGAACCATCGGAGATCGGCGTGCTCGGCCGCTATGCGGGCGCGCGATGACAGGATTTCAACGTCAAAGCCAAACTTGTCCGATTTGATATCGGCAGCAAAATTCTGACCGACGCCATCGTGCGGGCGCGCCCCGACTTCGCCGATGACGGTGCCCTGCCGGGTCATGATGCGCGCATAGCCGCTGAACGGACCACCGCGCGTAGAAACCTGTGGAAGGAAGAGCGTGGTGGGCACAAGCGCGGCAATGCCGTTGGGGCCAGGGCCAACCTGCCGACGTAACCGCACCATGCGCTCGCCGGCCGGTAATTTAATGATGTCAAACCAGTAGCCGGTTGAGCCGACCAGCAGTTCGGAGGAGAGCATCGTGCGCTCTCCGAGCGGGAGGCCGAGATCCGTGCACAGCGTCTCCGCGTCAGGTCCGACAACCGACACTTCCTTGACCGGAATCGTGTTGAAGGCGGCATAGCGCATCGCCTCGACCTGGGCAGGCTCGCAGGAACCGACGCCGCGGGATGCCAGACTGTCGAGCGCGCCGACCGTGTCTTTGACGCGCGTCTCGGCGAGCGCGATCGCGCGCTTAGCGGAGGTGCCGACCTCCGCCTCGCCCTGCCGGTCGATCAGACCTTCAAGCCAGAAATTAAAGGCGACCAAAGGAGTACCGGCCAGCACTACGCCGACGACGATCGCAAAAATATTCCGGCGCGATATTGCGCGCACAAAAAACTCCACTGCCAGGGCCCCCTTCCTGGTGCCGCGATAGTGAGCCATGACGCCGTAAAGACCGCCTTAAGCTTAAGGTCGGGTAAGCCCGGCTCTGGCGGCAAGGGCCTCAAGCGCGTCACTATGGTTACTGATGGGTTAAGGTCGAAACCCGATGGCAAATGGGGAGATGAAATGAGAGTACGCTCACAGTGGACGACGACACCCGCCGCCACACTGGCAGGCATATTGGCGGGATTGTTGTTCTGGGCATCCGGCGCCACCTCGCAGGACCGCCTCACAATTTTCGACGCTCATCTGCATTACAACCAGGAGCCGGCACCGTTTTATTCGCTCGACCAGGTACGCGAAGTTTTCCGCCGCAACGGCATCGTCGGCATTGTCGCCACCAGCCGGCCGAACAAGGGCACGCTCGAACTCATGGATGCCAAATGGCCCGAGCTGAAAGTGGTGCCGTTTATCAGACCTTACCGGGTGCGCAGCGACATGCAGACCTGGTTCAACGATCCGGCAATCTTCGAACTGATCAAGAGCGAATACGCGCGCGGCTATTACCGCGGCATCGGCGAATTCCACATTTACGGGAAGTCGGCGGAGACCGAGTGGGTCAAGAAGATGGTGAATTTCGCGGTCGAGCGGAACCTGTATCTGCACGCGCATTGTGACGAAGAGGCGCTCCTCATCCTGTTCCGTCACAATCCCAAGGCCCGCATTATCTGGGCGCATACCGGATTCGCGGTCGCGCCCGTGCGCGTCGCAGAACTTCTCGACCAGCACAAGGATACGCTTTGGGGCGAATTGTCCTATCGCAGCGGCATTATCGGCGGTGACGGAAAATTGACCGCGGATTGGCGCAGCCTGTTCGAGCGCCATTCCGATCGCTTCCTGCTCGGTTCCGATACCTGGATCAACGAGCGATGGTTCGGCTACGATACTATATTCAAAGAATATCGCGGTTGGCTTGCGCAGCTTCCCCCCGAGCAGGCGCGCCGTATCGCAACAGACAATGCGCTGCGCCTTTTCGATACGGTGGCGCGGAACTGACAAGACGAAAGAGAAGACGAAGGAGCAGAGTCATGAGTTTCTTTCCCGGCAAGGACCCCGTCGCGGGCGATGCATATCAATGCGATGCCATCGCCCAGGTGATCGTGCCGCGCACGGTGGATCTCGGCGACTTCGCGGTGCGGCGTGCTTTGCCCTCGGCGCGTACGCGCATGGTGGGGCCATTCATCTTTTTCGATCATTTCGGGCCGGCTGAATTTCGTGCGGGCAATGGCCTCGACGTGCGGCCTCATCCCCATATAGGACTTGCCACCGTCACCTATCTGTTTGACGGTGAAATCATGCACCGCGACAGCCTGGGCACCGCGGTTGCGATCAGGCCGGGCGAAGTGAACTGGATGACCGCGGGCCGCGGCATCGTGCACTCCGAGCGCACGCGACCGGAACGCCGCGTGGATCACGAACCGATTCACGGGCTACAGATGTGGGTCGCGCTGCCGGAGACGAAAGAAGAAATGGAGGCAGGCTTCGCACATCACGAGACCGCTGAATTCCCGGTCATCAAGGACAACGGCAAGACGATACGCATCGTTGTCGGCTCGCTTTACGGCGCGCGTTCGCCAGTACCGACGGTGCATGAGACCATATTCGGCGATGTGCAACTCAAGGCCGGCGCTACGGTGCCACTCGATGCAGGTCACGAGGAGCGCGCCATCTACATCATTGCCGGAACTGTCGATATTTCCGGCGACATATTCGAGGCCGGACGTTTGCTCGTGTTCAAACCGGGCGATGCGGTGTCGATCACGGCATCAACCGATACGCATTTTGTCATCGTCGGCGGCGCACCGATGGATGGCCCGCGGCACATCTGGTGGAATTTCGTTTCGTCCAGGAAGGACCGTATCGAACAGGCCAAAGCCGAATGGAAGGCCGGCCATTTCGGCAAAGTGCCGGGCGACGAGATCGAGTTCATCCCGCTGCCCGACAAGTGACGCAGATCACGCTCAGATTAGCCCGCCACCGTTCCCCACTTTGAGACGAGCTGCTCCGCGCCGCGCTGCGATACTGCGAAGATCGTGTAGGTCGGGTTCGACGCGCCCTCGGTCGGAAACAGGCCTGGTCCCGCGACCCACAAGTTTGGAATTTCGTGAGTCTGACCGTAGCTGTCGGTGACCGAGTCACCTGCCCCGCTTCCCATGATGGTGCCGCCGAACAAATGAATGGTCGGCTGGTTACCACGCGCGGACCAGAATTCCTTGGCGCCGGTTGCCTTGGCGATTGCGAGTCCCTCTTCAAAGTTTGCGTTCCACAGCGCCACTGCATCCTGATCGAAACTGTGGACGATGCGCGCGAGAGGCATGCCGAACTCGTCCTTGCCGTCGGCAAGTTCGATACGGTTCTCGACATTCGGCATTTCCTCGCCGAAGGCGGTGAGCCGGGTGATGCCGCGCTTGGCTCGCTGCATGAAGTCAGCAAGCGGCTGACCGAACAGATCGATCCGCGCATTGGCGAAGCCGCCAAGATCGGAGGTTTTGAGCGCGGTACCGGCGACGATATAGGTGCTGCCGAATGCACCCTTCTTGCTGGTCTTGTCGTAGCGGTCGTACGACATGTATTGCGCGCCGATAGTGCCCATGTGTGGTTCGACGTCTTCGTCGAAAAGCGCCCAGGTGCCGGATGCGTAGTGCGCCATCATGTATTTTCCGAGCAAGCCGCTTGAATTCGCGAGCCCCTTCGGGTGCTTGTCGGTCGCCGAAATCATCATCAGGCGCGGATTTTGTGCCGACCAGGCGGCGAGAATGACGACTCTTGCCTCTTGCACCTGCTTTTCTTTCCTGGCGTCGTAATATTCGACGCCAGTCACCTTGTTGCCGGCGTCGTTCGTAAGGACGCGCGTGACGGTGGAGAGAGCCCGTACCTCGGCGCCCGCTTTGCGGGCGTCGGCGAGGTAAGTCACGACCGGGTTGGCGAGTGCGCCGATCGGGCAACCGACATGGCACCAGCCGTCGTACAGGCAAGCCGGCCGGCCCTTGAATTCGGTCGAGTTCATGCCGACTGCCGCCGGCACCATCCGGATGCCGGCCGACTCAAGGCCCTTCAGCCAGACTTGGCCGTTGCGGAAGGTCTTCATCGGCGGCATCGGATAGGGCTCGCCCTTGGGCCGCCAGATTTCTTCCGCTTTGGCATCCCCGGAAACGCCGATTTCCTGCGCGACCTTGTCATAGTACGGCGCGAGATCGGCATAGCTGACCGGCCAGTCGAGGCCGCGGTTGTGCTCGCTTTTGACTTTAAAGTCGTTCGGCAAATAGCGGGGAAAATTAGCAAAATAATGGAGCGCCGCGCCGCCGACGCCCCAGCCGGCTTGGTAGGCGTAGCCATAAGGGTTCTTCCCTTCGAGCAGGAACGGAATGCCGGCGGGCTTCACGCGCCTGCCCCAGAAATCGGAGCTGATCAGATCGGACATTTGCCAGTCCGGCCCTGACTCAAGCAGAACGACCTTCTTGCCGGCTTTTGCCAACACCGAAGCGAATAACGAACCGGATGCACCAGCACCGACGATGACGACGTCGACTTTTTCAAGGATGGCCATGTCACCACCTCTTCACTGGTTCGATGTGGGCCATGTAGGGCACACCAAGCGCGGCATATCCGTCCATCGTGCCGTAGACCACATCGACGGCATCGCTGCGCATAACCAGATAGACAAAAGGTCCCGGCGGGCCTTGCCAGCCGGCGACCTTGTTCTGGCGCATCTGATCAACGAAATCCCGCCGCTCATTCGCGCTGATCTTCGCGAAGGCCCGGTTGTCGTTGTTGGCATAGCTGGCGCGGTCGATCGCGCCGAGCGCCGCGCGGTAGAAATTCGCGTAAGGCGACCGGATGTTGAGAATGCGCGCTTCCAGCAACGCTTCCTCAGGGGGGATCGAGAGTTGTTGATCGACGAAATGCGAAATGCCGGCAGCGGCTGCGCCGGGCACTAGTGTTTCACCCAGGGCTTCGAGAATTTCGACCTGTTCGGGCGACAGTGTCCGGTACGGAATATTCTGGGCGTGCGCCTGGCGCGGTGAGAGCAGAACCTGGGCGCCGCCGACACTGAAGGCAAGCGCGCTCAGGGCCGCACCCTTCATGAGGGCGCGCCGCTCGATCTCGGACATGATCTCCTCCCCGAGTGACAGCTATTCTTGATTTGTCGTTCTTGCGGCTTCCGGTGCGCGTGTTGCCGTCTCTGGAACGAGATTAAATCCAATCCTAAATTGAATCATGAATCAAGGAGGCCAGCCCGCGATGCGGGACGTGACGCGGCCTGCCTGCGAAATTACTTCTTCGGCAGATCCAGCCGGATGTGCAGCTCCTTGAGCTGCTTCGTGGTTACCTCCGATGGCGCGCCCATCAGAAGATCCTCCGCGCGCTGGTTCATCGGGAACAACACCACCTCGCGCAGATTCTCCTCGCCGGCGAGAAGCATCACGATACGGTCGATGCCAGGAGCGATACCACCGTGCGGCGGCGCACCGAGCGAGAGCGCGTGCAGCATTCCGCCAAATTTATTTTCCAGTACATCTTCCGGATAGCCGGCGATGGCGAACGCCTTTTTCATGACTTCGGGACGATGATTCCGGATCGCCCCTGACGACAATTCAATACCGTTGCAGACGATGTCGTATTGGATCGCCTTGATCGACAGCAGCCTGTCGTTGTTCTTCGAATCGAGCGCGAGGAACTCGTCGACGGGCAAGTTGGGCATCGAGAATGGATTGTGGGAAAAGTCGATCTTCTTTTCCTCATCGTTCCACTCGTACATCGGAAAGTCGACGATCCAGCAGAACTCGAAGCGACCCTTGGCAATGAGGCCGAGCTCTTCGCCAATTCTGGTGCGGGCCGGGCCGGCGAACTTGACGAAATCCTTCGGTTTGCCCGCGACGAAGAAGACGGCGTCGCCGACGCCTAGCTTGAGCTGATCGGCGATCCGTTTCGTGCGTTCCGGACCGATGTTCTTGGCGAGCGGGCCGGCGCCGCTTTCCTCACCTTCGCGCCAAAAGATATAGCCAAGGCCGGGCTGGCCCTCGCCTTGCGCCCAGGAATTCATGCGGTCGCAGAATGCGCGGTTGCCGCCTTTCGGCGCCGGAATAGCCCACACCTGCGCGGCGGGATCCGCATTCAGAATATTAGCGAAAATCTTGAAGCCTGATCCACGAAAGGCCTCGCTGACGTCCTGCATCACGACCGGGTTGCGAAGGTCAGGCTTGTCGGTGCCGTATTTGCGCAGCGCATCGGCATAGGGGATGAGGGGAAACTTCGGTGTCACAGGCTTGCCGTTGGAAAATTCCTCGAACACGCCCCGGATCACCGGCTCGACCGCGTCAAAGACATCCTGCTGGGTGACGAAGCTCATCTCAAGATCGAGCTGGTAGAACTCGCCGGGCGAGCGATCGGCGCGCGCATCCTCGTCGCGGAAACAGGGCGCGATCTGGAAATAGCGGTCGAAACCCGCGATCATGATCAACTGCTTGAACTGCTGCGGCGCCTGCGGCAGTGCGTAGAATTTTCCGGGATGCAGTCGCGAGGGCACCAGATAGTCGCGCGCGCCTTCCGGCGACGACGCGGTCAGAATCGGCGTCTGGAATTCGAAGAAACCGCCCTCCTTCATCCGCCGGCGGATCGAATCGATCACCTTGCCGCGCAGCATGATGTTCGCATGCAGATGGTCGCGGCGGAGATCGAGGAAGCGATATTTCAGCCTGATCTCTTCCGGATAATCCTGCTCGCCGAAAACCGGCATCGGCAGTTCGGCGGCGGAGCCGAGGACTTCGATCTCATCGATGTAGATTTCGACCTGGCCGGTCGGCAGATCGGGGTTCTCGGTGCCGGCCGGACGCCGGCGCACCTTGCCGTCAATACGCACGACCCATTCCGCGCGCAGCGTCTCGGCGAGCTTGAACGCCTTGCTGTCGGGATCGGCTACGACCTGTGTGAGCCCATAGTGATCACGCAAATCGATGAACAGGACCCCGCCATGATCGCGAATGCGGTGGCACCATCCGGACAGGCGCACAGTACTGCCGATGTCGCTGTCTCGAAGCGCGCCGCAGGTGTGTGAGCGATAGCGATGCATGTGGATGTCCGAGGGGCGATTCAGGGTGTGGGTGTGCGGCGGGCGAAAAGCGCATGGGGGGTCGGCTTTGTCAAGCAGTCACAGCCCCTGCGCACCTGCACAATTCGGTCAGGCGATATTTAACGGCTGGACGCCATAATCATCGCGCAATCGGTGCGACAGACATGACATTTGCGCTTCCGACCATTTGCACCATGCTGGTTGCTCGCGAGTTGCCGCATGCTGCTGTTCCGGGACGTCTATAAGGACTAGCAGCACGGTCTCGACACGCCGTGGCCAATCTGCACAGATTGACGGCAAACAATTGCCCGGACCGGCGCATGGAGTCCATGACCACCGCAGAGGCGGCCGCCGCCACGTTGATCGCCCACGGCTTCGACTCCGTCTATGCGCTGCCTGGCGTTCATAACGATCATCTGTTCGATGCGTTTCAGCGCGTAGGCGACCGGTTGCGCGTCGTCCACACCCGCCATGAGCAGGGCGCGGCCTATATGGCTCTGGGTGCGGCGTTGGCAACCGGCAGGCCGCAGGCCTACGCGGTGGTGCCGGGTCCGGGGCTGCTGAATTCCGGCGCCGCGCTGCTGACCGCCTACGGCATGAACGCGCCGGTCCTGGCCCTGATCGGGCAAATTCCCGCAGCAGCGATCGGAAAGAGCCAAGGGCATCTGCACGAGATTCGCGATCAGGCCGGCATCATTGGCCGGTTGGTCGATCATTCGTCCCACATCAAGGATCCTCGGGAAGCCTCCATCAAAGTCGCGAAGGCCATTCAGTCCATGAGCCACGACCGTCCCGGACCGGCCGCCCTTGAATGCGCCATCGATATTTGGGGCAAGCGGGGGAAAGTCGCTGCCATTGTGCCGCCCTCGCCACCGCGTCCGCCGAAAATAGACGACACCAAGGTGCGCGCTGCGGCGAAGCTTCTGGGCAAGGCCAAACGCGTGTTGATCGTGGCGGGCGGCGGCGCGCAGGATGCTTCGCCTGAAGTCACACTGCTGTCCGAAATGTTGCAGGCACCCGTGCTCAGCTACCGGCGCGGGCGTGGTGTCCTTGATTCTCGCAGTCCGTTCAGTGTCACGCTTCCGCTCGGCCGCGAGTTGTGGGGCGAAGCAGACGCGGTCCTCGCGGTCGGCACCCGGCTGCTGAATCCGACGACGCAATGGGGCATCGACAGGAACCTGCAGGTCGTACGCGTCGACGCTGATCCGAAACAGCCTTCCCGGCTGCACAAGCCAAAGGTAGCGCTTGTCGGCGACGCGGCACTCGTTTTGAGGCGTCTCATCGACGAACTCGCCAAACGCAACGAGCGTCGCGTGTCACGTACCGACGAGATGCGGGAGCGCCAGGCGAAACTGCGTGAACGGCTCACCGGGCTCGCGCCGCAACTCGCCTTTCTTGAAGCAATCCGTGCCGAACTTCCGGAGAATGGCATTTACGTCGACGAGGTCACGCAAATCGGATTTGCCGCCCGCCTGGCCTTTCCGGTGTACAAGCCGCGTACGTTCCTGTCGCCGGGCTATCAGGACAATCTTGGATGGGGTTATGCGACAGCGCTCGGCGCGCAGCACGCCAGGCCGGATGTACCGGTGCTTTCGATCAATGGCGACGGTGGATTTCTTTACACCGGCAACGAACTCGCGACCGCTATCCGCCATCGGATTCCGCTGGTGGCGATAGTTTTCGTTGACGGCGCCTTTGGCAATGTACGCCGCATCCAGCAGGAACAATTCGGCAACCGGCTGATCGCTTGCGATCTTGCCAACCCTGATTTTGTGAAATACGCCGAAAGCTTCGGCGCTGTCGGCCGGCGAGCGCGCAGCCCGGATGAGTTGGGCGCGGCCCTCCGGGAATCGTTCAAGCGCCGCGAACCGACCCTCATCGAGGTGCCCGTGACGGCCATGCCTAGTCCCTGGGAGTTCATTCAAATGCCACGCGTGCGTGGGTTGCCATGACCCAGCCGGATCGGGTTAGGTTCGCGGCCACAATGGACTTGATTACCACCACCGATGAGCTTGCAGCGGTTTGCTCGCGCATGGCGACGCATCCGTTTGTCACGGTCGATACCGAATTCCTGCGCGAGACCACCTACTATCCCCTACTGTGCGTGGCACAGATGGCCTCACCGGCCGAGGCGGTGGTGATCGATGCTCTGGCCACGGACATCGATCTCGCGCCGTTTTTTGCGCTGATGGCGAACGAAAAGATCATCAAGGTTTTCCACGCCGCGCGCCAAGACATCGAAATCGTCTGGAACATGGCGAAGACGATTCCGCATCCAATTGTCGACACCCAGGTCGCCGCCATGGTGCTCGGCTACGGCGACTCCATATCCTACGACCAGCTGGTCCAGCGCATCACTGGCGACACACTGGACAAATCGCATCGTTTCACCGACTGGACGCGGCGTCCGCTCAGCGATGCGCAGATCGCATATGCCGTTTCCGACGTCACCCACCTGCGGGACGTCTATCTGAAACTGGCAACCGATCTCGAAAAGCAGGCGCGAAGCAATTGGGTTGAGGCCGAAATGGATGTTCTCACCTCGCCGGAAACCTATCGAGCCGATCCGGAGCGCGCGTGGGAGCGGCTCAAGAGTCGCGTTCGCAAACCGAAGGAACTTGCAATCCTGATCGAGGTCGCTGCCTGGCGCGAGCGTGAGGCGCAAAACCGCGATGTACCGCGCGGACGCGTGATCAAGGATGAAGTGATCGGCGATATCGCCGTGCAAGCGCCGACGACAATTGAGCGGCTCGGACACTTGCGCTCGCTGCCAAAGGGATTTGAGCGCTCGCGATGGGGCGAACAGATCATCGACGCGGTCAAGCGCGGGATCGAACGCGACCACAAGACACTGCCGCGTTTGGACCGTTTCCGGCCAGCGGCGAATGGCGCTGCGATTGTCGAACTGCTCAAGGTATTGCTGCGGATGACCGCAGAACGGCATGGAGTCGCCGCCAAGGTCATCGCCACGGTGGACGATCTCGACCGCATCGCGGCCGACGACGAGGCAGACGTTCCGGCAATGAAGGGATGGCGGCGCGAATTATTTGGCGATAAGGCGCTGGCGCTCAAGCATGGCCGGCTGGCGCTTGCCATCGACAAGGGAAAGGTAGTGACGGTCGAAAAGACCTAGGTGCTAGGTCTCGATGTATGGTTCACGGCCAATAAGGCGCGCCAGCTGCCGAAGCCGGCCAGCCAGCCGGTCACTCGCCAGTTCGCCATAGTCACCCGGCAGTTTGAGCGTCAGTTTGCCGCGTTTGACGTGCATCGGCGTCTTTGGGAGCACACCGCTCTGTCCGGCGGTGAGGATGTAGGCGACCCGCATGGCGGCGCCAAGGACACGGGCGCGATCGAGCATCCGCGTCGTCGCAAGCTCGCGCAATCGCGGCGAGAGTTCCTCTTCGCTCAGGCCCGCATGACGGAAATAAACCGACAAAGCGAGGTACGCGCGACCCGGATGGTCGATGGCAACGAAGGAACCGTGCGCGATGATATTCATCGACTGCTCGCCGCGATAATCCGGGTGGGCGCGCCAGCCAATATCGCCGAGCAAACAGGCCGCGTGACGCAGCCGGCGTTCATCAGTGTTTTCTTCCAGCCCTGACGACGCCATGAAGCGGTCGGTCCAGGCAATCAACTCCTGGCCATGGCCCGGCGAGCGCGAACGTAGAACGTTGAGGTCGGCCGCAGCCGAGATGAGCGGATCGCGTGCGCGCTCGCGCGTGTTAAGAAGTGAATACAGCAGGCCTTCGCGCACGCCGAGCACGGAAATAACGACCTGCTTGGGCTTGATCGCCCGTACCAGGTTTTCCATCACCAGGGCCGCATAAGCGAGCAATGGTCGACGGGCCGCATTGACGACCTCAATCTTCGAGAGCGTCTCGGTATCGACGTGATGCACAAGTCTCGAGAACTCCTGCGCCTCACGCGCCGAGATGCGGTAGTTGTGCATGACGTGAAAGGGATAGCCGGTCTGCCACATATGCAACCGTGCTAACGCGCGCCACGTACCGCCGACCGCATAAAACGTACGGTCCTCGCCGCCGTGCAACATATCGAGATCTTCGAAAGCCTCCTCGACGAACTTTTCCGCCTTCTTGAGCGATTTGCCGGTGATGTCCTGGAGTGCAAGGCCACCGAGCGGCAGAGTTACTCCGCTGCGGACGCGAGAACCGTGCACATCGACCAGTTCGAGCGAACCGCCGCCAAGGTCGCCGACAATGCCGTCCGGTTTATGGATTCCGGACACAATGCCGAGCGCAGTGAGATGCGCCTCACGCTTTCCCGAGAGGATTGTGATTGTGGTGCGGCAGATGCGTTCGGCCTCCGCGATGAACGCGCGGCCATTGCGCGCGTCGCGGCAGGCAGCCGTGGCGATAGCCCAAATGCGCCGCACATGCAAAATATCGCACAAGGCGCGGAAGCGCCGGAGCGCGTCGAGCGCCGTATCGATGGCGTCCGCCGGCAACAGGCCGGTCGACTGCACCTGACGCCCGAGACCGGCCAGCACTTTTTCATTGAAGATGGGCGTCGGGGAGCGGGTCAGCCCTTCGTAGACAACAAGACGGATTGAGTTCGAGCCGATGTCGATAACGGCGATCGGCGGACCATGATCGAGCCGGCCTTTTGCCGATGCCGTGATCTTGGGCGACCGCTTACGCCCCTTCAATGAGGCGGCGTATAAGGCTGCGCGGCGGCGATTCCTTGAGCGATTTTCCACGGCCCGACAGACTCGGATTCGTCATGAAATATTTATGGGCGTTGAAGGGTTCTTCGCCCGCCGCCGCCTTTATGCGCGTGGAACTGCCATCCGGCAAGAGCTTCCAGCTTTGTTCGTTATCCTTGAAATTCGCGACCATAATTTGGCCGAGAACCTGTTCATGCACGGTGGCGTTGAGAATCGGACACAGCACTTCGACACGGCGATCGAGATTGCGTGGCATCATATCGGCTGAGGAAATATAGATCGCCGCCTTCGGATGCGGCAGCGGATGACCAGCGCCAAAACAATAGATGCGGCCATGTTCGAGGAACCGGCCGACAATCGATTTGACGCGGATAGTTTCGGACAGTCCCGGCACGCCCGGCCGCAGACAGCAAATGCCGCGAACGACGAGATCAATCGAAACCCCCGCAGCCGAAGCGTCATAAAGCGCGTCGATAATCCCCGGATCGACCAGCGAATTCATCTTCATCCAGATCGACGCGGGCCGCCCTGCCCTGGCGTGCGCGATCTCCTGCGCGACGTGGTCAACGATGCGTTTGCGAAGATTGATCGGCGATATCGCCATGCGTTCAAGCTCGGCAGGCTCAGCATACCCAGTGATGTAATTGAATATGCGCGCGACATCGCGACCGATGACCGCATCCGCGGTAAAGAATGACAAGTCCGTATAGCTACGGGCCGTTACCGGATGGTAGTTGCCGGTGCCGACATGCACGTAGGTCGCAAGTTCTCCGGCTTCGCGGCGCACCACCAGCGACAACTTGGCGTGGGTCTTTAGTTCGATGAATCCATACACGACTTGAGCGCCCGCACGCTCGAGGTCGCGTGCCCATCGGATGTTCGCCTCTTCATCGAAACGCGCCTTTAGCTCGACCAGCGCCGTAACGGATTTCCCGGCCTCGGCGGCTTCCACCAACTGTTTCACAATCGGCGATTCCGCCGAAGTGCGGTAAAGCGTTTGCTTGATCGCGACCACATTGGGATCGCGCGCAGCCTGTTGCAGGAACTGCACAACCACGTCGAACGATTCGTAAGGATGGTGGACAACGAGATCTTTCTGACGAATGGCGGCAAAGCAGTCACCACCGTGATCGCGTATGCGTTCGGGATAGCGCGGATTGTAGGGCACGAATTCGAGATCAGGCCGGTCAAGCTTCGTAAGCTGATTGAGATCGTTGAGCGCAAGAACGCCGTCAACCCTGAACACCTCGTCATCTGCAACCGCGAGAGCGCGTTGGACGAAGCTGCACAATTCGCCAGGCATCGATGCACTGAGTTCGAGCCGGATCACCGATCCGCGGCGCCGTTGCTTGAGCGCGGTCTCGTATAGACGCACCAGATCTTCGGCCTCTTCCTCGATTTCCACTTCGGAGTCGCGGATTGCGCGAAAGGCTCCTTGTCCCTTGACCGTGTATCCTGGAAATAGCCGCGTGATGAACAATACGGTCGCTTCCTCCAGCGTGATCAGCCGGATACCGTGATCTCCGCCGCTTGGGAGCCTGATGAACCGTTCGATTTTCTGCGGCATGCGTATGAGAGCGTTCATCGCCTTGCCGTCTTTGACCCGTGCGAGCTGCAATGCGATCGAGAAAGCCAGATTTGGAATGAAGGGAAACGGGTGTGCAGGATCAATCGCGAGCGGCGTCAGCAAGGGAAAAACGTGCGTGAGGAAGTGCTCTTCCAGCCAGGTCCGCTCCGTCTTCTTAAGGTCACCACCTTCCACCAGGACCACGTTGGCCGATGCGAGCGCGGGGCGTAATTCGAGCCAGCGTTTCTGCTGATCGCGCGCCAACTGGGAGACGGCTTCTCCAATGCGCGTCAGTTGCTCGGATGGAGTGAGACCATCCGGACTCTGTGTAAGTATGCCTTCGCGCAGCTGACCTTTGAGGCCGGCGACTCGCACCATAAAAAATTCGTCTAGATTGTTCGCAGAAATCGACAGGAAGCGCACGCGTTCGAGCAGTGGCTGATGCTCGTTGGCCGCCTCCTCCAATACGCGCCGATTAAAGTGGAGCCACGACAGTTCGCGGTTGATGAAGCGTTCCGGAGCTGATCGCAGAGGGGCGGTCTCGGCAGGCGACGATGCCGGAGCGGGATCAACGCGGCTGACGGCCGGGTCGATTTCATCAATAGAACCAGAAGCTTGCGCTCGATCTGCCATCTGAAAATAGCCTGAATATCAAGAGCCCTAGCCGAAAATCGTGGCCGCTGGATGACAGTTCGCGCCCTGGCGGACCATCCCGTCAAGTCTGGCGCATCTCCGTTAACGAGTGCGAAACAGCTCGGCAGCGAGGGCTCGCGTCACCGGGCGGTGCTGGCGCATCGATTCCTGGTCGAGTCTTTGCACGGCCGCGTGCGCGGCCGCGAACGAACGCTCGATGCGGTGAACAAGATAGTTCACCAAAGGCTCGTCAAGTGCGAGCTGGCGATCTGCAGCAAGTTTGACCAGGAGTGAACGTAAAAGCGCATCATCGGGTGGCGTGAGCATGATCGCCGGCACCGCTCGCAATCGCGACGCAAGATCGCGAATAGTGATTGGAAAACCTGCTACCGCCAAACGTCCCGTGAGAAGTACGTATGCTCCCTCTTCGCGCGCCAGATTGATCAGGTGAAAAAGCGCCTGCTCGTCGAGATCGGCGGCTTCCAGATCTTCAACGACCAGAGCGCCTGTCGCGAGCGATGCGGGGACATCGGCGATGGACAGCAAATTCGCCGACAGCACGCGTGCCCCTGCCGCTTCTGCCCAGATCGACGCAAGATGGCTCTTGCCCGAACCCTCCGGGCCGATAAGAGCAACAATTCGGCTCGGCCAGTCCGGCCACCGCTCGATCAGGGTGAGTGCAGCAGTGTTTGATGGGCCACTCAGAAAATCGTCCCGCGCAAAGCTGACGGAATGATCGAGCGCAAGCGCGAGTTGCCGCGGGGCGAACGAACCACTCATGCCGTCAATCCGATTTCTCACCGGTGTAGAACGAGCTTTGAAGGTAGCGACGCAATGCAAAGCGCGACAAGACACCTATTGTAGCAGCGAGCGGTACGGCAACCAAAAGCCCGACAAAGCCGAACAGATAACCGAAGGCGAGGAGTGCGAAAATCAGCCAGACCGGGTGCAGCCCAACACTCTCACCCACCAGCTTTGGCGACAGGACATTTCCTTCGACAAACTGGCCGACCAGGAATACCCCGAGGACCATCAGGATCGATCCGTAGTTTGGCCAGAACTGCGCTACCGCAACGGCCAGCGACAGAATCAGACCGGTCATCGAGCCGACGTAGGGAATGAAAGTGATCAGCCCGGAAATCAATCCGATCAACAGGCCGAAATTAAGACCCGTCAGCGTCAGCGCGACGGCATAGAACGAGCCGAGGATCAAGCACACGGCAGTCTGACCGTGCAGAAAGCCGGAAATCGCCGCGTCGACCTCGCGCGCCAAGCCCCGCACAGTGTCGCGCTGGTGCAGGGGGATCCACCCATCAACAGTACGAATCATGCGGTGCCAGTCGTAGATCAGATAAAACGCAACTACCGGCGTAACGACGACAAGCGAGAACACAGAGACAAGCGCGCGTCCGCCCGACCACAACGAATGCAAAAATGTGGTGAGCCAGCCAACGCCTTGCGTCACCAAATCACCAATCGGCTTATCGGCATTGAAACCGGCACCAAGCAGCCTTTGGACCCAAGGTCGGCTCGGATCGCTCAATAGTGCCTGCAACGTAGTCACGTAGCCGGGCACGCTTTCGATGAATGACGACAATTGACTGCCGAGAATGGGCGCTACCAGAAGAATGAGATATATCAGCGCAAGCACCACGACGGTTATGATCAGCAGCGCTGCCGCCAGCCGATTGACGCCCAGACGCTCAAGCCGGTCGGTGAGAGGCGTGAGCAAATACGCAATTGCAAGACCCGCAACAAACGGCAGCAATATTTCACTGAGCAGCCACAGCCCCAGCACGAACAACACCAGCGCCGCCAACCAGAAAATGAGCTGGCGCTGGAACACGCCACTCTCCATGACGAAGCTACGGTGCGAGCGCGGTATGCTTCTCCGGTTCACGGTTTTGCAGCCGTAGAATTTATGTGACGCACCCACTCGGCCACATAGGCCGCGACTGAAAGGAGCGTCAAAATGGCCACTAATCCCATGAGCACCCAGGTGAGCGTCGGCAATGCATAGCCGAAGCCGACGGTACCGAGCACCACGCAGGCAAACACGATCTGCGCTACGGTGTTCAGCTTTGATACGAGCAGCGGCTTCACCTTGACGGGCGCACCAACCAGCCAGGACAGCATCACCGCGCCGACAATCATGATGTCGCGCGACACCACCAATATAACGAGCCAGCCGGGAATCAGGCCCTTGATGCCCAAAGTGATGTAGATCGAAACGATCAGTGTCTTATCGGCAAGCGGGTCAAGGTAGGCGCCCAGCTCGGTGGTCATTTGGAACCGTTTGGCGAGGTAGCCGTCGACAGCGTCGCTGACGCCGGCGGCCAGGAACAACATGAAGGCGATCCAGATGTACTGCTCACCGGAGGCGATCGCCCAGACGACGATCGGCACCAGCAGAATGCGCCCCAGCGTAATGAGATTTGGAATACTCAAGGCAATCCCGGCTCGCGGCAGCGGTCCGGCCTCAAGCGCCGGAAACACGCTAACTCCATCTGCGGAGTATAACGACGCTCTGACCATTGCGCGACTTGCGATTCCAACGTAGGACCCCGGCGCTAACGAGGTCCATCATGACAGAAAAGCGGCGCGGTCTCACTTACGCGCAAGCCGGTGTTGATATCGATGCCGGCAACCGGATGGTGGAGTTAATAAAGCCGCTTGTCCGCGCAACGGCCCGCCCCGGCGCAGACGCCGAAATTGGCGGATTTGGCGGGATATTTGACCTCAAGCGAGTAGGCTATCGCGACCCGGTACTCGTTGCGGCAACCGACGGTGTCGGCACCAAGCTTAAAGTCGCCATCGAAACCGGCCGTCACGACACAATCGGCATCGACCTGGTGGCAATGAGCGTGAACGATTTGGTGGTCCAGGGCGCCGAACCCCTCTTCTTCCTCGACTACTACGCCTGCGGCAGGCTGGAACCAGAGATCGGCGCGGCGGTGGTCGCCGGCATTAGTGTCGGCTGCCGCGAGTCCGGCTGCGCGCTGATCGGTGGAGAGACCGCCGAAATGCCGGGCGTGTACCAGGGCGACGATTACGACCTCGCCGGCTTCGCGGTCGGCGCGGTTGAGCGCGATGCTCTACTCCCGCGAGCCGACATTGTCGAAGGAGACGTTATCCTCGGCCTGTCGTCATCCGGGGTGCATTCCAATGGTTATTCACTCGTGCGCAAGGTGATCGAAAAAACCGGACTACCATGGACGGCACCGGCGCCGTTCATGCCCAAGCAAAGTCTCGGCGAAGCCATCCTCATCCCCACGCGGATTTATGTTAAGGCGTGTCTTGCAGCGATCCGGGAAACCAACGCAGTGAAAGGTCTCGCGCATATCACCGGTGGTGGATTTCCCGACAACATCCCGCGGATTCTTCCCAAGGGGCTCGGCGCTCGCATCGACCTCGCACGTGTAGCGGTTCCAGCTGTATTTCAGTGGCTCGCGAGCGAAGGCAGCATAGCGGAAAGTGAAATGTTGCGCACCTTCAATTGCGGCATCGGAATGATCGTTGTCGCTTCACCGGAGAAAGCGGAGGCAGTCGTTAAAGCTTTTACGCGCGCCGGCGAGACTGTGGTGATGCTCGGCGACATCATCAGCGCGAGCGGCGACACAAGTGTCGCTTATGACGGCAAACTCAATCTCGGGTGAAGCATGAGTCGCAAACGGGTCGCCGTGCTCATCTCCGGACGCGGCTCCAACATGGCGGCTCTGATCGAGGCTGCAAAAGACAAGAACTATCCGGCCGAGATCGTCCAGGTTGTTTCCAATCGGCCGGATGCCGGCGGCCTTTTGATCGCGCATGCCTCCGGCATTGCCACCGAGATTGTCGACCACACGACTTTCGGAAAGGATCGCGCCGCGTTTGAACGCGCGCTGCAGGCAACACTTGAAAAGCAGCACATCGATCTTGTGTGTTTGGCTGGGTTCATGCGGTTGCTCACTGCCGCTTTCATCAAAAACTGGCAGTGGCGCATCATCAACATCCACCCTGCCCTGCTGCCGGCGTTCAAGGGTCTCGATACTCACAAGCGCGCGCTTGAATCCGGAGTCGAACGCCACGGCGCCACCGTGCATTTCGTGGTCCCGGAAATGGATTCCGGGCCCATCATCCTGCAGGGCGCGGTCAGTGTGCACCCTGGCGACAGCGAGGAAGCCCTCGCCGCTCGTGTGCTCAAGACCGAACACCGTATCTACCCTCTCTCGCTCAAACTCGTAGCGGAAGGCCGTGTGAAAGTTGTGGATGGACGTTGCCTGATCGATGGTCTTCCGGTGCCCGATTCGGAAAGTCTGATGTCCGACCCCACCTAGGTATTCCGCGCTGCACTGCACAGGCCATTGAATACCTTCGCGTGGTTCGGTGTTATAGTCCTTCGGTGCTGCATGCATGGTGCCGCCACAGCAAGCGGCGCGATAAACAAAATGGGGAGACGACGCCATGAACGGTAAAGGGGAGACGAAACTGGTTTTTCCGGGCCTTGCAGATTTTTATGTGTCGTGGAGGGAGATCGCCTACACGCTGGTCCGTGTGATTACTGGCTACATCCTATTCATGCACGGGTGGGCCAAGGTGACGGGTCCAGGTCTCACTGGCGTCACCGGAATGATGACGAAAAATAATCTTGTCCCCGGCGGCGCCTTCGCCGGCGCGGCCATGTTTCTTGAGACAATCGGTGCCATCTGCATCATCGTCGGATTGTTCACGCGGTTTTTTGCGGCCGCGCTCGCGATCGAAATGGGCATCGCATTCCTTGTCGTCCACATGAGCAAGGGCTTCGCGGTGGGTCAGGGCGGATTCGAATATGTCCTCCTGCTCGGAGTTGTCTTGTTTGCAATCGCAATCCGGGGCGGCGGCCCATACTCGGTCGATCGGATGATCGGCAAGGAGCTATAAACTGCCGGCACTCAACAAGGCGCGCGCGGTTTCAATCCGCGCGCGCTCGTCGTATCCAGACCTTGTTGTCGTGGAAAGCGGCGCCGCCATAGGGCGCAATCGGGTCGGCGCCTGTGAGCGTATTGATACCGCAGCCATCGGCAAAGGCCGAGTTCGGCCAGATTGATTCCGCAATCAGCACGCCGTGACGCACGCCGGGGAAAAGTTTTGCGTGCAAGCGGACCTCACCCCTTTTGTTTCCGAGCACCACGTAGTCGCCGTCTGTAATTTCGTGGGTCCGCGCGTCATCCGGATGGATCATCACAGTCGGCCGCTGCTCTTGGGCGAGTGAGGTCGGGGTTTCGTTGAAGGTCGAGTTAAGAAAGCCCCGCGCCGGCGAGGTCGCAAGCCGGAACGGATGCTCTTCATCCGGACGTTCGATCGAAGTCCAGTGATCCGGTAGCGGCGGCATTTCCGCGATCGGCCCGCTCTTGCAAGGACTGCGGAATGGGACATTGTCCCAATCCGGTTTGAATCGGAACCTCCCGTCCGGCCACGGAAATCCGTCCAGGTAATGCGATTGCCGGAATGGCGGCTGGCAGTCGAGCCATCGATTGGCCTCAAGCTCTGCGAGCGTGCCCCGTTTCGAGACCTGCAGCATCTGGTCGATCAATTCGCGCGGGCTCATTTCGAACCCGCGATGTTCGGCCCCGACGCGCTTGGCCAGCGCGCAGATCACCTCATGATTGTTGCGGCATTCGCCCGGCGGCTCGACCAGCTTGGGGCCATGGATGAGATACTGATGGCCACCGCCGCGGTAGATATCATCGTGTTCAAGGAAGGTGGTCGCCGGCAGCACCACGTCCGCCATGAGCGCCGTCTCGGTCATGAATTGCTCATGGACACAGACGAACAGATCGTCCCGTGCGAATCCCTGCTTGACCTTGTTCTGGTCGGGCGCCACCGACACCGGATTGGTGTTTTGAATGATGAGCGCGCGAACGGGGCCACCGCCTTGCAAGACTTCGCGCTCGCCTGTCAAGATTGCACCGATGCGAGACTGATCGAGCATCCGTACAGCGCGATCCCAAACGTCGAGCCCCTCAATGAACGTCTTGTCGAGGCGGAAAATGTCGGCACTGATGTGAAACGCGCCGCCGCCTTCGTGTTGCCAGGCACCCGTCACCGCCGGGATACAGCTAGCGGCGTGCATGTTAGCGGCGCCGTTGCGTGAGCGCGAAAAACCATAGCCGAGCCGGAAGAAGGCGCGCTTGTGCTCGCCGATGAGCCGCGCGAACGCCTCGATTGTCTCGATGGTCGCTCCGGTTATGGCTGAGGCCCAGGCAGGATCGCGCGTGCGCAGATGCGTCTCAAGCTCACGTGGAACATCGGTATATTTTTCAAGATAGTTCCAATCGGCCATGCCGTCGCGGAAAAGGCAATGCATGACCGCGCAAGCGAGCGCGCCGTCGGTCCCCGGTTTTACGAGCACCGGTAGATCTGCGTGCTCCATCGTCTCATTCATGTAGATGTCGACCGCTGCAATCTTGGCACCACGTTCCTTGCGCGCCCTCACGGCGTGGGTCATGACATTGACCTGCGTATTCGCCGCGTTGGTGCCCCAGATCACCACAAGATCGGATTTCGCCATTTCGCGCGGATCGACGCCCGCTATGCGCCCCACCCCGGCCGCAAAGCCTGCATAGGCCGGGTTGACGCAGATCGTTGAATGAAAGCCGGAATACTTCTTGACGTGGCGCAAGCGATTGATGCCGTCGCGCATCACCAGCCCCATGGTGCCGGCGTAATAATACGGCCAGACACTTTCGGCTCCGTAGCGCTGCTCGGTCTGAAGAAATTTTTCGGCTACCAGATCGAGCGCATCATCCCAGGATATACGTTCGTATTGGCCGGAGCCTTTGGCGCCCGTGCGACGTAATGGATGCAATAGCCGCCGCGCGTGATGCTCACGTTCGGCATAGCGCGCAACTTTCGCGCAGATCACACCCGCGGTGTAGTCGTTATCCTTCGCGCCGTGAATGCGCCCGATGGTCCGCTCGTCGAGAAGCTCGACTTCGAGCGCACAGGTTGACGGGCAATCATGCGGGCAAGCGGTTGCCCCGATGCGAACCGCCGAACCGACGCTCCGCACCGCTCTGTTCATCTCGTTATCCCGGACTGGAGTGGCGGCCTATGCTGCCTCTTCCCGCATACGCCTCGATTTTACCAGATACAAGCCGACCAGAACGACGATGATCGCGCCCGCGATCCCGCAGACAATTTCCAGCGTGTCTGCTGTTGCTTCCGAAAAATGTTCGGCAATGATGGGATCTTCCGGCAGCAGTCCGCCCGCGATCCAGCCAAGTAGCGCTCCCCCGCCCCACACCACGACCGGGAAGCGCTCGATGATCGCCAGGAATAAAGCGCTGCCCGCAATGACGACGGGAATGCTGACGGCAAGACCGAGCCCGAGCAGGACATAGTTGCCCTTGGCTGCCGCCGCCACGGCAATCACGTTGTCGAGACTCATCACGATATTGGCGACGACGACGACGCGAACTGCGCGCCACAGATCTTCAACCGCTTCGGGCGTGTCCTCGGCATCATGTGCCTGAGGCGAGACGAGCTTGATGGCAACCCAGAACAGCGCCAGCCCCCCCGCGAGTTTAAGGTAGGGCAACTTCATCAAAGTCGCGACGATCCCGGTAAACACGATCAGCAAAACTGCCGCAGCGCCCGCACCAAGAACCATTCCCCAAAAACGTTCCTTGGGCGGAAGCGCACGGACAGCAAGTGCGATGACAACCGCATTGTCACCGGAAAGAAGAATATTGATCCCCATGATTTGCAGCGCGGCCAACCAGAATGCCGGGCGCATCATTTCGGATACCAGAGCGTCCACAGTCCGTTCCCCAAGTTGCTCTTCGGCTTCACCGGCCCGCGGCGAAGCGGTCGGTTCGTTACTAGTCTACAGGGCCAAGAGGGAGGTACCAGTAGCCAAAGCGCGGCGCAATGCCGTCCTTTGGGCGCTATCCGACCACCTCGTTTTGCGAGAAAAATTGGGCAATTTCCCGCTCCGCGGTGTCAGGCGCGTCGGACCCATGGACCGAATTTTCGCCGATCGATTTTGCGTGCGTCTTGCGAATAGTTCCCGCGGCGGCCTTGGCAGGGTCGGTGGCACCCATGACCTCACGGTATTTCGCGATTGCATTGTCTCCTTCCAGCACCTGCACCACGACGGGTCCGGATATCATAAAGTCGACAAGCTCACGAAAGAACGGACGCTCGCGGTGCACGGCATAGAATTTCTCCGCCTCTTCGCGGGAAATGCGCACGCGCTTCTGCGCAACGATACGCAGGCCTGCTTTCTCGATGATCGAATTGATGGCGCCGGTCAGATTGCGCCCGGTCGCGTCGGGTTTGAGGATCGAAAAAGTGCGCTCAACCGCCATCGGATCTTCCTTCACTGGAGAATAATCGACGAGTTACGAAGTTTCCTTGTAGAACTTGTGCCGCGCGGCTTATACCGGCGAGCCTTCCAGGCGGCAAGATCGGTCGCTTCAGGCACGGATTTTATTGCAGGAGCGCAGCATGCTGGCCCGTTACCATATGTTTGCCGGTTACAATGCCTGGTGCAACGAACGGCTCTATGACGCCGCGGCCCAGGTCACGGATGCGGACTATCGCGCCGATCGGGGGGCCTTCTTCAAATCGCTGCACGGCACCCTCAACCATCTCCTGGTCGGCGATCGCATCTGGATGCGCCGCTTCACCGCCCAGGGTGCTGTCCCGCCCGGTCTCGATGCGATCCTCTACGATGATTTCATGCAGCTGCGGGCCGCCCGGCGCGCCGAAGATGAACGCATTCGCCACTACGTCGGCACATTGAGCGAGGACGATCTCGTTAAAACGATCCGCTTCCGTACCGTCGTCAACCCGCAGGACATAGAACAAGTGCTTGCCCCGGCGCTTGATCATTTTTTCAATCATCAGACGCATCACCGCGGCCAGGCCCATGCGTTGCTGAGCGCCATCATCGGCAAAGAGCGCACGCCGAGCTTCGATCTGATCATCTATCAGCGCGAAACCGGCCAAGTCGTATTGCGCAAGGTCAACTAAGTCGCAGCCAGGGGTTGCTTCGCGTTGCCCCCTCGGCCAAAAGGCGCAGGCCATGCTTGTGATCGACGAATTGACTGTCCGCATTGCCGGCCGCCCACTGCTGGAAAGCGCGTCCGCGCGCATCCCGACCGGCGCGCGCGTCGGACTGGTCGGCCGCAACGGCACCGGCAAGACGACGTTGTTCGGCGTAATCGCAGGCGATATTTCCCCCGAGCACGGCTCGGTCAAGATTTCGCCGCGCTGGCGCATTGGCCGGCTGGCGCAAGAAGCGCCAAATGGCCCCGAAAGCCTGATCGAGGTCGTGCTGCAGGCTGACAGCGAGCGCACACGTTTGATGGAAGAGGCCGAAATCGCGCGCGATCCGCACCGTATTGCCGAAATCCAGACAAGACTCTCCGATATCAACGCGCATTCGGCGCCTGCCCGCGCGGCTTCGATCCTGTCCGGACTGGGTTTCTCTACCGCGGATCAACAGCGTCCTTGCGCGGAATTTTCCGGTGGCTGGCGCATGCGCGTGGCACTCGCTGCGACCTTGTTTGCCAAGCCGGACCTGCTCCTGCTCGACGAACCGACCAACTATCTCGACCTCGAAGGCACGCTCTGGCTGCAGGATCACCTGGCACACTATTCGGCGACCCTGATCGTTATCAGTCACGACCGCGATCTGCTCGACACCGCGGTCGGCCACATTCTGTCGCTGGAAGGGCGCAAACTCGTGTTCTATCGCGGTGGTTATTCGGCGTTCGAGCGGCAGCGGCGCGAGCGCCTGGTGCTCGACCAAAAGATGATCAAGAAGCAGGAGGCGGAGCGAAAACACATCCAGGCCTTCGTCGACCGCTTCCGCGCCAAGGCGAGCAAGGCACGGCAGGCGCAATCGCGGCTGAAGATGCTTGCCAAGTTGGAACCCATCGCCTCGCTGGTGACCGAGGAGGTGCGACCAATTCATATTCCCGCGCCGGACAAGCTGTTGTCGCCGCCGATCATCGCCACCGACGGCGTCGATGTCGGCTATGAGCCCGGGCATCCGGTCCTGTCCGGCCTCAACTTGCGCATCGACAATGACGACCGCATCGCTTTGCTCGGCGCCAACGGCAATGGCAAGTCCACCTTGGTCAAGCTGCTCGCCGGCAGGCTGCCGTCCGAGCACGGCACGATCACGCGCGCGTCGAACCTCAAGGTCGCCTATTTCGCCCAGCACCAGCTCGACGAGCTTGAGCCCCAGGCCAGCCCCTACGATCATGTGCGCCGCCTGATGCCGGACGCGCCGGAAGCGAAAGTACGCGCGCGCGTGGGCGCCATCGGGTTTTCCGGCCTCGCCGGCAATACCAAGGTGGAGAGATTATCCGGCGGTGAGAAGGCGCGGCTGCTGCTGGGCTTGGCAACGTTTAGTGCGCCGCACCTGATCATTCTGGACGAGCCGACCAACCATCTCGACATCGACAGCCGAGCTGCACTGATGGAGGCGATCAACGATTTTCCGGGAGCGGTTATCCTGGTGTCGCACGACCGCTATCTGTTGGAAGCCTGCGCCGACCGGCTTTGGCTGGTGCAGGGCGGATCGGTGAAACCGTTCGACGGCGATCTCGACGACTACCGGCGGCGCGTGCTCGACAATTCCGGAGCTGATGATGCGGCCGCGATTAAACCCGCGGCGCGGCCCGATCCGGCCACCGCGCGCCGGGCCGCCGCCGCATGGCGCGCAGAGACCGCGCCGTTACGCAAGCGGGTATCGGAGGCTGAGGTCAGGCTCGCCCAGCTCACCCGCCAGCTCAACAAGCTTGATATCACACTTGCCGACGGCGGATTGTTTGCGCGCGATCCGGCACGCGCTGCAGAGCTTTCCAAGACGCGCGCCAATGTCGTCGCGGCCATCGCCAGGGCGGAAGAGGAATGGCTTGCTGCCAGCGCCGCGCTCGAAACGACCTGAGCAATCGGCCGACACCGATCCGGTCAAACTACTGCACGGAGTTGCGCTTAAATTCCTGGCTGGCGGTCTTTGGCGGCGTTTTCTTCTTGGGAGTCTTTTTCGGTGCGGCCGGTTTCGGCTGCTCCGGCGCGCGCTCCACGACGCTCAGACGGCCGCCGGCAAAAGTGTAAATACCAGGCCACGGTCCGCTCAGATAAGTGATCACAACCTTGCGCTCTCCCTTCTGATCGGCGCTGATGGCAACGTTATTCGGTGTGCCTGCGCGCTGGACGGCCTGGCACTCGGTCATGCCGAGAGCAATGCCGCCGGCCACTGGTGGCGGCCCGGCTGCCGGCTCCAATCTTTGCAGGCCTGAATTGGGAGCAGCCGCTGCAGGGACGGCAGCGGGCGTCTGCGAGCCAGCAACCGTACCGACCGCGTGATCTGCAGACGGCGCGGGCTCGGTCGTCGCCGGCGATGGTTCCGCTGCTTGTGCCGTTGCCGCGGCAGGAACCGCGCAGCGCCCGTCGGCGCTCACCATGTCTTCAGCCCCGACCGGGCCTTGCGGACCAAGATTGACCCCGGAGGTCACTGGCCTTGCCCAATCAGGTTTTGCGAACATGGCGGCCGGCTTCGAAAACCAGCCGCCGTCGTTTTGATCCTGCAGGATCTCTGCCGAATTCTTGCAGCCGCACACGGCAAGCGCAGTGGCGCAAGCAAGCGCAATACGGAAATGGGCCAAGTGACGCGACAAGGCGGTTGATCCTGCGGATTATTTGTTTGTCCCTTAAGACGTATTTTGCGTCATCACAATGGCGGGCGGCAAGCCCCGCTCGTTCAACGGATTATCTTATTCAAGGTCGGCCATTGGCCGGTGGTTCAATGGCCTAGTAGTCCCGTGGATGCGCGTAGCCCGTTGCGCTACGCCTTTTTCGCCCACCGTCCCTGCTCGTCCGCCTGCCAATAAGTTGCTTCTAGCCCCTTCTCTTTGGCCGCCGACCAGTGAGCGCGCGCGGCGGTCACCGCCTCCTCATCGTTGCCATCGAACAAAAGGACGATGCGCTGGTAGTTTTGAGGGTCGGCCGGCATCGGCGCACCGTCGATGAGAAAACGAACGGTGGCGCCGTTAGGGTTGCTTTCGCTGAGCGTGAAAAGCACCGGCTGCTGAGCCGCCTCGGGCTCGCGCCAGGTGCCGTGGGGCAGAAATCCGTCATCCCGGTACGTCCACAAATGCGCATCGAGAGCCTCGATGTGCTCTTCCGACGATCCCTGCACAACGACCTTCCAGCCACGTTCGAGCGACTTTTCCAGCAGCGCTGGCAACACGCCTTCGAGCTTCTGGCCCTGCATATGGTAGAAAAGTATCTCGGTCATCGCGTGTCGCCGCGCTATTTCTCGTAGTGGTCCTTCACCAGACGATCCAGGAGCCGCACACCCCACCCGGATCCCCAGCTTTTGTTGATGTCGGTTTGACGCGAGTCAAATCCGGTACCTGCGATATCGAGATGCGCCCACGGCATTTTGTCATCAACAAAACGCTTGATGAACTGGGCAGCCGTGATTGCCCCACCCCAACGACTGCCGCCCGTATTTTTCATGTCGGCAAATTTGGAGTCGATCATCTTGTCGTACTCCGGTGCGAGCGGCATGCGCCAGACCAACTCACCTGTTTCAAGCCCGGCCCCGGTCAGACGCTCTGCGAGTTGGTCGTTGTTCGAAAACATACCCGCATACTCCTGACCGAGCGCGACGATGATGGCGCCGGTGAGCGTCGCCAGATCCACCATGAATTTCGGCTTGAATCGCTGGGCCGCGTACCAGATGACGTCTGCAAGCACGAGGCGGCCTTCCGCGTCCGTATTGATGATTTCAATGGTCTGGCCGGACATTGATTTGACGATATCGCCCGGTCGCTGCGCGTGCCCGTCCGGCATGTTTTCGACAAGACCGATGAGGCCCACCACGTTAACACGTGCCTTGCGCGCGGCCAGAACATGCATCAGGCCGACCACGCAAGCGGCGCCCGCCATGTCGCCCTTCATGTCTTCCATGCTCGCGGCAGGCTTGATCGAAATTCCGCCAGTGTCGAAACAGACACCTTTGCCGATAAAGGCAACCGGTGCTTCGCCTGCCCTGCCGCCGTTCCACCGCATCACCACCACACGGCTTTCGCGCGCGGACCCTTGCCCGACGCCGAGCAATGCATTCATACCGAGTTTTTTCATTGCCTTGATGTCGAGAATTTCGACTGCAACGCGGAGCTTCTTCAGTGCGCTCGCGCGGCGTGCGAATTCCTCCGGGTAGAGCACATTGGCGGGCTCATTGACGAGATCGCGCGCCAACAGCACACCGTCGGAAATCGCTGATCGCGGTTCATAGGCCTTGCGCGCGGCCGCAACATCCTCGACGGCGATCATCATGCGGCGCGCCGCCGGCAGTCTCTCGTCGTCCTTGCGTCTGGTTTTGTAGCGGTCGAATGTGTATGCGCGCAGACGCGAACCTTGCGCGAGATCGGCAGCTTGCTCGGATTTCATGGCGCCGCCAGGCAGCTCTGCGAAAACAGCGACTTCGCTAGCGGAGGTCGGCAGCTTGCCCGCTGCGAGACCTCCGAGCCTGATAAAATCCTTCGACTTGAGGTCGACCGTCTTGCCCAGACCGATCACGATGAGGCGCTCAGCCTTGAGGCCTGCCGGGACGATGAGTTCCAACGTCGAGTTTTTCTTGCCGTTAAAGCGCTCGGCCTTAGCGACCCGCGTGACCTGGTCGACCACCGCCGTCCCCAAGACCCGGCGGGTGGCGGGACCGAACTTCAATCCCTCGTCGCAGAAGACAACGACAACGCCCTTTGAGGGGGCCGTGAAAGGTCCAAAGCCAACTTTGAAGGCGTCGGTCATCGATCAAAAGTCCTTTTTCCCCTGGCAACCGGGCCAGAAAGCCATATGGCCCGGCCATACAGCCCCTGCAAAGCCCCAATAAGGCGGATTCCGGCCTCTTTTCCAAAGAACACCGGGGATTTGCTCTCGATCCGCGTATTTCGACGGTATTCAAGGGGCCAGCTGGCAGCCTATGGCGCTGTTGCCCAGAATCCCCGCATTTACATTTTGTTGTGCATGTTCAACGGCTTTGCCTTTGCCCGGCCATTTTGTGGCGCGATCAAAGGTAGGTCTGACGGGGGTTGAGTTTTAATCTGGAAGCGCTTCGCGTCCGGTGGGGAGCCGAACGCGGGGTCCGGTCTATGCCGGATCAGGGGACGATGCCGCGAATGGGGTCGATCAGCCGATATATTTTCCGCACCACGCTGGGTGCGTTCCTGCTCGTGCTGGTCAGCCTGACCGCCGTGATCTGGGTCACGCAGGCACTGCGCGACATCGACATCATGACCAGTCAAGGCCAAACGATTCTGGTCTTCATCGGGCTCACGGGTCTGATCATACCGCTGCTTGTTCTTGTGATCGCGCCGATCGCGCTGCTGATTGCCGTCGCGCACGTGCTCAACAAGATGTCCAACGATTCCGAAATCATCGTGATGAATGCCGCCGGCATGTCGCCGTGGATTTTGTTTCGCGCCTTTATGGCGGCGGCAATCGTCGTGTCGATCTTGGTCACTGCAATCAGCGCCTATTTTGCGCCCAAAGGTTTGCGCATGTTGCGTGACTGGCTGACGGAGGTGCGCGCCAACGTGGTGAGCAACATCGTGCAGCCGGGCCGCTTCACGGCGCTCGAAAGCGGCGTCACCATCCACATTCGCGAGCGGCGTCCAAACGGACAGCTTGCCGGGATATTCCTTGATGATCGGCGCAATCCGAACGAACGCATCACCGTTCTGTCAGAGGTCGGCGAACTGCTTGATAACAGCAGCGGCACGTATTTGGTCCTGCAAAAAGGTATCGTGCAGCGGCACGAAGCGGGCCAGCGTGATCCGGCCATGGTCGTTTTTGACCGCTACGCGTTTGATCTGTCCCAGTTCGCAGGCGGCGCGCAGGCGGTGAAATATTCGATTCGCGAGCGTTATCTCTGGCAGCTGCTATTCCCCGATCCGAAGGATCAGTTCTACATCGAGCAGCCCGACCAGTTCCGCGCCGAACTTCACGACCGCCTTATGGCACCATTCTATCCAGTGGCGTTTGTCGTGATCGCCTATGCCTATCTTGGTGCTCCACGCACGACGCGTCAAAGCCGCACGCTATCGATGCTTGGAGCCATTGGCGGCGTCGCTTTGCTGCGCCTGATCGGTTTTGCTTCGACCGTATTCGGCGCCGCCGTTCCCTGGATGTTATCGCTGCAATATCTGGCTTTGGCCGTTGCCTTCGGCCTTGGATTCTACGTCATTCGCCGCGGGCTGATTTTGGAGCCGCCCGCTTTCATCACCGACTGGCTGGCGGCGCTGACCGAGCGCCTCAGCCGGCGTTTCGCCACACCCTGATGTGACCGCATGCCAATACTCGTTGGAACATTGTCACGATATTTCGGACTGCGTTTCCTGAACTCGGTCCTGGTGGTGTTCGCGGGAATATTCGCTCTCGTTACGCTGATTGATTACATCGAGATGATGCGCCGCGCCGGCGACATCCCGAATGTGTCGGCCGTGCTGGTTGCAAAAACATCCTTTTACCGGGTGCCGCAGGTGGTGGAGCGCATTATGCCGTTCTGTGTGCTGATCGGCGCGATGTCCTGCTATCTCAATCTGTCACGGCGTCTCGAGCTTGTGATTGCCCGGTCCGCTGGCCTGTCAGCGTGGCAGTTCGTTACGCCAGCCCTCGGCGTGGCGTTTGTGCTGGGTATCGTAGCGACCACCATCTACAATCCGGTGTCGGCGATACTGCAGGAACGCTCCAAGCGTTTTGAGTCCGAGCTATTTGGGCAAACCGCAAATGCACTCAGGCAAAGCGGCGGAACGTTCTGGGTAAGCCAGCGCACCGACGAAGGCCAGGCGATCATCAACGCCGTCAGCAGCCGCGACCAGGGTATCAATCTCAACGGCGTCTCAATATTCGTGTTCGAAAACGACGGCCGATTCAAACAACGCATTGAAGCGCGCGCCGCGGTGCTGGAACCCGGCGCATGGCGGCTGCGAGACGCCCGCGTCTATGCACTGGGGGTGTTGCCCACTATCCAATCAGAATATCGGCTCAAGACCAGTCTTACGCCTGAGCAAGTACGCGAGAGCTTTGCCACTCCGGAAACTGTGCCGTTCTGGGAGCTTCCCCAGTATATCCAGATCGCCGAGCACGCCGGTCTGGCTGCCGCAGGCTATAGATTGCAGCTGCAGAAGCTTTTGGCGCGGCCATTTCTATTGGCCGCCATGGTTCTCCTTGCTGCCGCCGTGAGTTTACGATTCTTCCGCTTTGGCGGTGTCCAAAAAATGGTTTTAAGTGGCGTGGCGGCTGGGTTTCTGCTTTACGTTTTGTCGAAAGTAACCGAGGATTTGAGCAAGGCTGAGCTGATGCACCCTGTGGCAGCGGCTTGGCTGCCTGTGCTTGTCGGCGGTGTTACGGGGTTTATTGCGTTGCTGTACCAGGAGGACGGGTGATGGCGGGGCTGATCAGCACTCGTCCATCAGGGCCGCGGCTGTATCGCCGTGGCGTCGTGCTATTTGCCGCTGTCCTGGGCCTGCTGGCCTGTGGCGGGTTGATTGCGTCTGTCCCTGCGGCGGCACAGGATTTGACGTTTCCAACGCGGCCGCCACCGCCGAAAAAATCCAAGATTGCTCTTGAGCGCGAAAAGTCGGGGCAAAAGCAGATGCTCGTTCAAGCGAACGAGATCGACTACGACTATGCCAACAACCGCGTAGCCGCCGTCGGCAACGTCCAAATCTATTACGGCGACTCCACTCTTGAGGCCAACCGCGTCATTTACGATCAGAAGACGAAGCGTCTGCACGCCGAAGGTAACGTCAGGCTCACTGAACAAGACGGCAAAGTGACCTACGGCGAAATTATGGATCTGTCGGACGATTACCGCGACGGCTTCGTCGACTCGCTCCGACTGGACGCGCCCGATCAGACTCGCATGGCCGCGACGCGCGCTGAACGGACGAGCGGCAACTACACTGTGTTCCACAACGGCGTCTATACCGCCTGTGCGCCGTGCAAGGACGACCCGAAGAAACCGCCGCTTTGGCAGGTTAAGGCCGCGCGCATCATCCACGACCAAGGCGAGAAGATGATGTACTTCGAGGATGCCCGCCTCGAATTCTTTGGTCAGCCGATTGCGTGGCTGCCGTATTTCTCTGCGCCCGATCCGACTGTCAAACGCAAGACCGGCATGCTGGTGCCTGTCGCCTCATCCAGCTCCGTTTACGGCGGCGCGCTCGACGTGCCCTACTACTGGGCACTGGCGCCTGACTACGATGCCACGTTCGCGCCGATGATCACCACCAAGCAGGGACCACTGCTTGAAGGTGAATTCCGGCAACGCCTGATGAGTGGCGCCTACTCGATCCGCGCTGCCGGCATATACCAGCTCGACAAAGATTACTTCGTTCGCAGCGACGGCACATATACACCCGGCTTCCGCGATTGGCGCGGGAGCTTGGAAAGCACAGGCCTGTTCGCGATCAATAACAACTGGGTGTGGGGTTGGGACGGAACGGTGCTGTCCGACCGCACATTCCTGCAAGACTACAACCCCCGCCTTTCGCGATTCCGCATAACGGATCCGTTCGTCAACACGGCCAGTGAAGCTATCTCGCAGCTATTTATTTCCGGCAAAGGCAACCGTAGCTATTTCGATGCCCGCACGATCTACTACTTCGGCTTCTCGGACGCGGACGCGCAAGGCCAGATTCCCGTCATCCATCCGGTGATCGATTACAACTATGTCTTTGATCGCCCCATTCTCGGTGGCGAACTCGGCTATCGGGTGAACTTCACGAGCCTCACGCGCCAGGATGCCGACTTCGATCCGATCACCCAGAGCGCGCTGCTGAATGGCACCTGCACACAAACCGCCAACCCGGCGATCAAAAACACCAGCAGCTGCCTGTTGCGCGGCGTTCCTGGAACCTACAGCCGGTTCTCGGCCGAGATGACGTGGCGCCGAAGCATCACGGATCAGTTTGGCCAAGTCTTCACACCCTTCGCGTCGGTGCGAGCAGACGCGGGCGCGATTGACATCAAGAACGATCCGGCCGTCGCCAACTTCATGTCTACCGGTGACAGTGATCTGGTGCGCGCCATGCCAACTGTGGGCATGGAGTACCGTTATCCGTTCATCAACGTGCAATCATGGGGCACGCAGACGATCGAGCCAATTGCGCAGGTGATCGTGCGGCCAAATGAGCAACAGATCGGACGCTGGCCGACCGAAGACGCGCAAAGCCTGGTGTTTGACGACAGCAATCTATTCCGGGTTGACAAATTCTCCGGCTGGGACCGCGTCGAAGGTGGTGGCCGCGCCAACTACGGCCTGCAGTACACCGCACAGTTCAACCGGGCCGGGTCCGTCAACGCATTGTTCGGCCAGTCCTACAGCTTGTTCGGACAAAATTCCTTTGCCTTTGGCGGCACCACGAATACCGGCCTCGACAGTGGTCTCGACACGACCAGATCCGACTATGTGGCGCGCCTGTCGTACCAGCCAAACAACATCTACATGTTCACGTCCCGCTTCCGTTTTGACAACGACACGTTCAACCCGCAGCGTATCGAGCTTGAGGCGCGTGCGAACTTCGACCGGTGGAGCGGCAGCCTGCTGTATGGTGACTATGCCGCCCAGCCGGCCTTGGGCATCCTCGACCGCCAGCAAGGAATATTGGGCACCGGACAGGTCAAGCTCGACGCCAATTGGGTCTTGCTCGGAGGCGCACGCTACGACATCAATGCCGGAAAATTCGACCAGACCCGGGTCGGAGTGGGCTATGTCGACGATTGCCTCATATTGGGCTTGAATTACATTACAAATTATACGTACAGCGGAAACGTTCAGGCCAACCATACAATCATGCTGCAGATAAGCCTGCGCACGCTGGGTGGCACGTCGGCGAGCCAGGCTGTAGGGCGACCGACCTCAAACTGACGTCGCCACGTTTCTGGAAACAACGGATATCGGAATGCGAGAACAAGCGTGAAAAGCGTAGAAAGCAACCGATGGCTGATCGGCGCCATTGTCGCCTTGGTGCTTGCCATGCCCGTCATGGCCCGCGCCCAGGTGGTTGTCGTCGCCAACGGCTCCCCGATCACCGAGTTTGATATTCAACAGCGTACGAAACTGGAGGCCAGTTCGACTCACAAATCCCCAACCCGCCAGCAAATCATCAACGACCTGATCGACGACCGGCTCAAAATCTCGCGCGCCAAGGTCTATGGGCTTGAGGTTGGGGACGCCGAGGTCAACAACGCATTCGAAGGCATGGCGTCGCGCCAGCATATCACGGCGGCTCAATTTGCTCAGGTCCTCGAGCGTGCCGGCATTTCTCCGAATGCGGTCAAGGCACGCATCCGGGCAGAGCTGACCTGGCAGCAACTGATCCGCGGCAAATATAATTCCTCACTTCAGGTCGGTGAGAGCGACATCGCCAGCGCACTCAAGGACCGCAATGAAAACGAAGCTGCGGCGGTCGGTTACACGTATACGCTTTATCCGGTGATAATTGTTGTGGCGCGCGGTTCCAGCGATGGCGTACTTGCGGCCAAGCGCAGCGAGGCGGAAAACCTGCGCGGCAGGTTCGCCTCCTGTAATGAAGGCCTTGCTATGGCGCGCAGCTTGCGCGACGTGGCGGTGCGCGATCCGGTCACACGAAACTCCGCAGACTTGACACCGCAGCTACGTGACATGCTCGGCAATATCCCGATCGGTCATTTGACCTCGCCTGAGGTGACGGCCCAGGGACTGCAGATGTTCGCCGTTTGCGCCAAGAAAGAGAGCACAAACGAGTCCCCGCTCAAACGCGAAACGCGCGAACAGATTTTTGCCAAGCGCTTTGAATCCGAATCCAAGAAATATCTGGATGAAGTTCGCAAGCAGGCGATGATCGAATACAAAATAAAACAATGAGCGAGCCCCTTGCCCTCCCTCTGGCTTTGACATTGGGCGAGCCGGCCGGCATTGGACCCGACTTGACGATTCAGCTGTGGCGACGGCGCGTCGAGCTCCGATTGCCAGCCTTCTATCTCATCGCAGATCCCGAATTCATCAGGCAACGCGCCCGCGTGCTCGGCGCTGACGTGACTTTGAGCTTGGTGACTCCGGCGCAGGCGGCCACAACATTCGCACGTGCTTTGCCGATCGTGGCTCTCGATGCCTCCATTACTGCATCACCCGGCGCACCTGATGCTTCGAGCGCACCGGCCGCAATAGCCTCTATCCGGCGCGCGGTTGCGGATGTACTTGCAGGCAACGCCGCCGCGGTCGTTACCAACCCGATTGCGAAGAATGTGCTCTACCGCTCGGGCTTTGCCGAGCCCGGCCACACCGAATTTCTCGCAAAGCTGGTGCAGGAAGCGACGGGCAAACCCGCACGACCCGTGATGATGCTTTGGTCTCCGGAGCTTGCCGTTGTACCGGTGACAATCCATTTGCCGTTGAAGGACGTGGTCGCGCGGCTCACATCCGACCTGGTCGTGGAGACAGGACGGATCGTGGCTCGCGATCTCACCGCGCGTTTCGGCATTTCACGTCCTCGCATCGCAGTCGCCGGGCTGAACCCGCATGCCGGCGAGGAAGGAGCGCTTGGCGAAGAGGACGGGGCCGTCGTAGCGCCCGCAGTAAAGCGGCTACAGGCGGAGGGTATCGACGCGATTGGGCCGCTTCCGGCCGACTCTTTATTTCATGAGAGGGCGCGCGCGACCTATGACGTTGCGCTCTGCATGTATCATGACCAGGCACTGATCCCGATCAAAACGCTGGCGTTCGATCGCGCCGTGAACGTGACGCTTGGTTTGCCATTCGTGCGGACCTCGCCTGACCACGGTACTGCATTCGATATAGCGGGAACCGGCACTGCTGACCCATCGAGCCTGGTGGCAGCGCTCACGCTCGCGGCGCGCCTGTCGACGGCCGCACCCGCGCTTGTACCCGCGAAATAATGGCACAAATCGACGACCTGCCGCCCTTGCGCGAGGTCATCCGTCGCCATGGTCTGACGCCGAAAAAGTCTCTCGGCCAGAATTTTCTGTTCGATCTCAATCTGACCGCGCGCATTGCGCGCGCCGCCGAACCGCTCGAAAACATAACGGTCGTGGAAATCGGCCCCGGTCCGGGCGGGTTGACGCGTGCACTGCTGGCCCTCGGCGCTCGCCGTGTCGTCGCCATCGAGCGCGATCAACGCGCAATTGCCGCGCTTGAAGAGATCGGCGCGCGCTATCCAGGCCGGCTGGAGATCGTAGCCGGCGACGCGCTGCGCATCGATCCGCGCGACCAGCTTGGCCCGGAACGCGCCCGCGTGGTGGCGAACCTGCCGTACAATATCGCCACTGCTCTGTTGATTGGCTGGCTGACTGCTGAACCGTGGCCGCCCTGGTACGATTCGTTGTTGCTGATGTTCCAGCGCGAAGTCGCTGAGCGCATCGTTGCCACGCCTGGAAGCAAATCTTACGGGCGTCTGTCGGTGCTGGCCGGGTGGCGGACAGAGGCCAAACTTCTGTTCGATGTGGCGCCGTCGGCATTCGTACCACCGCCAAAAGTGACGTCGTCGGTGGTTCGGCTTACGCCGCGGCCGGTGCCGCTCGCCTGTCAATCGATTGCGCTTCAGCGCGTGACCGAAGCTGCCTTTGGGCAGCGTCGCAAGATGTTGCGGCAAAGCCTGAAAACACTGGGCGTCGATGCCGGAGCGCTACTCTCGGAAGCAGGCATCGAACCGACAGCCCGGGCCGAGGAAATTCCCGTCGAGGGTTTCGTGGCGCTGGCAAATATTTTCAGTGGGCAGGCTAAGACCCCCGTGTAGACTTGCCATCGAATGCAAATGAATCGCCAATCATTGACGGCTTACGGCGCTCCCTTGTGCGAAACCGTCGTTGACGTACCGCGACCGCACGGCTCCGAGGTCCTGGTGCGGATCGAGCGATGTGGGGTCTGCCATTCCGACCTGCACATGCAGGATGGTTACTTTGCGCTGGGTGGCGACAAGAAACTCGACGTCCGCGCTGGGCGCACGTTGCCTTTCACGCTCGGGCACGAAATTGCCGGTACGGTCGAAGGCGCAGGACCGGATGCCGATACAAAATCCGGTGCCAGGGTCGCCGTGTTTCCCTGGATCGGTTGCGGGCAATGCGCCGCGTGCAAAGTGGGTGACGAGAACATTTGCACCGCTCCGCGTCATCTCGGAGTTACCGTGGACGGGGGCTTTGCGACGTACGTCCTCGTGCTGCATCCGCGATACCTGATCGACTACGCGCCGCTACCGGCAGGGTATGCGGCCGCGCTGATGTGTTCGGGATTGACGGCTTACGCCGCGCTCAAACGGCTTGCCGACCGCGCTGCGCGCGCGCCGCTCTTGTTGATCGGCCTCGGAGGCGTTGGGCTCATGGGCCTTGCGCTCGCGCGCGCGATGTACGGCACGGCGCCGTTTGTCGCCGATATCGATCCGAAAAAACGCGAGGCGGCGCTCGCCGCCGGGGCCGCGGAAGCCTTCGATCCGTCCGATCCGACCGCACGCAAGGCGCTCCTGAAGGCCAGCGGGGGTATTTACGCCGCCTGTGATTTCGCCGGGTCGGATGCTTCGTTGAATTTCGCCACTGGCGTCCTGGCCAAAGGCGGGAAGGCCGTGGTCACCGGCTTGATCGGCGGGGCCTATTCGACCGCGGTGGCCATGTTTCCGCTCAAGGCCATGACAATCGAGGGCACGACGACTGGCACATTGGCCGAGGCCCGCGAACTGATCGAGCTGGTGCGAGCCAGGAAGATCGCGCCCCCGCCCCTCACGGAACGGCCGCTCGCTCAAGCATCAGCGACCCTCGACGATCTGCGCGCGGGGCGAATTGTGGGCCGTGTGGTGCTGACCGCCTAAAGCTTTGCCTGGAGGCCGCGCACGAAGTCGGAAAGGCCGATCTGACGCTCGCGCTTAACGCGCTCCGCGGCAAGGACCGCGCTTACGTCGGCAAAAGCCTGATCGAGATCGTGGTTGACAACCACATAGTCGTATTCCGCCCAGTGACTCATCTCATCTGCAGCTTTCGCCATACGGCGGTGGATCGTCTCGTAATCGTCCTGCGCGCGCGATCTCAATCGTCGCTCCAGTTCCGGGATCGAGGGCGGCAGTACGAATACGGATACCAGGTCACCGCGCGCCTTATCGCGCAATTGCTGGGTGCCTTGCCAGTCAATGTCGAACAAGACGTCGCGGCCGGCGGCAAGCGCATCCATCACCGGCTTGGCCGGCGTGCCATAGTAGTTGTCGAAGACCTCGGCCCACTCCAGCAATTCGTTGTTGTCGACCATCGCGTCGAAACGCTTGCGGTCGATGAACCGGTAGTCGCGGCCCTCCTTTTCGCCGGGGCGACTTTTACGCGTTGTTACCGACACCGACAGCGATACGCCCTTGTCCCCGTCGAGCAGCCTGCGCGACAGCGTGGTCTTGCCTGCACCCGAAGGCGAAGACAGGACCAGCATGAGGCCACGCCTGGCGACGGCAATGTCCGGCTGCCGCTGATGGGCCATGTCAGATCACTCCAGGTTCTGCACCTGCTCGCGAAATTGCTCGACCACGCTCTTGAGCTCGAGCCCGATATTGGTCAGGTCGACATCATTGGCTTTCGCGGTGAGCGTATTTGATTCGCGGTGCAGTTCCTGCGCCAGAAAATCGAGTTTGCGGCCGATTGCGCCGCCGTCGGCGAGAAGCTTCTTCGCCTGCCCCACATGTGAGGCAAGCCTGTCGAGCTCCTCACGAATATCCGCCTTGGCGGCAAGCAGGACTGCCTCCTGGTGCAGCCGGTCGGAATCGAAACGCTCCGTTGCGGAAAGCAATGTTGCCACCTGCTCGGCCAGCCGAGCCTTGATCGCTTCGGGCTTGCGCCCAGGCGCCTTCTCGGCTCGCTCAGCGAGAGCTGCGATTTCGTCGAGTCTTGTCGACAGCAGGCGGCCAAGCGTAGTGCCCTCCGCCCCTCGCATGGCGACAAGCGAAGCCAGCGCCTGCTCGAAGCCGGCAATGATTGCAGCCTCGGCGGCACGATGGTCCTCTTCGCGCTCGTCTTCCTCGGTCACCTCGATCACGCCCTTCAGGGACAGAATTCCGTCGAGGCTCGGCGGCGCCGCATCCACCTTTCCCGAAAGACCCTTGAGCGTCGACAGAACCGCGCCGAGCACCGCCTCGTTGACCTTCACCGTCGGCTGCACGCCTTTGCGCTCAACGGCGAGATTCGCATAGACGGTGCCGCGGGAAAGCTTTTCGGCGGCGCGCGCCCGCGCCGGCACTTCGACCGCGTCCCAGCCTGCCGGCAACCGAAATCGCAGGTCGAGGCCCTTGGCGTTAACGGATTTGATTTCCCAGCTCCACGCATAGGCGCCGGTGAGGCCTTGGCCGCGAGCAAATCCGGTCATGCTCGACAGAGCCATGGGTGGTGTCCGTCTCGTGCTGTTACGGTTCGAAAGCGCGGCGACCTTAGCCGCGGGAATTCAACGTCACAAGCCTACGGCCTGCCGCTACCCGCAGCCGGCGCGACCCCGTTGCCGTGTTCAATTCCACGCAAACGCGCGACGTTCTTCTGGTGCTCAGCGTAATTGTCCGAGAAAACGTGACCACCCGTACCGTCGGCAACGAAATAGAGTTCCTTCGTTCGCGCGGGATTTGCAGCTGCCTCGAGCGATGCGCGCCCAGGGTTGGCGATCGGCCCCGGCGGCAGACCGTCGACGGCGTAGGTATTGTAAGGCGTCGCTTGGTCGATCTCACTCCTGAGGATCGGCCGGCCCAGTGAGCCTTTTCCGCCGGTCAGCCCATAAATGATCGTGGGATCCGACTGAAGGCGCATTCTGGTCTTGAGTCGATTGACGAAAACAGCGGCCACCCGCGTGCGTTCGTCCGGTTTGCCGGTTTCCTTTTCCACGATCGAAGCAAGCGTGACCAATTGCTCCGGGGTCTTGACGGGCAGATCCTGCACCCGACGTTCCCAGACTTCCTGCAGCACGCGTCGATGCGCTTGCTGCATGCGTTGGATGATCTGCTCACGCGTCATCCCGCGCGTGAATCTGTACGTTTCCGGCAGCAACGTACCCTCGCGCGGGATTTCCTTGATTTGTCCCGTAAGCACTTCGTTCTCCAGCAGGCGCGCAACAATCTGTTCGGACGTCAGACCCTCCGGGACGGTGAATGCGTGCTGCACCACCTTGGCCTCGGTAATGGTTTCGACAACGTCGGCAACACTGGACTGCTTGCTGAACTGATATTCGCCGTACTTTAGTTCGCCCCGTGCCTTGAGCACAATCACGCCGCCCATGAAAACGTATGGCTGATTTATCACGCCCTCACGCTGCAACAGGTCCGCAATATCGCGAATACCGAGGCCGCGCGGGATGTTGACCACCTTGTCCTCGGGGAGCGGGCCGGGCGCTTCGAACCGCTGCTTGCCGATGAACAATCCGGCGCCCACCGCAATGGAGATCACCACGAGCAGCGTGAATATCGCATTTCCAACCACGATGATCGGATGGCGTGCCCGCCGAGAAGGACGGGTTGGTAGCGGTACTCTTTCTGGTTCGAGAGCCGCGCGTGGACTGCGCGGCAATGGCGCCTTGCCGATCGACGGACCGCTGCTGTCGCCGCCTACCGGTCGGTTTGAATTCACTTAATCCGCTCCCGCTGTCAGCACCGGCCCGTACCCTCGTCGCATCGCCGCAGAAAAACCAACAAATGCCGTCGCACGTTAGAAAACATTATGGCGAAAGCTTGGGACGCAGCGTAGCCCCCTAGGCAGCGTAACGGCGGAATATCAGCGAAGCATTTGTTCCGCCGAAACCGAATGAATTCGACAACGCGGTGTCGACATCGCGTTTGCGTGCCTGGTGTGGGACCAGATCGATCGGCGTGTCGACCGAAGGATTGTCGAGATTGATCGTGGGTGGCACAACCCGATCGCGAATCGCAAGGATGGAGAAAATCGCTTCGACCGCACCCGCCGCCCCAAGCAGGTGCCCGATGCAGGATTTGGTCGATGACATCGACATCCGGCCGGCCGCATTGCCCACAAGTTTCTGCACGGCGCCAAGCTCAATCTCGTCGCCGAGCGGTGTCGAGGTGCCGTGTGCGTTGATGTAGTCGATGTCTCCGGTTGAAATCCCTGCAGTGCGAATGGCGCCCTTCATGCAACGCAGTGCACCATCACCGTCAGGGGCCGGCGCGGTGATGTGATAGGCATCACCAGACAAGCCGTACCCGATCAACTCGGCATAGATTTTTGCGCCCCGCGCCTTGGCATGATCAAGCGCCTCAAGCACGACCACACCGGCCCCCTCGCCCATCACAAATCCATCGCGATCCTTGTCATAGGGACGCGATGCGCGGGTCGGGTCGTCGTTGAAACTGGTTGAGAGCGCCCGCAGCGCCGAGAAGCCGGCGAGCGATATACGATTGACCGGCGACTCTGCACCGCCGGCCACCATCACATCTGCATCGCCGAGGGCCACCATACGAGCCGCATCACCGATCGCATGTGCGCCGGTTGAACAGGCCGTGACAACCGCGTGGTTCGGCCCTTTCAAGCCGAATGCGATCGATACGAACCCCGAGGCAAGGTTGATGATGCGGCCTGGAATGAAGAACGGTGACACCCGACGAGGGCCCCTCTCATGCAGCTGGATGGCGGCATCCGCGATGCCTTCAATACCGCCGATGCCGGAACCGATGAGCACGCCCGTGGTCGTCTGCTCGTCGTAGTTCGTTGGACGCCACCCGGCATCATCGAGCGCCTGGCGAGCCGCACACATCGCAAAGAGGATAAACTCGTCGACCTTGCGTTGCTCTTTCGGCTCCATCCACTGATCGGGATTAAAGGTCGCATTCGTGCCGTCCCCGCGTGGGATCTCGCAGGCAATCTTGCACGCGATGTCAGAAACGTCGAAGCTGTCGATCTTCCCGGCGCCGCTCTCGCCCTTGAGCAGCCGCTTCCAGGTTGGCTCCACGCCGCACCCGAGCGGCGTAACCATTCCCAAACCTGTAACGACGACACGTCTCATGGCCGGCTCCGAGCCAAGTCATTCGTGCCGCTGCATCGCGTACAGATCATAAGCCAATGACGAGCAAAGCGATCGAGCAATGGCGCGGCGCGCCTGCTCAGCTTTTCGCGTTCTTTTCGAGAAATTTCACCGCATCGCCGACGGTCAAAATGGTCTCGGCGGCATCATCGGGAATCTCGCAGCCGAATTCCTCTTCGAAAGCCATCACGAGCTCGACTGTGTCGAGACTGTCGGCGCCAAGATCGTCGATGAAGCTCGCTTGATCGGTCACTTTGTCGGGCTCTACGCCCAAGTGCTCCACGACAATCTTTTTCACCCGCTCGCCAATGTCACTCATCGTTCCGACCTCGTGCTTTTTAGATTGGGCTGCATCCAGACTCAGATTGCAACCATCGCGTATGGCCTCGTGGTGGTTGACGGTGTTGAGACGATCCCCAATTGCGGAATATCGGTTTCGACGCCCGCGATTAGCCGCCCCAGCCAGGCCAAAGTCCGGTTACCATACTTCAAATACGTTGACTAGCGCGTGAAAGCGAAGCGAGCAAGCCCTGAAAATCCGCCATTTTCGCCTCCCATTTTGCGCACGTTCTTTCACGAATACCGTCCCGCATTTCGCGGCCAACCGTCAAATCATGGCCATCCCACCGTTCACATGAATGGTCTGCCCGTTGACGTAGGCCGCTTCATTTGAGGCCAGAAAAACTGCGGCCGCCGCCACGTCCTCGGGAGTTCCGAGCTTGGCGGCGGGGATGCGCGAGAGAATGGTCTCGCGCTGCTTCTCGTTCAGCTTTTCGGTCATAGCAGACACGATGAGACCCGGCGCGATACAATTTGCAGTAATGTTGCGTTTGGCGTACTCGGCGGCAACCGACTTTATCATGCCGACCATGCCGGCCTTTGAGGCCGTGTAGTTCCCCTGTCCCGGGTTGCCGGTAAATCCGACCACCGAGGAAATCGCAATCACACGTCCCCAACGGCGACGCATCATTCGCGACACTGCGGCGCGGGTCAGCCGGAACGTGGCCGTCAGATTAACGGCAATGACCCGATCCCAATCCTCGTCGCGCAATTGCACGAACAGATTGTCTCGATTTACCCCGGCATTGGCGACGAGAATGTCGACCTTCTCCATTTTTTCTTCGGCGCTCGGCACCAGTGCTTCAACCGCATTCTTGTCGGCAAGATCACAAGGCAGCACATGCACACGATCGCCTAACGCAGCAGCGAGAGTATCAAGCACTTCCTTGCGTGTGCCGGAAAGCGCGACGGTCGCACCCTGCGCGTGCAGGGAACGCGCGATTGCACCGCCTATCGTTCCGCTGGCACCGGTCACCAGCGCAGCCTTGCCCGACAAGTCGAACATCATCAGTTCCTCCCCGCCGTGACGGCAGCAACGTCCTCTGGACTTCCGATCGCGGTAACGACCGCGCCTTCCGCGAGGCGCCTGATCAGTCCGCTGAGCACCTTGCCGGCACCAACCTCATAGAATTTCGTCACACCGGCACCCGCCATGTACACCACAGACTCGCGCCAGCGTACGGTCCCGGTGACTTGCGCGATGAGCGATCGCACAATCTCTGCGGGGTCCTCTGTCGGCTTTGCCAGCACGTTCGCGACCAACGGCACCGTCGGCGGCCTGACGGATACTCTGGCCAGCGCTTCCGCCATCACATCGGCTGCCGGCTGCATCAGCGCGCAATGAAAGGGAGCGGATACCGGCAACAGCATTGCACGTTTTGCACCTTTCGCCCTGGCGATTTCCACCGCACGCTCGACCGCCGCTTTATTGCCAGAGACAACCACCTGACCGGCACCATTATCGTTCGCAGCCTGGCACACTTCGCCTTGCGCGGCTTCTGCTGCAACCGCTGACGCCGCATCGAATTCGAGACCAATGAGCGCTGCCATCGCGCCCATGCCGACCGGCACGGCCTTCTGCATCGCCTGTCCGCGCGTGCGCAACAGCCGCGCGGCATCTGCGACGGTGAAGGCACCGGCCGCGGCGAGCGCCGAATATTCACCCAGCGAGTGCCCGGCGACGAATTGCGCATCGCGTGCCACTACGAGTCCTGCCTCACCCTCGAGCACGCGCAAGACAGCAAGCGAGACGGCCATGAGCGCGGGCTGCGCATTTTCAGTGAGGGTGAGTGCGTCGGCAGGCCCCTCGAAGATGATGTTGCTGAGCCTGCTGCCGAGCGCGACGTCGACCTCTTCGAATACCTGCTGTGCGGCGGCGAAATTCGCCGCCAGCGTCTTCCCCATCCCGACGGCCTGGCTGCCCTGGCCCGGGAACACAAAAGCGACGGCCATGTCTTGTCCGTTAATTACTGCAACGAAATCGCGCCGAAAGACACCTCGATGCCGGTTCTGTCAAGTTTCGTCCCAGCGGTAACGTTGCAACAACACTCTTTCCGCTAGATTCACGTGGATCTTTCAGAGGCCAAGGCGATGAGCGACCTGGTCACCGAGGACGAACTCGCGCGGGCACGCAACGACCCCGCTTTTCGCCAGCAATTCCTGGCGCAAAACCTTGATCGGCTGATCGAGGCACTCAAAAAGATGCGGCGGGTCGGCGAACAAACAGCCGATACCGACCGCCAGCTTCGCGAGGGCGCCGACCTCGCTGTCAAACTCGCCGATCGTCTTCAAAGCGGCGACCTTGGACCACGCGCCGCGTGAACCGGTGGTCATCGTGTTCCCGGCCTTGCCTCGTTTTATCTTGCCTTTTCGCGAAAAACCCCTATAAACCGCGCGCTCCGTCGATCCTGGTTGGGAGCTTAACGGACGGCCGGCTGGCTGCGGTTATAAGCCGGTAGGGCTTTTTGGGCCCGGCGTCCCGTGTTTCCGCCTTCAGAGCATTCGAGCCTTTCCCGAAGGGCTCGAGGGGCTAGGCGCCGGGATCGAGGACTTGGAACTGAACAAGGGAAAGGCATTTCATGCCGCTGTATGAACACGTCTACCTCACGCGCCAGGACCTGAGCGCGCAGCAGGTTGAGGAATTGACCACGCAACTGTCCGGCGTGATTGGACAAATGGGTGGCAAGGTCACGAAGAATGAATACTGGGGCTTGAAGTCCCTCACCTACCGCATTCGCAAGAACCGCAAGGCGCACATGACGCTCCTCAACGTCGATGCGCCGCCAGCAGCGCTCAACGAGATCGAGCGACAGGAGCGGCTCAACGAAGACGTGCTGCGATATCTCACCATCCGCGTCGAGGCGCACGAGGAAGGTCCCTCGGCAATGATGCGCAAGTCCGATCGTGACCGCGACGAACGCGGCGGCCGCGGCGAACGCCGTCCACGACGCGACGAGGGTGGCGAGGATATCGAGGTCAGCGAAACTTCGGTAGCGGAGGAATAGGCTATGGCATTCTCATCGCAAGGCGGCGCACGCCGCCCGTTCTTCCGCCGTCGCAAGACCTGCCCTTTCTCCGGCGCCAACGCGCCCAAGATCGACTACAAGGACGTCAAATTACTCCAGCGCTACGTATCGGAGCGCGGCAAGATCGTACCGAGCCGTATCACTGCGGTGTCAGCGAAGAAACAGCGCGAATTGGCGCAAGCAATCAAGCGTGCGCGCTTTCTTGGCCTGCTGCCTTACGTGATACAGTAGGATGACAACGAGGCTTCCAGGAACCTGGAAGCCGATGGTTGGGGCGGATCTGATTCCGTCTCTAACCGCTCTGGAGAGCGGGACAGCTCGTGATGGTGCACTTCGCAATCATAGGAATTGGAGCGGGAGCCGCGGCGGCGTTGCTGTTCGCCTCGGTGACTTCGGGGACGTTGCTGTCGATTCCGTTGTTCTATCTCGCCCCGTTGCCGATCATGATCGCCGGGCTCGGCTGGAGTTATTGGGCTGCGCTCACCGCAGCGCTGACCGGCGCATTGGCTCTGGGCGTCGTATTCGGCGCTGTGTTCGTGTTTGCATTCCTCGCCGGCGCCGGTGTTCCCGGCTGGTGGCTTGCCTATCTCGCCATGCTCGCCCGCCCCGCGGGCGGCCACGAGGGTCCACTTGAATGGTATCCCACTGGGCGCGTTGTGGCGTGGGCAGCAATCCTCGCTGCGCTCCTCGTTGTCGTTGCCATCCCAAACCTGGGAACCGATGGCGAGAGCTTCCGGGCCGGTCTCCACGACGCACTTGCCAGAATGTTGAGAGTGCAGACCGGCACACCGGTCGACACGCCGCTAACATTGCCGGGTGGCACAGATCCTGAGCGGTTCATCAATTTTCTGGTGTCGGTGATCCCCGCAACCGCGGCCGTTCTCGCCACGCTGACGAATCTCTTCAATCTTTGGCTCGCCGGCCGCGTGGTGAAATTCTCCGGACGGTTGACGCGGCCGTGGCCGCAGATTTCGGCGATGCGTTTCCCGCCAATGCTGACCGCGGCACTCGTGCTCGCGATCGCCCTGAGTTTTGCGGGCGGCCTGATCGGGGTCGTTGGAAGCATATTTTCGGCGAGCCTGCTCATGGCATACGGCGTACTTGGCTTCGCAGTGTTGCACTCAATCACGCAGGGCATGAACTCGCGCCCCTTCTTACTCGCCGGGACCTATCTCGTCGTACTGATGATTGGCTGGCTGGTATTGGCACTCTGCCTGCTCGGCGTGCTGGATACGATGATCGATGTGCGTGCGCGCGTCGCGCGCAAGCGCGGACCGCCTGCGATTACATGAAAGTCACACAGCCCCCAACAAACCAGGTTCAGATCGAGGAGTAACGACAATGGAAGTGATCCTGCTCGAGCGTATCGGAAAGCTCGGACAAATGGGCGACGTCGTGCGCGTGAAGGACGGATTCGCCCGTAACTTCTTGCTGCCGCGCGGCAAGGCGCTTCGCGCCACAGCTGACAACAAGAAGCGATTCGAAGAGATGAAATCCGATCTTCAGGCTCGCAATCTCGAAATGAAGGGCGAGGCCGGCAAGATTGGAAGCAAACTCAACGGTAAGACTTACGTGGTGCTGCGTCAGGCGAGCGAGTCCGGGCAGTTGTTCGGTTCGGTGTCGAGCCGCGACATCGCTGCCTTGATCATGGCTGACGGCGCCGAGGTCGGGCGCTCGCAGATCGTGCTCAACGCTCCGATCAAGACGATCGGTCAATATAAGGTACCGCTGGCACTCCATCCCGAAGTCGAGGTGGGGATTACAGTTACCGTCGCGCGCAGCGCCGACGAAGCCGAACGTTTGGCGCGTGGCGAAGACGTCACCGTACGGCGCACGGAGGCGGAAGAGGAATCCGCTGCTGCGGCGGCGGCTGCGGAAGCCCTGTTCGAGCCGGAAGCGGTCAAGGCTGCCCGCGGTGAAGAGGGGGCGGAAGGCGATGGAGCGGCAAAGCAAGCCGGAGCGCAACCCGGCGACGCACCTGCCAAAGCCACCAAAGGCAAAAGAAAGAAGAAAACCGAAGAGGCGTGAGCACTCTGTCGTTAATCTGATTTTTCGGACTTGGCTCCCTCGGCAGGCTTTGCTTCGCCGGCCGAGGGGACTGCTGGCTTCGATTCAGTCGACTTCGGTTCGGGGGCCAGTATGTCGGAAGGCCTGGCCTCGGGCGGCTTCGATTCCGAAGACTTGCTTACGCCCTTGGCTTCACCCGGCTTCGCGCCCGTCTTTTTCCTGTCGCCAGGCTGAGCGTTTCCATCGCCTTTGGCGCTCCGCTTGGATGCTCGTGCCGGCGACGCCGTATCTAGCGATTTGAGATAGTTAGCAATCGCGGTGGCTGATTCCCGGCTCGCCGTATAGTGCGTGCGCAGGAAGCTATCGAGCCCGAACAGCCCGCCAGCCTTGGCCAGCCCTTGCGGCGACTTGTGACAAGCCGAGCAATCCGAGGCGAAAAGTTGCGTGGGGCTTTTGCCCCGGTCGAGGCTTTCCTGCGCCCTCGCCTCGCCAACCAGGCACAGCGTAACTATCGCTGCCCCCCACCAGATGCCGCGAAATAGCGCCTTCAGGTCCATCAATTGTCTCGCTGCCGCCGCCCACCGGATTTCCATGATCAATGTCTTGATAGCGCATTATATTGGAATTGTGACCCACATCTGAACGGATGGTCGCCCTGCATGTTGCAGGATTGCTGGCGTGCGGGAACTTTGATTAAATACCTAGGTCCGAACGTTTGTGCGTCCGCAGCGTTGTCTTGCAAGGGCTTCGCCAGACAGCATGCGGGTGCGTGGGTCACGGATGCGGCCGATGGACCGGTTGCTTCAAATTCTGCTCGGTGCCTTTATCCGGCGAGGGGCGTTCGATCTCACCACCTCGCGCGGAAAAACTTTCACATTTGGCGACGGCACGGGCGTGCCGGTGGCCGTGCGCTTTACCACTCATGCAGCCGAACTCGGCATCGTGCTCGATCCCGAGCTCAAATTCGGCGAAGCCTATATGGACGGCACGCTGGTGGTCGAGAAGGGCACGATCGCCGACGTCCTCTCGGTCGTGCTCGGACAAGATGCAGAAGCCCCCGGCTGGGCCCGGCCGCAATGGTTGCTGCGCTTCATTGCGCGGCGCATGGCACAGTTCAATTCGCCCAAGCGAGCCCGCCGCAACGTGGCGCATCACTACGATCTCGACGGACGCCTCTACTCCCTCTTCCTCGATGCCGACCGACAGTACAGCTGCGGCTACTTCGAAATGCCGGACACCTCGCTCGACGACGCACAGCTCGCCAAAAAGCGTCATCTCGCTGCAAAGCTCATTCTTGATCGTAGACAGCGCGTGCTCGACATCGGCTGCGGCTGGGGCGGATTGGGCCTGTACCTCGCAGAACTGGGCGGTGCCGATGTCACTGGTGTAACCCTTTCGCAGGAGCAACACGCCGTCGCCAACGAGCGCGCGGCCGAAAAGGGCTTGAGCGGCCGCGCCCGTTTCCTGTTGCAGGACTATCGCGACCTACACGAACCGTTTGACCGTATCGTCTCGGTTGGAATGTTCGAGCATGTCGGCGTTGGCCACTACGAAGCTTTTTTCCAGAAATGCGCTGAACTGCTAGACAATGACGGCGTAATGGTCCTGCATTCGATCGGCCGCTCGGAAGGGCCCGGCGTCACCAATCCCTGGATCGCGAAATATATATTCCCCGGCGGCTATATCCCGGCGCTGTCGGAAGTGCTGCCGGTCATTGAGCGCGCGGGCCTGCTTGTAACGGACATCGAGATCCTCCGCCTGCACTACGCAGAGACGTTGAAGGCCTGGCGCGAGCGTTTCCTCGCCCACCGAGACGATGCTGAACGCATTTATGAGCCGCGTTTCGTGCGCATGTGGGAGTTTTATCTCGCGGCCTCGGAAATGTCGTTTCGCGAGCAAAACATGATGGTAATGCAAATCCAGCTTACCAAGCGCCAAGGTGTCGTGCCGATCACGCGGGATTACATTGTGCATGAGGAGCGGCGCCTCGCCGCCGCTGAAGGCGCGCGCAGGCCGCAGTTGCGGCTCGCGGGTGAATAGCTCCGCTCTGGTCGGCGCTACGCGACCCGGCGGTCAAGAAAAAAACGGCCTTTCCCACCGCTCAACACAGCATGTGAATTGCGGGATAACCGCACGCCAAGGACGCTTCTGTCGTGCAACGCGTGCTATGCCACAATTCCCGGGTATGCACTGACATCCAATGGCCCTCGCTGATTCGACAGCCCGCAAGCAGGTCGAAGAACCTGCCCCGCTCTATCGTTCCGCTCCGCACAATATAGAGGCGGAACAGGCGCTCTTGGGCGCCATCCTGGTCAACAACGAAGCCTTCTATCGCGTTTCCGATTTTCTGGAACCGGCGCATTTCTTCGAGCCGATCCACCAGAAGATCTATCAGCTTTCGCGCGATCTGATCCGTGCAGGCAAGCTGGCCACGCCGGTGACGCTCAAGACTTTTCTTGACGCCAGCGTCGATATCGGCGGCCTCACGGTTGGCCAATACCTGGCGAGGCTCGCCGCGGAGGCAACCACAATCATCAATGCCGAGGATTACGGCCATACTGTCTATGACCTTTCGATCCGCCGCGCGCTGATCCAGGTCGGTGAGGACATGGTCAACGTCGCCTTCGACGCACCGGTCGATTTTTCTCCACGCAATCAGATCGAGGATGCCGAACGCAGGCTTTATGAACTGGCTGAGACCGGCCGGTACGACGGCGGCTTTCAGCGGTTTGCCCAGGCCCTCACCACCGCCATCGACATGGCAGCGCACGCGTTCCAGCGTGACGGCAAATTATCCGGCACCGCCACCGGGCTTGACGATCTTGACCGCATGATGGGCGGCTTGCAGCAGTCGGACCTGATCATCCTGGCTGGCCGTCCCGGCATGGGCAAAACCGCGCTCGCCACCAACATTGGCTACAATGTCGCCAGGGCCTGGCGCGGCGAAGTCAAACCGGATGGTCACACGGTCACGGTCAATGGCGGAATCGTCGGGTTCTTCTCGCTGGAAATGTCGGCAGAGCAACTCGCGACCCGTATCATCGCAGAGCAGACTGGAATTCCATCCAATCAGATTCGTCGCGGCGGCATCAGTGAGAGCGACTTCGAGAAGATCAAAGATTACTCGATCGAACTGCAAAATATTCCGCTCTATGTAGACGAGACTGGCGGCCTGTCGGTTGCTCAGCTTGCGGCGCGCGCACGGCGGCTCAAGCGTCAACGGGGCCTCGATCTCCTGGTGATCGACTATTTGCAGTTGCTGCAAGGCTCAACGCGCCGCTCCCAGGAAAACCGAGTGCAGGAAATCACGGAAATCACCACCAAACTCAAGGCGCTAGCGAAAGAACTTAACGTGCCTATTTTGGCGCTGTCGCAACTATCCCGCCAAGTGGAAAGCCGTGATGACAAGCGGCCCCAGCTCTCGGATTTGCGCGAATCCGGTTCCATCGAGCAGGACGCCGACGTGGTGTTGTTTGTCTATCGCGAGGAATATTACCACCAGATGCGCAAGCCGTTGGAATCCAGCCGTGAGAAGTTCGCGGAATGGCTGGCGGAAGCCGACAAAGTCCATGGCAAAGCGGAAGTTATCATCGGCAAGCAACGTCATGGGCCGACAGGAACCGTCGAACTGCAGTTCGACGCCGCCGTGACCAGGTTCTCCTCCCTCGCCCGCGATATGCGCCTGCCAGAGCGAATGTAGGGAATTGAGACTGCCACATGGACTGCCGGCTCCGGGGCGGGTAAACCCAAACGCCATGGCCGACACCGCCCTGCAGCCTGACTTGCCGGCAGAGCCCGCTGTGGGTCTCCCGGGGTCGCATCAAGCCGCTCCCGAGGCTGGCGGTATCCTCACGGTCAACTTGGATGCGATCGTCGCGAACTGGCAGGAGCTCGGCCGGCGCG
>DASYSQ010000132.1:0-15041 GCA_036003145.1 Pseudolabrys sp.
CACGACATTTGCCGGTTGCTCGTCCGGTGGTCGTGGGGAGGATGCGCGTCCATGTCGCATTTGTAGACAGATTGGTGTTTACTTTCATGTTTGCAGGGGAAGGCCGATATGATCCGAACGAGATCGACAATCACGTTGGTCGGAGCAACCCTTCTTTTCGCCGCTTCGGCATCCGCCCAGGCGAGCCAGTTCGATATTCCCGGACCGGCGGGCAGCGTCCACTTCGGTACGAAGGTCGCCACGCTGCCGAATGGCAATATCGTCGTCACTGACCCGGACGCAAGCGTAGGCGGAAAGTCGAATGTCGGCGCCGTTTATTTGTACGGTCCGAAGGGTGGCGCACCGATTAGCACGCTGTCGGGCGATCAGGACAACGATCATGTCGGCAACGGCGGCATCGTCCTCGTCGGCAATGGCAACTTCCTGGTCTTCAGTCCTGACTGGCATGGAGCGGGCACGCAGTTCGCGAGTCCTGGTGCAGTGACATGGGGCAGCGGCACGGCCGGCGTGTCGGGTGTCGTGTCTGCGGGCAACTCGCTGGTCGGCGACACAGCGTACGACCAGGTTGGAGCGCCATCTCTCGGCAACATCGGCATAACGATCCTCACCAACGGCAACTATGTCGTGCAAAGCCCGCAGTGGCACAACGTACTCGGAGCGGCGACTTGGGGCAACGGCAACGCCGGCGTTAGCGGGACGGTGTCCCAGGCGAACTCCTTGGTCGGTACAGTCAGCAATGCGAGCGTCGCCAGTGGCGGCGTGACTGCATTGACGAACGGGAATTACGTCGTAGCCAGTGCGTGGAACGATTTCAGCAACATCGGCGTTGGCGCAGCGACATGGGGCAGCGGCGTCACCGGTATCAAAGGCACGATCTCCGAAAGCAATTCCCTGGTCGGCGTGACCTCCGGCGACAATATCGGCAGCCACGGCGTCATCGCATTGAGCAACGGCAACTATGTCGTTGCCAGCCCGCAATGGCACTACGCAGGTCAAATTGACGCCGGCGCGGCTACGTGGGGCAATGGAACCGGTGGAACAGTCGGCCGGGTCCTGCCCGGGAATTCGCTGGTCGGCGATTCTCAGGGTGACCGGGTCGGCGACCGCGTGCTTGCGCTGAGCAATGGCAACTACGTCGTTCTGAGTTACAGCTGGAACAATACTGCGCTTCCGTACACACCAGCCGTGGGCGCAGCAACGTGGTGCAGCGGTACGGCGGCGACAAGCGCCGTTGTCGGTCCGGACAATTCCCTGATCGGCAGCACGACGTCCGACCAGGTCGGCACGAATGCCGCCGCGCTGAGCAACGGCAATTTCGTCGTCGTCAGCGTGCACTGGCACAATGCCGGCAGCGCGGATGCCGGCGCCGCAACCTGGCGCAGCGGCAGCGGTTCCAGCAGCGGGGTGGTGTCGACGGTCAATTCCCTGGTGGGCAGTTCGGCCAACGATCAGGTTGGCTGGTCGATTACGGCTCTGAAGAACGGCAACTATGTCGTGTCGAGCCCGTATTGGAATGCGTTCGCAGGGGCGGCGACCTGGGGCAATGGCAGCAGCGGCGTCACCGGGCCGGTATCGCAGGTCAATTCGCTGGTCGGCACGGCCGGCGACTATGTGGCACAGTCGGAGTTGACCGCATTGAGCAACGGCAATTACGTTGTGGCGAGCCCACTTTGGCAGGTCAATGCGGCAACGCCGCAACTCGGCGCGGTTACGTGGGGCAACGGCAGCAGCGGAACGAGCGGCATAGTGTCGGCTGCCAATTCGCTGGTCGGAACCACGACGAACGACGGCGTCGGCAGCAATGGCGTGGCGGCGCTTACCAATGGCAACTACGTCGTCGCGAGCAACAACTGGGACTTCATCGGTACGGCGAGCGACACCGGCGCGGTGACCTGGGGCGGCGGCAGCGCCGGAATCGCCGGTCCCGTCTCCTATGACAATTCGCTGGTCGGCGCGTACGTCAGCGACCATGTCGGCAAGAATTCTGTTGAAGCGGTAGCGAACGGAAACTACGTTGTTCGCTCGAGCTACTTCGACAACATGACTTTCGCTTACGCTGGTGCAGTCGCGTTGGTTCGCGGTTTTGGGCCGACGAAGAAGGCAGTCATCGAGGGCATCGAGAACGTGCACGGACTGAACGCCGATTTCGTGTCGTACGCCTATGACCCGTCGCACGACCAGCTCGCGGTCGGCCGCCCCCTTTACAACGTGGTGACAATCCTGAAACTGGATTTGCTGTTTCGCGATCCGTTCGAGTGAGCGATGCCAGAGTTCAGTGGCTCACTTCAAAACTGCCGACAGCGTATTTGGAAGCGAAGACCGCTTGCACTCAACCAATAAAATTACGCCACGCGCAAGGCTTTTGGTTTGATCGCCCTCTCATCCGAAATCGGTGCACCTGCTGCTGGGGATGCGTCCATTGGGTCGTCCGTTTAGGACCAGCGCATCGTTTAGAAGCGGCGCCTCAGTTGCATTGCGGGGGCAGGCAGCCGCGCGGAGCCGCTTCCAGATCATTCGTGAAGATCAAGTCATATGACAGTCGAGCAATTCCTGCCTTGTGACCTGAACTGGCGGGAGATGTGAACCCGGCCACGAGCGGATGCCCGCTGTGGTCGAAAGCTGTCGCAAGTGCCCAGTCCTCGGAACTGGTCGCATCGAACCAACCGTAGCTGAGGCCACCGATGCCGAAGCTCGCGTCTACCACGCCCGTGTCACCACGCAAGCGCACGACTGCGAACTTGTCTTTGGTACCGCTCGCGCAGTAGCCGCTGACAAGAATCCTCCCGGCGCTGTCGATGGCTACGCTTCCTCGCTGATCGATGTAATCGCACGTCGAAGGAAAGGCATTGGCCTGGATAGGGGGAAAAAAATCCGGGCTACCGTTGGCATTGACGCGAACGATCAGCATGCCGCTTGACCCGTGTACCGCATCCGGCTGGCTGGTGCCAATCACGATCCGACCAGCCCGATCAAGAATCGGAGCGAGTAGATAACCCATCTCGTTCGGGTGACCACTCAGACTTACTGTCAACTTGCCGCCGGTTCCGAATGTCGCATCCAGCGATCCATCGGGATTGAGGCGTATCAGGCCCACCGCGCCGCCCACAGCGATGTCTCCGGTTACGCCTACAATCACGATGCGGCCATCCGGTTGGACGAGCGCTGCATCGGCGCGCACAACCGGACCCGGGCCTATCGGGTAGACCGCGCCTCCAGCAAAAGTGACGCTCTGGTTATCAGTGACGGTATTGAAAGAGGTGTCCAGCATCAGCGTCGATGTCAGGCGCGCGACGCCGAACCCCGAGACGCCGGAGATCGCGCTGTAAAACCCGTCTCCGACCACGATCGCCCCGCCACCAGGCAGCGCGACGACGCCCCTGCCGGACACGTATCCTTGAGCGTCGTTGATCATGAGATGATCGACGGGAACCGAGACACTGGCGTCATGAGCCGCGGAGGTCGTCAGCGTCAGAGTACTGCCGCCAAGGATGAGGTAGCGGCCATCACCGAGGGCGGCCGCGGAAAATGGGTAGCTGGAGTTGCAAAGCCCGGACATGCTGCACCCATTGGTGCGTCCGCTGCCATCTGCCAATCCGAATGTCGGAACGAAACTGCCATTGGCGAAGAGTTCGCCAAGCCACCACGTGCCATTGATGGTCCCGCCGAGGATCGCGTTGCCGCTCGCGTCGACGGTCAGCATGGAGGCGTAGGTATCCTCAGCCGGATGCGCGTAGTCACCGTTGAAGGCGAAATAACCGCCGCCGATGCCGGCCGGCCAAATCGGATCGTAGTAGCCGTCGCTGGCCGCGACACGACCGGCCGCGGTGAGTATGCAAGCCGTCAGCATCAGGGAAAGTGGATATTTGGACATGCCGCCCCCTGTAATAAGTGAGAGTCTCACCCTATACATGGGGGAAAACTAACGTCGGATTACGCCGCCCTTGCCCAGGGCACCGCGCTTCCCCCGCGGATGCATGAGGAAGCTGGGGTCAGAGTGCAATTTTGGCGCAAGACACGCTGCCTCGAAGCGTCGCGCGCTGGCAGTGGAGGCAGCTCACGACCCTTCTCGGTCAGGCGCCAGCGTCGGCTTGCCGGCAAGTCAGTCGGCCCCGATCGGCCTGCCGCTCATGCGCCGGCCGGGTTAAGCTACCAATGCGCGGCAAGTCGCGGGTGTTTCGGGATGAGGCCCGACGAGTGTGGCTGAAGTCTTCGTGTCCTTACGCTCGCAGCGACAAGGCGCGCGTCGCACCGTTCGGATTCCGAAGTCATTGGACATGTGTTCAAGCCGACTGCCTAGCCTGAAGAAGCGTGTGCTGCTGGGGGCCTTGCTGATGATCGGCGCGGCGTCAAGCGAAGGTCAGCCCGCGGTCAAGCAGGTTCTGATGCTGCAATCGTTCGACCGCGGGATTCTGGTTGTTGATCAATTCACCGGCGACTTCCGCGTCGGTCTGGACCAGCGCGCTGGGAGCGCCGTAAACGTCGTCCAGGTCGTCGTGGGTCCCACGGGGTTTGTCGGCCCGCCCGAAGATGCCGTGGTCGACTACATCAGGTCGAGTTTCGCCGGTCATCGACCGCCGGACCTCATCGTCACCGTGGCAGGCCCCGCGGCGGTATTTGCGCGCACACACCGGCAGCAGCTTTTTCCCGGGACGCCGCTTCTTTTCGCCTCCGTGGATCAGCACTGGCTCGTGGACGCACCACTTGGTGACAACGAGAGCGCGGTCGCGGTCGACAACGATTTCCCCGGCCTGATCGACGAGGTACTGCGGGTGCTGCCGGACACCAGGAAGGTTTTCATGGTGGTCGGGTCCGGCGAACTCGGCAGGTTCTGGCATCGAAAGCTCGAGACGGAATTCACTCGATTTCACGACCGCGTTGGGTTCATCTGGTCCGAGGATCTGTCCCTCGAGGATATGCTGGATCGCTGCGCCAGCCTTCCCAGCCACTCGGCGATCGTCTACCTCAGCTTCGGCACGGACGCGAAGGGCGGGGCTTATGCGGACGCGCAAGTGCTCGCCGACCTTCACGCCAGGGCGAATGCCCCGCTTTTTGGAATGCTGAGCCCCCTGCTCGGACATGGGATCGTCGGCGGGCGCATGTTGTCTGTCGAGGATCTTTCCCGCAACACAGCCGACGTTGCCAGTCGAATCCTGAACGGTACGCCGCCCAGGAGCCTCAGAGTATCGCCACTGCGTGCGGCGCTACCGACATTCGACTGGCGCGAGTTGCAGCGATGGGGTATCCCCGAGAGTCGCTTGCCGCCAGACAGCGCCGTGAAGTTCCGCAGCCCGAGCTTGTGGGACGAATACGAGCTCACGGTTCTGGCTGCAATCGCCTTGCTGGCTTTCCAATCGCTGCTGATCCTGCGGCTCCTGTACGAGCGCCGCGCACGGCAGCGCGCAGAGGTCGAGAGCCGGCAGAATCTGGCTCTCGCCGCAGACGCCAATCGCCGCGAGACGATGTCGGCGCTGGCGAACTCGATCGGGCACGAGCTCGCGCAACCTCTCAGTGTGGTGACGCTCAACGCACAGGCGCTTCAGAGGATGGTCGCAGCCAGGCAAGTGGCGCCCGACGAAATGGGAGAGATCCTGGCCGCCATCAAGGCCGGAGCCTTTCTCGCCTCGCAGATCCTCGATCGTCATCGGGCGATGCTCCGCAGCCGTCAACTGCAGAAAAAGCCGATCGACCTTCGCACCGTGATCGACGCGAGCTTCTCGCTCCTGGCCCACGACATGAGAACGAAGCAGATTGAGGCGAGCCTTGAGCCGTCTTCGACTCCCTGTGTCATCGACGGCGATCCGGTGCTCCTGCAGCAGGTACTTCTCAACCTGGTCAGGAACGCCATGGACGCGCTGGCCGGGACCCCGCCCTCGAGGCGTCGCATCACGATACGAGACACGATCAAGACCTCCACCGTCGAGGTCTCCGTGAGTGACACGGGAACGGGCTTGCCGGCGGAGATCATCGACAGGCTGTTCACCGCATTCGTCACGACGAAATCGAACGGCCTCGGAATAGGCCTGACGATCGTACAGTCGATCGTGGACGCACACGGCGGGACCATCGATGCCAAGCGCAATCCCGAAGGGGGGGCGACGTTCACTGTCACCCTGCCCCGCAGCCCGTTGTCGCTGAACACAGCGCAGGGCGTCCGAACTTGAGGGTTCTGCTCGCTTGGCGTCAGGTTTTTGTGTGTCACTCCCGGCTGCGGGTGGCGGCTTTACGGCAAGCAGTTGGAACCATCGAGGATCGCCTTGGGCCAGTAGCAGACACTGCGATTGTGCGGCAGCTCGAGTTGAAGCAGGACCAGCCTGTCAGCTGGCTCTGCTGACTGAAGTCACCGTTCGATAACAGATTGCCATCCGCGGCGAGAGCCGCTTGAGCCACAAGCAGGCCGGCAAGTAATCGTATGGAATTGCGCATTGGACAGGACCCGGATGAATGGACTTGCCATTCATTACGAGATTGGCTTGTTCCAAACGACACATCGCCCCTTCCGTCCGCGAGATTCGACCCCTGAGATCACGTTGATGACGACTTGCACAAACTTTTTTTGCGCATCCCGCGCTGGCCCGGGTTGCGGCGGCAACCCGGGGCACCATGGCGAATTCAACATGACTCACTGGTCTGCCGCAGTTGTCGCCGTACGGCTCCGCTCCTCCGCGAACAATCGCAGCGCAAACTTTCCCGCGCCGGTGTCCCTCAGGCGCAACACCTCGTCCCGCATCGAAGCGGGAACTTCAGCGATCGTCGGATAGGCGGCGCGATAGCCGTCGGGAAACAGCACGGGCGCCGCGAGTGCCGCGAATGTCAGATCTGCGGCCGTAAAGCGATCGTCGACGAGGAAGTGTTGTCCATCACCGAGGCGCTCTCCGACCTGGGCAAAGATCCGGCGCACGATCTCGATCGATCGCAGCGTGCTTTCCGGTGTGATCTGGAGCCGGTCGCGAATGATAGCGACTACACGGGGCATCAACAGCGGGAGGAGGCATGCTTCGATCCACGGCACGCTGCGCGACATCATGCTGCGAAGCAGGCGCCGCTCCGACAACGCGTGCGCGTACGCCCAACGCCGCGTGTGCGGACCGAGCTCTTCGTCGAATTGCTCCTCGAGCGCTTCGACTTCGGCTCGCAGCGCCAGGTCGCGCGGATAAAGCTGGTCGCCGCCGGCAACAGCATCGGCATGCATGAGGATGGCAGTCGAATCGATGAAGCGTCTGTTTCCGTGTGCGAGCACCGGCACGCTTCGACCGCCGTAGCGACCGGTCGCCCGCCGGTGCACGACGGGCACGTGGCGCTCTTCCCGATACGGCAGCGCCAGCCGGTCGAGCGCCCAGCGCGCCTTTTCGCTGTAGTGACTGTGCGCCATCGTGATCAGAGTGGCGGTAGTCGGGCTGCTGTCGAGCATGGGAACAAGACCCTTTGTGGATCGGTTCGACATTTCGCCCGATCGCGGCTGCGCTTATTTGAGCGCTGCCGAATATTGTCGAGCGACAAGGCACCAGCTCGTCGAATACGGACGCTCAGGGTACTGCCTTCGACACACCGAGAGCTACAAGCAAAAACAGCAGCAGGACAGTCGGGTAGAAGGTCAGCCCAAAACCGTATGCCCTCGAAGGCGCTCCGTTCGCATAGCCTGCAAAAAAGAACAGACGTCCAATCAGGAACATTCCTGCCGCCGCGGGAACCAGGGCAAGCCGCGCCGCGGGCACGACGATGGAAGTCGCGATGTATATCGGTAGTGCAAGGCAGGATTGCTCCAGCGTGTTCTGAAGCAGTGCCTGGAGAAGGTTCGCCCTTTCGGTGCCGCCGGTCAGCCCGCTGCCGTGTATGTCCTCGGGTGTAAAGAAACGATGCTTGGCGAGGCGAGCGATGCAGACCAACAACGCAAACGCCGGCAACACAATCGACCATGCCGCAATCGTGACCCGCGACGCCAGGTCCGGTCCCCAGACTCGCGAAAAATACGTGGCAGAGAAAGCGAAGACCGCAACCGCCGTCAACATGGCCAGACCCATGCCGCGCACTACACCGAGTTGAGTCTTGTCCAAGGCCCGAGGCATGGGTCGCTAGCGCTCGCGCGTTCAGCTGGCGGCGGCCCGGTACGGGCTGTGTTCGGCGACGCCTGCGAACAACAATTCGAAGTACGGGTCGTACTTTCCGGGTTGCTGATCGAACATCAACTTCATTATCTCCGCGTGCGTCCGCGGCTTGTGATACGGGCGCACGGTCGCCATGGCGTCGTAGCTGTCGGCGATGGCAACGATGCGCGACATCGCCGGAATCTGCTCGCCGCGCAGGCGATTCGGGTAACCGTTACCGTCGAAACCCTCGTGGTGATGGAGTACGACGTGGGCGACGGCCGCAACCTGCGGATCGGGAATCGAAACGAGAATGTCGTAGCCACGTTGCGGATGAGTGCGCATGACCTGCAATTCCTCGTCGTCCAGGCGGCCCGGCTTGAGCAGCACGCTGTCGGGTATGCCGATCTTGCCGAGGTCGTGCAGATGCGCGGCCAAACTCAGTGTATCGAGGTCGGCGGCAGACAGGCCGCAAGCCTTGCCGAGTTCGATCGCAAGAGCGCGGGTGCGGTCGCTATGTCCACCGGTGTTGTCGTCGCGTTCGCGCAATGCCCGGATCAGCGCAACGGTCTTCGTTGCGAGCTCGCCGATGTCGCTCATGAAGCGCTGCCCGGGCTTGCGGCGCGCATGGTTCGCGCGGTGTCGGCAAATTACCGCGAATTTACTGCGGGCTCAAGCGCAAAGGAGCATCTTGTCGCTGGGAAACATCCTGCAAATACGCCAGCGAGTCCGCCACGGCCCAAGCGGCGCCGACCAGGGCGATGTTCACCGCGTTCTCGTTCCATAGCCAATGATTCGCCGGATCTGCCAGGAGCATGGGCACATGCACCAGCGGAGTGAACGAAGCGAACATGACGGTCAGGAGAATCGCGGCGAGGCGCGCCTTCACGCCCGTAAGGATCGCGACGCCGCCCGCTATATGAGCAAGCCCGGTTGCGTACCCCCAGAACTCTTGTGACGGCGGCAGCCATTTGGGGACCAGCGGCGCGGTCAGGTTCATGTAGACAAAATGCGCTCCGCCAAATATCAGCGCACAAACTCCGAACAGCACTTGGCCCAGGCGCGTGAGGCGCGATGCCATAGCCGCATCGATATTGGCGCTGCCAGCGTAGACGATCAGCGCGCCCGCGGCGATCGCAAGCTCTATGGCTATGCTTTCGTACGGCCCGTACTCGGCGTAATGGGCGAGGAGCACGCGGCCGTTCATCAGCACGACGACGATCAGCGCGAAGTAGACGGCGAGCGCCGCGGCGCCCCAAGCCATCGTCCGTCGCCACATGATGGCCGCACCTGCGGCCAGCATGAACACGGCTGCGCCGTAGGCCAGCGCCGTGCGGGCAGGAAAGTCCTTGGGCATCGGTTGGCCGGGATGAAAGTCACCGTACGCCAAACACACCCCGCCCAACGCCATCACACCCAAACCATAGACGCACCAGCCGAATGCTATCGACTTTCTTTCCGCGGTCATGAGTTTCCGCCTTTGTTTGCGAACGCGCCCGGAGGGAAGATCTGGCCGAAAGATAGCATCGCTGCTTCATGCTCGCGGTTTCCGCAAGCCGTGCTCTCCGCGGGAATTCGCGGCTCACGCGCGGCCGTAACCGTGCAGAGTCGCCGGATCGTATGGTGGGAAAGCGGGAAAAACAGACGTTTGCAAGCGTGTTCGATTTGCGGGGCTTGCGCGTTCGGCGGAGACAGCGCGCGGGCGATGCGTTGTGGGTGGTCAGTCGCGCCTTGAAAGTGAAACTGACACTGGAGTGGAAAGTCCGTGAAGCAGGCAGCGCCAATATTCTCCCTGGATCGGGTCAAAGTACGCTTTGCCTCCGCTTCCTTCTTGCGCAGACGTACTCTGACCCGGTTTCCGGAAACTCAATGCTTGCAACTGACTACCAGAGTGCGCCTCATTTCTGAGTTGCCGCTCGAACTCTTGCCGTCCGCGTCGCCCTTCTGCGAGATGACCGTGTAGTTGTGGGCGCCGCACTGCGCGTCCGCTTTCTCATTGCAGTCTCCCCAGCCTTTGCCCGTGCCCGAGCAGTCATAGGTAAAAGTGTGCGGTTCGGCTGTTTTTACACTACCGGTGCCGCTGCTGCAGCCAGCGCCTGCGGCGGCGAGAGTTGCCAGAGTCAGTACTGTGAATATGCGCATGACAATCTCCTGGTGGTCTTGTTGAAACTCATCGTGCGCTCGCGGGCGGTGGCACAGCCCGCGAACGTCGTCGCTGTTTCGTCTGGCATGGACTGTCAGTGGGCCGCGTGCTTCACGTCGTTCTTGGCTTTTGCCGCTGCGACCGCGGTGTCGTAGTCGGCCTTGGCGGCTGCCAGGCACTGCTTGTTCGCATCGCCGGCCTGCGATTCGCAACGTGCGTCCGCGACTTGCTTGGCGGCTTCGGCCTTGGCCTTGTCCACGTCGTATTGCGCATCGGCAACCTTGGCTTGGGCGTCGCTGCGTGCCTTGGCGACGTCGGCGCTCGCTTCCGGCGGTGGCGCATTCGGATTGTTGGCCGCATCCTTCTGCGCGTCCGCCTCCGTGCCGACCAGGTTCTTGTTGTTTTGCGCGACCACCTGGTCGAGTTTCGCTTGCGCATCGACTATCTTTTTCTGGCCATCGGCTTCCGCCTTTGCAACGTCGGCCTGAACCTTGGCGGCGTTATCTGCCTGCTGATTGCAGCCCTGCAGCATTGCCGTGGCAAAAGCGAGTGCTACTAGAATGTTGGCGTGTTTGCGCATGGAAAATTCTCCTATTTTGTTGGCGAAGACGGATCGGGCGCGCCCCGGTGGGCGATCCCGCGTATCTGGAGCAACTCACGAAATGTCCCAATACGATCGGTCGCGAACTTGCTCCCTCGCGCCGTCGCTCCAGCTTCCTTCTTGCTGGTTCAGGTTCGCGGCGATTCTCCGCTGCGCTTGTTCAATGGCGGATGAATCGATCTTGCCGAGAGCGGCCGGAACTGAATCATTGCGAAACGCGCGACGTTCCGAGAGCGCGTGACAAGCGGAGATTCGCGACACCAATTCCGCTACGCAAGATGTAATCAGCAGCGAATCCGCTGGAATGATCATCGCCACGGCGATCTGAATTTCGAATTCGACTTCCCATCGAAAAAGAGATTGACGTCCGCCGCAACAGCGGCTGAACGATGTTCGACCTGCACGTGCCGAACCGAGTTGGGTTCATCATTGATTTGGGACAAGGAAGGCAATGTGCGGCCACCCGGCGCGAGGCACGCGCAAAACAGGAGGAAATGCGCATGCGACTCGGATCGTATCGACTCAGGCTACTCGCCTCGGCAACACTGATACTCAGCCTGCCGCTTGCCGGCGTATGCCAATCGTACGATGTGGATCTGGTGCAGAGCATGCGTGAGGCGCCGGTGCGCTCGCGCCCGGCAGCGAGTGCAGAAACGACGTTCACGGTCGCCAAGGGCACCAAGTTGGTCTGGGCCGCGCACATGGACAGCGGCGGCTTCTATCGCGTCGTTCGCCAGGACAAGGGACCGGTCGGCTGGATCGCCGCCGACGACGTGCGCATCACACACGAGCACGAACACGGCGGGCAGCAAGACGATCCTGACAGTCAGGTCTGCGCGGCAACGCTCGACCAGTGCCCGGCACGCGGCTGCGCAAAGGAAGAATCCTGGGAGGCCGAGGCAAACGCGCTGAAGAGGACGCGACCGGAAGGCGGCAAGGCACCCGTACTGCTGACCTTCGACGATCTGAAATCGCTGCAGAAGCAGGCCGACGAGAAAGTCGGGCAAGGTCCCTACGACCTGACGCCGCATGGATACACGAAGCTCACGGACCTCAAGGTGTCTGCCGGCAAAGTATCCGAAGGCGATCGCGTCCGGCTCGTCGCCTACATTCCGAAAGGCCAGGACGGCCTGCACGTCAACGCCGCCGGCGAATCGGTCAATTGCAACCTGAAGAAACCGTACGACAACGACTTCCACATTCCGGCCGTTGCCGCGGCGGGCGATACGGAGTTCCAGGGCATCGTCGTCGAGATGATCCCGCAGGCGCGGCCGAGTGCCTGGACGATCGATGCGCTGAAGGAACTTCAGGCGAAGGGCACGCAGGTTCTGGTCGAAGGCGCCCTGTCGTACGACAAGGTTCACTACGTCAGCGACAATCCGGACCATCCGTTCAAGGATGAACCGGACCGGATGTCACTATGGGAAATCCACCCGATCACCGACTTCCTGGTCTGCCGCCGCGATCATTGCGATCCGAACCAGCACAGCGACTGGACCGCTCTCGAAGTGAAGCAGCTCGCCGGCGACTGAGGCGCATCGGCAACAACGCAGTCCGGAAACCTGGACCGGATGAAACGCATGCCGAATCCGGGGCAGCACTCTACCGCGTCAGTGCTGCGCGACTTCCCTTATGCCGCCGAGCGTGATCGCAATGGCTCCGTCGCTCCAGCGGCGAACGAGACGCTTTTCCACAAGCGCATCGAGCACGTGGCCGGGAACGGTGATGGCGTCGGACAGGCGCTCATACTCGCGCCTTTCCAGAATCCTCAGCCAGGCTGCCTGGTCTTCGGTGACGAGATGCAGATCTTGCATGGTCAATTCCCCTTTGAGATTCGACACGACACAATCGTGCGCCGGGCTTTCGGCGCTCGTGTTGACCCAGATCACTTTGCGTTGCCGGGAGCTACTAGGGTCCCCGGCAGCACTCGGGCGAAGGAGCCAACAATGCGCGTCGATGGTCGCCTGTGCACCTTTGGTCCAGTTGCGCTACACGACATGGGAGAGTTAGGGTTCCTGGTCTCAACGCACACATCGCGCTCACGCGTCACAATCAAGGAGGTTGGCATGGCTCAACATCACAACTTCGAGTTGACCGAACCGGTTCGCGCGACGGATCACGCGTTGGGTTCTGAGCATGCGGCTGTCACCGTCGTCGAGTACGGCGATTTCGAGTGCCCGAATTGCAAGCAGGCGGCGCCGGCCGTCAAACTGCTGCTGGAACGATTCGCAAACCGCGTGCGCTTCGTCTATCGCCACTTCCCGCTGCAGGAAGTCCATCCGCACGCGCTGTCGGCAGCTGAAGCTGCGGAATGCGCCGGCGCGCAGGGCAAGTTCTGGCCGATGCATGACCAGTTGTTCAATCACCAACCCCACCTGGGTCTGCACCAGCTCGAAACCTACGCCGGAGACCTCGAGCTGGAGATGACGCGTTTCCGTGCCGAGATGCACAGCCGTATCTATTTGCAACGAATCCGCGAGCAGATCCAGAGCGGTGAGGCCAGTGGCGCGCGCGGCACGCCGACTTTCTTCGTCAACGGCCGGATTCAGGACGTCTCGTTTGGACTGACCTCGCTATTCGATGCGGTGGAAAAAGCGCTCGCGCGGTAACCCGAAACCTTGCGCCGCCGCCTTGACCGCCGCCGCAGCTTTCGCGTAGCGTCGCCCGGACTCCCTGAAGGCAACCTGGTCCAGTACTTACATGTCCTGCCTGCCTTCCGACGTGCCGCCTTCACCGCCTGTGCCCGATGCAGCCTGCCCGGGGCGCGCTTTTGCGCTCCTGCGCGCATTGCTGGCGTGCGTCGTCTGGATTGTGGCCGCGGTTCCGGCTGCGGATGCACAGGAAATCGAGCCGCGGTCGTACTCGAATGCGCCGGTCGGAATCAACTTCGTGATCGCCGGCTATGGTTACACGCAAGGCGGCTTTCCGACCGATACCGGCTTGCCTGTCACCGATCCGAAGCTCGAGACTTCGAATACGGTGTTTGCGTACGCGCGATCGCTGGAACTGTGGGGCAAATCCGCCAAGTTCGACGCGATCGTGCCTTACACCTGGCTGTCCGGAACGGCGCTCTACAACGGCCAGCCGGTCGAGCGCGTCGTGAATGGACCCGGCGACCCGCTTTTCCGGTTGTCGATCAACCTGTACGGCGCTCCGCCGCTGACATTGAAGGAATTCTCGCGCTACGAACAGGATTTGATCGTTGGCGTCAGCGTGCAGGTGTCGCCGCCGTGGGGTCAGTACGACGACGAACGCCTGGTAAACATCGGCTCGAATCGCTGGCGCTTCAAGCCCGAGGTCGGCGTGTCGAAGGCACTCGGCGCGTGGACGCTGGAAGGCGCCGCAGCCGTGACATTGTTCACGGACAACGATAGCTTCTATGGCGGAAACACGCGCGCGCAGGATCCGCTCTACTCGGTCCAGGGACATGTCATCTACAGTTTTCGCAACGGTGTCTGGGCGTCGGGCGATGCAACCTGGTTCGGTGGCGGACGCACGACACTGAACGGCGCGCTGCGCAACGACTTGCAGCAGAACTCCCGCGTCGGCGCCACGCTGGCGTTTCCGGTCGACCGGTACAACTCGATCAAGTTCGCCGTGAGCAGCGGAGTCTCGGCCCGAACCGGCAACAGCTTCGACTTGATCGCGCTTGCTTGGCAGCACCGTTGGGGCGACGGCCTGTGAAGTGAAATCCATGCGGGCGGTTCGATCGGCACGCAGACCAGGCTCACGATAGCTTTCGACGAGCGCCTGCGGAATCGGCAGTCGCCCGGCGTCTGGATTTGGTATACTTGTGCAAGGTCTCGGCTCGCTTGTCGAGCACCGTCACGCCGATGAGCCGAATCGACTTCCCGTTTAACGCGCCGCGTGCCGTCAGTCTTGTGCTGATCATGCTGGCCGCCTGCGTTGCCGTATCGGCCAGCGCGGCCGCCGATGTCGCGATATCGCCCACATTGACGCTGACCCGATTTGGCGAAACAAAACCCTCCGGCTGGATGCTGCGCCAGATGCAGGCGGATCTGGACGATGGACTGGCCGGGCATTACCCGGAAATTTCGGACAGCGTGAACATGCGCGAATTCGAAACCTGGACTGCGGACCAGGCGGATTCGTCGGGACATCCCGGCTGGTGGCTCGGCGAGCACGAAGGCTATTATGCCGACGGCCTGTTTCGCCTCGCCTGGCTATCCGGACGCCAGTCTGTCAGGACGGCCGC
>DASYSQ010000133.1:0-5855 GCA_036003145.1 Pseudolabrys sp.
TCTCGGTGCCCTTGCCGATGGCGACATCGGCGCGCATTTTCCTCCCAGTGATCCGCAATGGCGCGGCGCATCATCCGACCGCTTCCTCACTTTCGCCGTTGAGCGCGTACGCGCGCGCGGCGGCCGCATCGCACATCTCGATCTCACGATCGTGTGCGAAGCTCCGCGCATCGGAGAGCACCGCGACCGCATGCGCGCCAATATCGCCAACCTTGCGGGCATCGGGATTGCGCGCGTTGGCGTCAAGGCAACGACCAGCGAGAAGCTCGGTTTCACGGGCCGCGGCGAAGGAATAGCGGCCTACGCGACGGCAACGATCCGTCTGCCGTGGGACTAATATGAGGCTGATGCGATGCCGGATGATGATTTGCGCGATGCAGCCAACACCCTGCTGGAACTCTGCAAGGCCAAGAAGCTGACACTTGCCACAGCAGAATCCTGTACGGGCGGTCTCGTAGCCGCGATGCTGAGCGAAATTCCCGGATCATCTTTGGTGCTCGACCGCGGCTTTGTGACCTATTCGAACGAGGCCAAACAACAAATGCTCGGCGTGGCGCCGGCCACAATTGACGTGTATGGCGCGGTCAGCACCGAATGCGCCGAGGAGATGGCGAAAGGCGCGCTGGCGCATGCCTCGGTTGATCTTGCGGTCTCAATTACCGGCATCGCAGGACCGACGGGAGCCGTCCCCGGAAAGCCCATCGGGCTTGTCTATTTCTGCGCAGCATCACGCAGTGGAAGCGTGATCGCCTGCGAGCGCAGATATGGCGATATCGGCAGAACCCGGGTACGGAGGGAATCCGTTGTGCAGGCATTGGCGATGCTGCGCGAATTGGCCGAAAACGAAGAGCCCCGTCTGACCGCCGGGAAAGGTTAGTCCCCACTGCGTCGGCCCAGGGCTTTTGCTTTGCCCGCAATGGCGTAAGATCACGGTGTCGGCCGTCGATACGAGGCGACTTTGGACATTCATAGGTGAAATCTCCTTCGGTCGGCGGACCGACTAAACCAGGGGAAACGCCATGAAACGTCGTCAATTCCTGCAAGCAGCGGGCGTGGGGCTCGCTGCATCGGCTGTTGCCGCACCTGCAATTGCTCAATCATCTCCCGAAGTGAAATGGCGGCTGACGGCAAGCTGGCCGAAATCGCTCGATACGCTGTACGGGGGCTGCGAATACTTTTCCAAACGTGTCGCCGAAATCACCGACAACAAATTCCAGATTCAGGTCTTCGCCGCCGGCGAAATCGTCCCGGGTTTGCAGGTGCTTGACGCCGTCCAGAGCGGCACCGTCGAGATGGGCAACACCGCGATGTATTACTACTGGGGCAAGGATCCGGCCTTTACATTCGGCACGGCACTTCCGTTCGGGCTGAATACCCGCCAAATGATTTCATGGGTACGCCACGGCGGCGGCGAAGAGCTGCTCAATGGCCTGCTCAAGGATTATAACTGCATCGGGTTCGCCGCCGCCAACACCGGCGCGCAAATGGGAGGCTGGTTCCGCAAGGAAATCAACACGAGCGAAGATCTCAAAGGTCTCAAATTTCGGGTTGGCGGCTTTGCCGGTACGATTCTGGCCAAGCTCGGCACCGTGCCGCAACAACTCGCCGCTGGCGATATTTACCCGGCGCTCGAAAAAGGCACCCTCGATGCTTGCGAATGGGTCGGCCCTTACGACGATGAAAAGCTCGGTTTCGCAAAGATCGCCAAGTACTACTACTATCCCGGCTGGTGGGAAGGCTGTGGCCAGGCCCACAACATCATGAACATTGCCAAATGGAACGCGCTGCCCAAAGCCTATCAATCCGCCATCATCACGGCGTCCAATGACGCCTGGGTCTGGACTCTGTCGAAATACGACTATGTCAATCCGCCTGCCCTCTTGCGGCTGGCTGCGGGTGGCACGCAATTGCGTGCATTCCCGCAACCGGTGCTGGAGGATTGCTACAAGGCGGCGAACGTTATCTATGACGACCTTGCCAAAACCAATCCGCACTTCAAGAAACTGTACGAGAGCCTGGTGCCCTACCGCGCGAGTGCTTATGCATGGCTGCAGGTGGCCGAACTCGGCTTCGACACCTTCCAGATACGCATGCGTGCGCGGACCTGATTGGCAGCGTCGGCGGCCCCGGAGCGTTCGGCTCCGGAGCCGTTTCATTTCCGTGATGGCCGCGTTGCCTCAAACTCCTCAGGTGGGTCGGCGGCCATAAATTTCGTCGGCACGTTGCTCGAATGCGACTGCAAAGCGGCGGAAAGCAGCGTCGAACACTGCGCCCATCAAAGCCGCGAGCGTCCGGCTTTTGAATTCATAGTCGATAAAAAAGTCGACGTCGCACGCGCGCTCACCAGCCGGATAAAATGTCCAGCGATTCTGCATGCGCTTGAACGGGCCATTGAGGTATTCGACCAGGATCTTGAGGTTTGTCCGGTCGACCGTGACACGGCTGGTAAAGGTCTCGCTGATGATTTTGTAGGCGACTTTCATGTCGGCAACCAGGACCGTGTTGCCGTCCTTTTCCGTGCGGCTCTTTATGGTGAGGGCGCTGCATAGCGGCACGAAGTCCGGATATTTTTCAACATCGGCGACCAGATCGAACATGTCAGCGGCTGCGTGACGAACACGGCGCTTCGTCGAGAATTGCGGCATTTATCGTCAGATCTTGGCGGCGCGCGCAATTTTCAGCCGCGCAAAATCCTCGCCGGCATGATGTGACGAGCGCGTAAGGGGGGAAGCCGCCACCATCAGGAACCCCTTGCTGTAAGCGATGGTCTCGAGCGCCCTGAACTCGTCGGGCGGCACAAAGCGCTTGACCTCGTGGTGCTTGCGGGTGGGCTGGAGATACTGCCCGATCGTGAGGAAATCCACATCGGCAGAGCGCAGATCATCCATGACCTGGAGCACTTCGTTTCGCTCTTCCCCCAGGCCGACCATAATCCCCGACTTGGTGAACATCGCGGGGTCGAACTCTTTCACGCGTTGCAATAGCCGTAGCGAGTGAAAATAGCGCGCGCCCGGCCTGACTGTCAGATAGAGCGACGGGACGGTTTCCAGATTATGGTTGAATACGTCGGGCTTTGCCTCGACAACAATTTCCAGCGCGCCGTCCTTCCGCAAAAAATCGGGGGTGAGCACCTCGATTGTCGTCTGCGGGCAGCGTGCACGGATAGCACGGATGGTGTCGGCAAAATGCCGCGCCCCACCGTCGGCGAGATCATCGCGATCGACCGAAGTGACGACGATGTGAGCGAGGCCGAGCTTGGCAGTCGCCTCGGCGACATGGACCGGCTCGCTCTGATCGAGTTCACCGGGCCGCCCGGTCTTCACGTTGCAAAACGCACAGGCCCGCGTGCAGGTGTCGCCCATGATCATGAACGTGGCGTGCTTTTTCTCCCAGCATTCACCGATATTTGGGCAACCCGCTTCCTCACACACGGTGTGCAGGCCGTTGTCGCGCATAATTTTCTGGGTCGCGAAATAACCGGACGACACAGGCGCCTTGACGCGAATCCAGTCGGGCTTTGCAAGCACCGATGAATCCGGCCTGTGCGCCTTTTCCGGATGGCGCGGGCGCGGGTTGTTCACGAGATCAAGTACGACCGCCATGGCCCCTACTTACGGCTGCAGCCGCCTCCTCGCAAGGCTTCTCACGCCTTTCGGATCGCTCGCCAGATCAGCAGGAAAATGACGGCCCCGATGGTGGCAGTGATCAGGTTGCCCCAGAAATCCGGCACGACCTCCAAACGAAGCTTTTCGAACAGAAAGCCGCCGACGACGGCGCCGACAAGACCGACCGCGAGATTATACAGCAGACCGCCGCGCCCACCCAGAATTTGCGTCGCGAGCCATCCGGCGACCAGGCCGATGATGATCCAGGCAATGATGCCCATAGTCCTCTCCCCGATTTAAGATGCGGCGCGGGGCAGGAATCTATACAACTGGACGCAAAATACGAGTGGCGCCGCGCTCGACCTCCATCAGCCTTCAGCAACGCAATGGTCAAGAAATCGCGACGACGTTCGAATGCGCGTGTTCATGCGTTGATTCTCGGGGTCTACACTACCGCCGTTTTTTTGAGCGCGCTCTTGCTGTTCGGCGTGCAACCCATGTTCACGCGCATGGTATTGCCGCAGCTTGGGGGCTCGCCATCGGTCTGGTCGGTGGCAATGGTTTTCTTTCAGTCGATGCTTCTCGCCGGTTACGCCTACGCGCATGCGTTGACGACCCTGGGTAACCGTTATGCGGCGGTTGCAATGCATCTCGCTCTTTTGCTCGCGGCGGCCCTGACGCTGCCGTTGGCCATACATCAAAGCTGGGGCAACCCGCCCGGCACCGCCGCCGCACCGTTCTGGTTGCTCGGCCTGTTTGCCGTTTCCATAGGCTTGCCGTTCTTCGCGCTTGCCGCCAATAACCCCCTCTTGCAGGCATGGTTCGTCCGCACGGGCCACCGTGACGCGCACGACCCTTATTTCCTCTACGCCGCATCCAATGTCGGCAGTTTCCTCGCGCTGCTTTCCTATCCCGTGCTGTTTGAACCGATTTTCACATTGCACGCACAGAACCGGATGTGGAGCATCGGATTCGTGGTGCTGATCGTGCTGATCGCTGCCTGCGGTCTGTTGATGCTGCGCGTGCCTGCACGCATGGCCAGGAAAACAAAAAGAAGCGGGTCCGAGCCTAAGCCGGGTTGGCCGATGACCGGCCGCTGGGTATTCATTGCAGCCGTTCCCTCGGGACTTCTTGTTGCTGTTACTGCCTACATTTCGACAGACGTCGCGGCCGCGCCTCTGCTTTGGGTCATTCCGCTGTCGCTATATCTGCTCACCTGGATAATTGTATTTCAACGTTGGCCGTCGATTCCGCAGCAGATTGCATTGCGGCTGCAACCATTCGCAATTGCCGGCATCGTGGCGCTGTCGCTCTTTACAATACGAATTGGGCTGTTTGTCAGCCTCGCTGCCCATTTGATCGCGTTTTTTGTCATCGCGCTGGCTTGTCATGGCGAACTCGCCCGCACCCGGCCGGCGGCGCGCTACCTGACGACCTTCTACGTCGCACTGTCATTTGGTGGCATGGTGGGTGGATTGTTTTCAGGACTGGTCGCGCCTTACGTGTTTTCCTGGGTGGCGGAATATCCAATCCTTGCCGTGCTTGCAGTGCTGTGCCGCCCATTCGGCCAGGACGTCAATCGGTCGCTGTGGCCATCGCCTCCGCAAATTTCGGAGACAGTGAATGGCTGGTTTTGGCCCGTTGCTGTCGCGATCGCAGTCTTTCTGACTTTCTTGAGCTATGACGGTTTTCGCTTCGACGATACCGAACCGTTCCGCACACTTATTGTTCTGGTGCTGGCGGCAGCCTCGCTGGCGCTGCTGCGCGACCCGCCAAAGTCTGCGTTCGCCGTCGCGCTTGCGTTCGCGACCCTCTGGCTCTTCCCGGTCGACGGGACCAACATTGAAACGCTGCGCAGCTTCTTCGGTGTTCATAAGATCTACGAAAGCGATGATGGACGTTTCCGTATCCTGAAAAACGGATCAACGATCCACGGTGCGGAAAGGATCGAAACCGAGGACGGTGAGCCGGTTAGCGGCCGGCCACGGCCGATCACTTACTACCACGACAAATCGGCAATGAACCGGGTCATCGAAGCGGTGCGGGCACGCAAGGGCGCACCATTGCGCACGGCAGTCATCGGACTTGGTTCCGGATCACTCGCGTGCCGAATTGCGCCGGGAGAAACCTGGCGATTCTTTGAGATTGACCCAACGATCATTGCCATCGCGCGCGACCCGGACCGTTTCACCTTTTTGTCGTCCTGCGCGCCGGGCCTGCCGATCGTGCTTGGCGATGCGCGTCTGACAT
>DASYSQ010000134.1:0-8357 GCA_036003145.1 Pseudolabrys sp.
AACATAGCGACCGAACTGAACAGGGCTTTCGCAGCCGCTAGAGTTAACGCGCTGATGGGCGGCGTGGACCTTGGCGACACGATTGACCCATTGTCCGCCATCCACAAAGCACTCAAGGCCGCCCATGCCTCTGGTGAACTGACCGACCAGCAATACACAGAGAAGGGCCGTGAACTTTTGGAGATGCTCGGTAGTGCTGTTGTGTCACTTTTCATCCAACTAAACATGAGCAGAAAGCGACCGCCCCGATGAACGTCATCGCTTCAACCGGTGTCATCAGTGGGCGATAATAAAATGCAGAATGCGTGAACTGAAATACGCGTGACGTCGCCATCCCCCGGTCATGGCGTCCTCCCACGAGCTTCGCAGGACCCTGCGACCAATGAAAAGGGGGTCGCCATCCTTCAGGGCGGTAAAAGCCCCTGCTGGTAGGGCCAGCCAATGGCCTTCGCAGCCCGCTTAAGAGGCCATTGCTTATCATTCCACGGGGCGGCACGATCCACGGTGTCCCCCCGCACGGTTTGTCGGGGCCGTACCGTATCCGGCACGGATCATCATGGAGCGGATGCCCGCCGCACAAGGGCTTCCGGCACGCTTATGGCTCCCTCCCTCTCCGCCACGCTTTTTGCCGTTCTCATATTTGTTTTTGGGATCTCAACCGCGCGGGCCATGCCGCTGGACCGGCTACAGGCCGGCCTGCTCATTCCCGTCGCAAGCGGATGCGGCCTGGGGGTCCATCGTGGTCCGTTGGACGGATGCTACCCTGTCAACGGATATTACGCCGGCTACGGTGGCGGTTACCGCAACAACTACTATACCGGGTTCAATAGCGGGGGGGTGTGCAGCGGACGCGGCACGCATCTCGCATGTAATCGCTATGGAATATGCTGGGTGGCCTGCAATTGACGGAAGGTCTATTCCTTCACCGCGCCCGTCATTGCCGAGACGTAGTGCTCAACGAAGAAGGCATAGAGGATGACGAGTGGCAGCGAGCCGATCAAGGCGCCAGCCATCAGCGAGCCCCAGCGGTAGATATCACCGTCAACCAGCGCGGTCACGATCGCGACCGGCACGGTCTTGTATTGCACTGAGGAAATAAAGGTCAGCGCGTAGATGAATTCATTCCAGCACAGTGTGAAGCAGAAGATGAAGGCGGAGATCAACCCCGGTATAGACAACGGCAGCACAATGCGGATCAGAATCTGCCAACGGCTGGCGCCATCGATCAATGCGCACTCCTCGAGCTCGAACGGGATGGTCTTGAAATAACCCATCAGCAGCCAGGTCGAGAACGGAATAAGGATAGTCGGATAGGTCAAAATTAGCGCGAAGGGCGTGTCGAACAATCCGTACTGGAAAACGACAGTCGACAGCGGAATGAACAGGATCGACGGCGGCACGAGGTAGGCAAGAAAGATCGCGCCGCCGACCCATTGCGCGCCCTTGTAGCGCAGCCGCACGATTGCATACGCGGCGAGCACGCTGGCGATGATCGACAGCGCGGTCGCGCAGACGGCGACCAGCATCGTGTTCCAAAGCCAGATCGGATATTCGGTTTCAAACAGCAGCTTGTAGATGTGTTTGAGCGTCGGATTCCACGTCCAGAATGGGCTGTAGGTGTCGAGATCGAGCAGCTGTTCGTCCGGCTTTATCGACGTGAGTGCCATCCAATAGAACGGAAACAACAGCACGAAGAGAATGACCGAGAGGGGCAGATAGACCGTCACCAGCCGCCGCGGCAGCGAGTGCAGATAGCTCATGCCTTCGGTTTCGTCGGCAAGCGGCGCTGAGCCGGTCAGCACGGCCTTCGGATCGACGACCTTTCCGGCGAGAGCGTCAGTCATTGCTCTCTCCTTGCTGCCATTTCCGGCGCTGCAAGCCGAACCACGACACCAAAATGGCTGCGAGCAGGAACGGGATCATCGCGGTCGAAATCGCAGCTCCCTCGCCCAACTGGCCGCCGAGAATCGCCCGCTGATAGGAGAGCGTCGCCATCAGGTGGGTGGCGTTGACCGGGCCGCCACGCGTCATCACCCATATCAACTGGAAGTCGGTAAAAGTGAACAGCACCGAAAACGTCATCACCACGGCGATGATCGGCGTGAGCAGAGGATACGTGATGAAGCGGAACCGCTGCCAGGGTGTTGCGCCGTCGATGGTCGCCGCTTCGTAAAGCGACGGAGACACTGTTTGCAGGCCGGCGAGCAGCGTGATCGCTACGAACGGTACGCCACGCCAGATATTGGCAAAAATCACCGACCAGCGTGCGTTCCAGATATCGCCAAGGAAGTCGATATTGGCCGTGATCAGGCCCATTTTCTTGAGCGACCACGAAATGATCGAGAATTGCGGATCGAACAGCCACCAGAACGCGATGGCGGAAAGCACGGTCGGCACAATGAACGGGATCAGCACAAGGGCGCGAAGAATTGCCTTGAACGGCAATCTCTCGTTCAGCAACAGCGCAAGATAGAGGCCGACGGCGAATTTAATGACGCTGGCGACGCTGGTGTAGAGCAGCGTGTTAAATACCGAGAGCAGGAATGTCGAATCGCCCATCAGCCATTCGTAGTTTTCGAGACCGATAAAAACGCCGGAGCGGCCAATGCGGGCGTCGGTGAACGACAGCCAGACGCCGAGCACGAGTGGATAGGCCAAAAAGAGAATGAGAAATGCCGCCGCCGGCAGCATGAACCAGAGACTCAGCCATTCCCGGTTCGTCTTGAGGCGTTCCCACGCCGTCGCGCTGCGCATGACGCGTTTGGCACCGCCTTGTTCGAACGCAATCGCCATTGCAACCCAAATTTTATTTCCAGCGAGAAAATGGCCGGCGGGAAATCTGTCTCTCCCGCCGGCCGGTTTGACTAGCGATAGATGCGCTTGAGCTGCCGATCAGCAATCGCGATCGAGCCTTTGACGTCCTCGCGGCCCGTGCAGTAGTTCGCGAACATGTCGAGCACGACGAAATCGGCAATCGCGGTGGCCGCTTTCTCGCCGACCGAGCCGAGCCCGCCGGCGGTCAATGTGCGCTTCGACGCTTCACCGAACACCTTGTTTTTCGGGTCGGCAGTCCAGATCGGGTTCTTGTCATAGGCGGTCAGGCACTGTGTGAGATAGCCCTGCGCCGACTCGATCCACGGATTGAAGTTGTCCGCTTCCAGCATGAAGGCCATCAGCGCCTTACAGGCCTGCGGATACTTTGTGTAGGTCATCGCCATGGCCGGATACATCAGGTGCAGCTCGGTCGGCTTGCCGACCGGCCCGACCGGCCAATATGAGTGGTCCATGTCCTCGGCGATCTGTTTCTTGGTCGCATCTTTTTTGGCCGCGACGTAGATCGAGATGCCGTTGTCCGTCCAGTTGATTTCGCCGCCCAGAAACGCCTTGTTATTGGAGGCATCGTTCCAGGACGCGACGCCCGGGATCATCTCGGCGTAGAGCGCCTTGGCGTATTCCAGCGCTTTGGCGGTTTCCGGCGAGTTGATAATGACCTTGTCATCCTTGTCGACTGTATTGCCACCCTGCGACCACAGACACCAGTGTACCCAGCCGTTGCCGTCGCCGGACGCGTGACCGAGCGCAAAACCGCCCGGCGTGTTGTTCTTCTTCATCGCCTTGGCATATTCGAGGAAGGCGTCGGACTTGTCCGGGAATTTGGAAAAACCGGCTTTATTCGAGGCTTCGATGCGATAGTTGATCATATTGCCGGAATAGCAGATCGGGATCGCGATCCATTTGTTGCCGCTCTTGCCATAGGTGACTGCGCTCGGCACCCAACCTCCGTATTTCTTGCCGAGATAATCGGCAACGTCTGTGACGTCGACGCATTTCTGCGGGAACAAATGCGGCAGCGAGTAGAGGCCCCAAAACAGGTCCGGTCCGGTGCCGGTATTGGCGGCAACGGACGCTTTCGGCTGCACGTCCTCGTACGACTCGCGCGCGATATCGACCTTCACGCCCGTCGCCTTGGTGAAAGCCTCGATCAGCTTGACGAATGCGTCATCTTCCGACTGCACGAAATACTTCCAGCGCAGCATCGAAAGTTTTGCGTCCTTTTCCGGCTTCCAGGGGGCACTCTGCGCCCAGGCCTTCGCCCATTCGAGCAGAGCAGGGCCGGTCAACGCGCCGGCGGTCATTGCCGCGGTGCCGCCCTTGACCAAGGTGCGGCGGGTGAAGTTGCTCATGGTCGTTCCTCCGTTGTGGTTCTAGTTGCTGAGGCGTTTTCCCGTCGTCTCGTCGAAAAGATGAACGAGCCGCGGATCTGGCTTAAGCCGGATCTTTTCGCCCGGCTTGAACTGATGGCGTTCGCGGAAAACCGCGATGATGTCTTCACCGCCAAGTTTTGCGACGACTTGAAGCTCTGAGCCGGTGGGTTCGATGACCTGGACTTCAGCTTCCGCGCCGTCATCGGACAGCGAGAAATGCTCCGGCCGCACGCCGTACACGGCGGGGCGTCCATCATTGCCGGAGCCTGCAGCAGCCAGCGAAAATGTCACACCGGCCGGCCCCTCGAAGCTGGCCGTCCCGTTAACGCGGATGCGGCCCTTGAGCATGTTCATCGCCGGTGAACCGATGAAGCCGGCCACAAACAGATTGTCAGGACGATCATAGAGTTCGAGCGGCGCGCCGATCTGCTCCACGCGGCCATCGTGCATGACGACAATCTTGTCGGCCATGGTCATGGCTTCGATCTGATCGTGCGTGACGTAAATCGTTGTTGTTTTCAGACGCTGATGGAGTTCCTTGATTTCGGTGCGCATCTGCACGCGCAGCTTGGCGTCCAGATTGGACAGTGGCTCGTCGAACAGAAAGACCTGCGGGTCGCGTACGATGGCGCGACCCATGGCGACGCGCTGACGCTGCCCACCGGAAAGCTGACGCGGGTAGCGCCCGAGCAATTGCGACAGCCCGAGGATGGCCGCGGCGCGATTGACGCGCTCGTCAATTTCGCTTTGCGGCGCGCCCCGCAGTTTCATCGAGAACGCCATATTGGCGGCGACCGTCATATGCGGGTAAAGCGCGTAGTTCTGGAACACCATGGCTACATCGCGCTCTTTCGGCGGCACGTTGTTGACGACGCGGTCGCCGATGCGGATCTCACCTGCCGTGATGTTTTCCAGGCCGGCGATCATCCGCAACAAAGTCGATTTGCCGCAGCCTGATGGGCCGACCAGCACAACGAACTCGCCGTCGCGTATCGAGATGTCGACGCCGTGGATGACGCTTGTCGCCCCGAAGGCCTTCTTGACGTCGCGGATTGCGACCGAAGCCATTTACTCCTCCCGGGCCCTCGCGCCAGCCCTACGACGTTTCTTTATTTGTTATCAGCAGCTTCTAACAAGGCGGTCCACGGTCGGAACACCAGCGTAGGGCAAATCATCGGGCTTTCGCTGTCCGAAAAGCAAGCCCGATGTGCGTCGAAAGATCGGCCAATTGCAGGGGGGCGGCGGTCCTAGAGGGCCATGCCGCCGTCGACAAGGTGCGGCTGGCCAGTGATGTAGCTCGACTCGTCCGAGGCCAGGAAAACCGCGAGCGCGGCCACTTCCTCGGCGGTGCCGAGCCGCGCCATCGGCTGACGCGCGATGAAGTTGTCGCGCACCTGCCTGAGGGGTTTGCCCGTCGCTTGGGACACCGCTTTCACGCGTTCCTCGAACGACGGCGAGACAATGGTGCCGGGGCAAATGGCGTTGCAGCGAATGCCCTTGGTGATGAAATCGGCCGCGACGGCTTTGGTGAGGCCGATCACGGCAGCCTTGGTTGCACCATAGGCATAGCGGTTCGGCAGGCCTTTGATGGAGGAAACACCAGACGACATATTGACGATCGAGCCGCCGCCATTCTTCAGCATGGCAGGCAGAAACGCCCTGATCGTTCGATGCATCGATTTGACGTTGAGGTCGAACGAAAAATCCCAGTCTTTCTCCGAGCATTCGAGCGCCGTGCCCTGGTGAACGTAGCCCGCAACATTGACAAGCACATTCAATGCGCCGAAATCCTTCGCGACGGATTTGGCGAACGCATCGACCGCTTTCGTCGAGAGCACGTCGAGTTTGGCGCTCTTGGCGGCTTTCAGCCCCTTGAGCTTGTCGGCCGCAGCATCGGTGGCGATGACCCTCGCGCCCTCGGCGATAAACGCCTCGGCAATGGCCCGGCCGATGCCCTGGCCAGCCGCTGTCACGAGTGCCACCTTGTTCTTCAGTCGATCAGTCATAGTTGACCTCACCTAACCGTGTTGTGTGACACCGCTTCGCTTTCCGTTCGCTTATGCAGGGAATGAGCCGAGGGTGCGCCGGGATATTCACCACATGTTTAATGGTTGTCGCGCGGCACACTCTTTTGCGCGACGCGCTGATATTTTACTGCCGGTTTCAACACCATGCCGTCAGCGAGCTGATCGACCATGCCGCGCTGGATTTCCTGCCACGGCGTTTGACTCGCCGGGTATTGAAATCCACCGCGCCTGAGCAAGGCTGCGCGGCGGCGTGAGAGCTCGGCTTTCGAGATCAGGATGTCGGCGGTACCCTTGCGGAGATCGATGCGCACGCGGTCCCCGGTTTTGACCAGAGCAAGGCCGCCGTTTGCCGCCGCTTCAGGAGATGCATTGAGAATTGATGGCGAGCCGGACGTGCCGGACTGCCGCCCATCGCCGATACAGGGCAGGGAGGTGATGCCTCTCTTTATCAGCGCCGTCGGTGCCTGCATGTTCACGACCTCGGCTGAACCCGGATAACCGATCGGGCCTGCGCCGCGCATGAACAACAAGGTGAATTCGTCGATCTTCAGGGACGGATCGTCAATGCGGTGGTGGTAATCCTCCGGTCCCTCAAACACCACCGCACGGCCCTCGAATGCGTTTTTGTCTTTCGGATTGGAGAGGTAGCGCTTGCGGAATTCCTCTGAGATCACACTGGTCTTCATGATTGCGGAATCGAACAGATTGCCTTTCAGGACCTTGAAGCCGGCATGCCTTTTCATCGGCTCGTTGTACGGCTTGATGATGTCGGGATCCTTGCTACGCGCATTTCGGACATTCTCGCCCATCGTCCTGCCGTTGATCGTCAGCGCGTCGGCATGGATACGCCTGGCTTTCAGCAATTCATGCATCACCGCGGGCAATCCGCCGGCGCGGTAATATTCTTCGCCAAGATATTTTCCGGCCGGCTGCATGTTGACCAGCAGCGGCACGTCATAGCCGATCTTTTCCCAGTCTCCGATTGCAAGCTTCACACCGATATGGCGTGCAATGGCATTGATGTGAATCGGCGCATTGGTCGAGCCGCCGATTGCCGAATTGGCAACGATGGCATTCTCGAATGCCTTGCGGGTGAGGATGTCGGACGGTCTAAGGTTCTGCTCGACGATCTCGACCGCGCGCACCCCGGTATCATAGGCGATCTGTCCACGCTCGCGGTAGGGCGCCGGAATCGCCGCGCAGCCGGGCAACGACATGCCAAGCGCCTCCGCAAGTGCGTTCATGGTCGAGGCCGTGCCCATGGTGTTGCAGTGCCCAATGGAGGGAGCCGAGGCCGCAGCGATTTCCAGGAACTCACGATTGTCGATGCGCCCGGCAGCCAGTTCCTCGCGCGCCTTCCAGATGACCGTACCGGATCCTGCGCGCTCGCCTTTCCACCAGCCGTTCAGCATCGGGCCACCCGACAGCACGATTGCCGGTGAGTTCACGGTCGCTGCGGCCATCAGGCACGCCGGCGTGGTCTTGTCGCAGCCGGTCATCAACACGACGCCGTCAAGCGGATAGCCGTACAGCACCTCGACGAGGCTGAGATAGGCGAGATTGCGATCCAGCGCAGCGGTTGGGCGCTTTCCGGTTTCCTGAATTGGGTGGCAGGGGAATTCGAAGGCGACTCCGCCCGCCGTGCGAATGCCCTCACGCACCCGCTTGGCGAGCTCAAGATGATGACGATTGCACGGGGAGAGGTCTGAGCCGGTCTGCGCGATCCCGATAATCGGCTTACCTGATCGCAACTCCGCAGATGTGAGTCCAAAATTCAGATAGCGCTCAAGATAGAGCGCCGTCATGCCGGGGTTGGCAGGGTTGTCGAACCAGAGTTGGGATCGCAGCCGACGGGCGGATTTCCGGGCAATTTTCGCCATGTTCTTCCTGACTGTGCACTTCAGAGGAGGTATAGATGACCGCAATGTCCCGCCGACCGCAAGAACGCGATCGAACGCCCGTAATGAAACCAGGGATCTTGGAGATCAGCGCCCGTCGGGGGTGCGCACGCCGGCCCAGGTATCTCGCACCTGGTGGTAGTGCACGCCGGAGTCATAGGTCGGCACGCGCAGGCCGAGGATCTGCGGCGACAGCCGGCCGACCGCCGCCAGCAACGTGAAGGAGG
>DASYSQ010000135.1:0-24830 GCA_036003145.1 Pseudolabrys sp.
TGCCGGCGATCGCGACGCAGTTCTTCATCAACATTTCCAGTGACAAGTACACCTTTCTGCTCTGGATCAACATTTTGCTGCTGCTGCTCGGCACGTTCATGGATCTGGCGCCGATGCTGCTGATCTGCACGCCGATATTCCTGCCGGTGATCAAGACCTTCGGCATCGACCCGGTGCATTTCGGCATCATCATGATCCTCAATCTCGGCATTGGCCTTCTGACACCGCCGGTAGGACCGACGATGGTCGTCGGCTGCGCGATCGGAAAGGTGTCGATGGAGGCGGTCTCGAAAAGTATTATCGTCTTCTACATTCCAATGGTCATTGTGCTCCTGTTGATCACGTACATTCCGGCTCTCTGCCTTTGGTTGCCACACCTGGTACTGGACTAGGCATGCAACGGCGCAGCTAGCGAATCTTCGCGAAGTCGCCATGCCGGCCAAGCCCGTCCTTGAAACGGCTCGCTCCGGCGACACCGTCTTCGATCAGCGCTTCGCGTCCGTTATACCATTCCTGGATAAGCGCCTCGCGCACGGTAAGGCCGTGGCTCTTGATGGCGGAGCGCCGGTCGGCGCGCGCGCAGACCTGTGGAAATCGGGCGATCTCCTGCGCGAGTTCTTCTGCCTTTGCGCGAGCACCTCCCTTGGGAGTGACGTATTCACACAAACCAATATTCAGGCATTCTTCTGCTGGTACTTTTCGCCCGGTGAGGATGATTTCCAGGGCGCGGCCTTGGCCGACGATACGGGGCAACCGCACAGTTCCCCCGTCAATTAGCGGCACTCCCCAGCGGCGACAATAGACGCCGAAGTAAGATTCCTTGGCCATGACCCGGAAATCGCACCACAGCCCCAACTCCATGCCGCCTGCGACCGCCGGTCCTTCGATCGCCGCGATGACCGGTTTATCCAACTCAAGGCGAGAGGGCCCTAACGGTCCGCGCGGAATGTCGCCGCCATTGCCTTGCGGCCGGGCAGTCGAGATGTCGAGTTCGCCGAGCGGATAATCAGCATTGAGCGTGCTGACGTATTTCAGATCCCAGCCCGCACAAAACGCGCCGCCCGCGCCATATAAGACGGCGACAGAAGCGTTCTTGTCCGCGTCAAACTCGAGAAAGGCTGCTGTGAGTGCATCCGCGCTTACAGGGTCCATCGCATTTCGCGCTTCGGGCCGATCGTGGATCATTGTCCAAACCGATCCGTTTTTCTCAATTCTAACAGTCATGGCGGACGTCCTTTGCATATTGGTCATAAAGTTGTAGTGCAGCGGGATATCAGGAGGCCTTCCGTTAGGCCGCTTCTCATGTTTACGACATAATCTATCTCAAGCGCACCGCGCTACCTATGCCGCCAGTGCGCCACAGACCTCTCGGCAATGTGTACTTTTGTAATGTGCGCCCTGCGCCTCGCAGCGTAAGATCGTGTCCGACATCAGCTGCTAGGAGCCGGCGCTCGCAGCTACTCAACAAACACTGGGGAAGCGCATGAGTGCTTCGATTCCGACTGCTATTTTCGCGCCACGCGTTCTCATCATCGAGAATGACTTTCTCATCGCGGAAATGATCCACGACATGGTTCGCGAACTTGGCTACACCGTCACGCGAACGGTGCATCGCCTTCCTTCCGCACTACAAGAACTCAGCAAGGAAAACTTCGATGGCGCATTGGTCAATATCGGCATTGACGAACAAAAGCACGGCGTAGACCTCGCCGACATGTTGACGGAAATGGGTATCCCCTTCGGTTTCGTTACCGGATACGGCCACTCGCTCGCCGAGCGCCATGCACATGTGCCTCTTCTGCAGAAGCCGTTCAACGCACACCAATTGCGCAACCTTCTGGAGAAGCTGGTGGGCCCGGCCGGCACACCCAACAACACCTCTCACGCGGCTTGATGATCTTGTAGTTCGCGCCTCGACGCGCACCGATCGAATTGGAAAAGAACAATGAACAAGGCGTTTCGGATGTGGAACAGCTGGCTGACGGTCTCGTCGCAAACAGCCCTGCTGGCGCTGGAAGCGCAGAGTGTCATAGCACTTCGTTTGATGCGCGTTGCTGCAGGGGGCGCTTCGGCCCGGTCCGAAATGCAACGCATGGTAACCGAAAAAGTACAGGCCCTGGGGGAAGCTCAGACCGCCGCCGCAATTGGCGCGGTCAGCGGCCGCAGTGGCCGCCAAATCGCGAAGAAAGTCGCGGGTGTTTACAAAAAACGGGTTCGCCGAAACCGCCGGCGACTGACCCGATAAGGTCGGCATGCCTTAGTATGGATGCCCTATATTGTTCATCACATCTCGCGATCGCTTGCGTTTGGTCCCGAGCGTCTTTCTGCGATGGGAGACGCTTACGATCGCTCCGTGCGTTCGTTTATGACCGCTCCAAGCCGGCCCGTGCGAGAAGCAATCGCCAGTCATATTATCGTGCTGGCGGAGCGCGGCGTTATTGATTCTACGACGTTGTGCCGGGGCGCCCTGGCGGCATTCCGCCAGACCCAAAACGAGCGCGGGTAATTGGCGCGGTTGCCGGAACCGAGGACCTTAAGGCGAGTTGTTGACGTAACCTGGGGGACCCCATGCAGACAGTGACGCGAACTCTTTCCATAGCAGGTGCCGCCCTTTTCGTGGTCGCTGGCATGGCGGTGGCTCAAGCCAACGGTATCGAGTTCGGCGAGACGAAAACGCGGTTTGAAATTCAACGCACGCTCGACGCCAGAACCATGTTACGCCCCTGGGACATCGATTGGCGTCACACGGTGGCCTGGCAACAGGGCACATCCAGGCCCAGGCCGTATTTTGCCCCGCCGGGGTGCTTTATCATTCGCCGCGTCGCGACACCCGATGATGTAGCTCTACAGACCATGTACATCTGCCGATGATGGTCGTTGCGGAAACCGCGTGTAGCCCGATCACGATACTGCGACCTGTTAGGGTAAAATGGCGGACGTTTAATTCTTCAAACTAAAAGATCCTGGTTCCATGAACGGTGTGCGGTGAGGACTATAGTGTAATGTCCGCGTTCTCCTTCCTGCTGAATGTGCTTTGGATCATTTTCGGCGGTCTATGGATGGCCGTCGCCTGGTTCGTCGCCGCGATCATCATGGCGATTACAATTATCGGGCTGCCCTGGACGAGGGCTGCATTCAATATCGGTGTTTACGCACTTCTTCCGTTTGGCCAAACCGCAATCTCGCGTGCCGAATACAGCGGCACGGAAGATTTAGGCACCGGACTGCTCGGCTTTCTGGGGAATCTCATTTGGCTGATCCTTGCCGGCTGGTGGCTGGCGTTAGGTCACCTCATCACTGCAATTTTGCTTGCCATCACGTTGATAGGAATTCCCTTCGCCTGGGCGCATTTGAAACTCGCCGGCATAGCGCTCTGGCCTATCGGGAAGATCATCGTTCCGATCGAGGATGCTCGGTTTGGCTACCCTCCCCGATCGGAAATCCGGCAGCGCTGATCAATCTCCGCGTTCAGAAAGACGATAGAACCCATCGTGCATGCGCACCCGATTTCGCTTTGTGTCTTTATTTTGGGACCCAATACGGACATCAGAAGCGCAAACGAAAACTGCAGCTCTGTAGTCTGGTTCACACATCTCCATCGGTCTTAGGACGCATATTAGGCGGCAGACGATGACGGTGGTCATCAAGGCACGATGGAGTGTCGCCATGAAAAAGTTAATTGGAATTGTGATTGTCGCGACGAGTATCGGCGCACCAGCATTTGCCCAATCGTTCGACCCTGACAACGGAACCGGAAATCTGGTAACCGGAAACTTCGTTGCAGCCACATCAGTCCATGCGAGGGCTGTCCCCCGGCATCCTGGCGAAAGGGCCTACGCGCTGTCCCCGCGCAGGACTATCAATTCCAATGCCGGACAGTTCAACGACACTCCGGCCGGCGGCAGCACGGGCTACAATGAGATGCTGCGCAACTGGTAGACCTGCCTGCGAACTGAGGATTATCCCCCTTCCACTCGCATGTCCGGTGAGGATTTTCGTGCCGACAGACCGGCGGCTTTGGCCTCAAAGGTGACGCCAGCAGACTGTTCAGCCTCCGATCCCTGCGCCCAGCGGGCGTAAAAACGCATAAATCTGAGGCATCGCGGGAACGATATGTCAAAAAACACATTGACGTACGCTGGGGCCGGGCAAGTTTTGAGGGGGAACCGACAAATGACACCGCGCGACGTCTATCTGATGAGGGCTGCTGAACTGATATCCAAAATCGATGGTGAACTAGACCCCGCGCTCAGGGCCGAATTCGAGAACCTGGCGCGTGCCTATCTTCGATTGGCCGATCAGGCGGAACTCAATAACCAAACCGATATCGTCTATGAAACGCCGAACAAAGATCGCGATCAGCCCTGATCGCTGCGGGACGCCCGGACACTTAACGTGTAGTTTAGACGAGACAGCCGACCGAAATAGGACGTTATGGAACAGTCGTGACGCAACGCTTTGGAATTCCTCGCCGCGAGTCCGATGAACAAGCCAACGCGATTGCGCAAATAAATTGGCGACGCGGATTGTTTCGTATCTGGCTGCTGTTGTCCGCTGCATGGATCATGGGGTGGATCGTCTATTTGATTCTTTATGGAATCCGGGGCGGATTCCACGGCGCCGGTGACCTGCTTGCGATACCGGTCCTGCTGATCGGCCCGCCCATAGCCCTTTTGCTGTTCGGCCTCGTAGCGGGGTGGGCGTTTCGCGGATTCAAGCCAGACTAGCTGCGCGCGGAACTTTACGAGTGGCCGCCACTTTTTGTCAGCTCGGCTCCTTAAAACGCGCGCACCATTTTGGTCTGAATCTCTCCGCTACTTTCGGAGAGCAATTGATTTTGCAGGATTCGGTCACGCAATCCATGAGTTCACCGCTCGTCTCGCTCCCGTCGGTTTTAGGCGCTGCGGCGCTTGCTGCCGGGGACAAATTGCTCCTGTTGGCGGCAGACGGAGAAGCGACCGGGGGCACGGCCTGACTTGTCAGAGGCTCGGGCCTGGGTTCCTCATGCTGAAACAAGCTACCTGACGATGAGCAACCCGCAAGGGCGAAGAGGAGCAGCATTATACCTGGCTGTCTCATTGAACGGTTTCCTCACATCGGTTTGCCCCGCCCGGACAAGTTATGTGTGTGATGCAACAATGCTCGCACAATGCGCACCCAAACGCCACCGCCGTACCGCCAATATCTCGCCCTTGATCTCTGCCCTTGGCGACGGCAGTTCCTCACCGCCCCTTGGTGTGCGCCTTTGGCAGACGCGCGATCGAGCCGGTCGGCTCCTTGTCGGGCTTGAGCGGCGCGGCGGCCGGCTTCGGCGGCATCGGCGATGACCCGGGGCCGGTCGTCGCATTCGCCAACGGCGCGTTCGATTTGTCGGGGACCAATGAAGCGCCCTCACCTGTCGTGCCGGCAGGCGAGACAGCGGATGATTCTGGATAACGCGCGCGCAGATCGCGCAGGAAGGTATCGAGCGTATCGACGCTCGCGATTTTCTTGGCGACGTCCTGGAACTCGACACCATTGGTCCCGATCGGCGCAGTCACCACATCGAAGGCGCGACGATCCGGACCGTCGGCGAATTTCGCCTGGTATTTTTCGCGCAGACGCGCCAGACCGATCGATTCCTCACCGAGCGCGTAGCCGATCGCCGCTCGCAGGATGTCTGATCTTTCACCGTCGTTCAGAGGCGGGAACTGACGCCAGCGGTCGGCATAGAGCAGTTCGATCTGCTCCCCTGCCTCGCGCCAGTGGCGTGCCGCCCAAAGGACGTCCGAGCGTAGCCGCACCGCCTCGTGACTGTTGATGTTGGCAATCAATTCGAGGGCCGCATCGTGCCGTCCAAGATTGGAAATGGCGCGTGCCTCGAGCAACAGGCGCTGGTCGCGCAGGTCATTTGACAAATCGGCAACACGGGTCGCCTGCAAGGTTGCAAGTGCGCGGTCCGGCTTGCGGTTCAGGAGATAGACAACTGTCAGACGCGTCGCGACTTGTGCCCGCGCGGCCCCCTGCAGGCGGTGATCGACCTGGTGTTGAAGCAATTCCGCCGCCTGGTCGAGCAGATCGACGCCGACGAGCCGATCAGAAAGCCTCCGGATCATTTCGTCGCCGCGCCGTCCGATTGGCGTCAGCTCGCGAAAATCATAAAACAGGCCGAGCGCCTCCACCGGCGGCAAGGCGTCACCTTTGCCGCCGAGGAACAGGCTTTCGAAAGTGGCGGCCGCCTCATCCTGGATCTTACGGGTCATGTCGGAATTCGGATGGGCAAGCAATGCCGTCCGCATCACATGAAAGGCGTCACGATAGCGGCTATCTTCGGTATAAAGATGAGCGAGCAGCTTGAGCCCCTCGGTCTCGGTCTCATCGCCGCGCCAGACGGTCGTCAGCGTTTCGATGTCGTTGATGACGTCCTTGCGCCCCATGCTGCCGGTTGCAAAGGCGAGCACGGTTTCTCGCAGCCGGCCCTGCGCGGCGGCACGGCGGTCGCTCGAGACCGCCGCCGCGCGATAACTCGCGAGCGCATCCTCGGTGCGACCCAGACCTTCGTACAGGCGGCCGAGCAACACATTGATGGTCGGCTCCAGATCCGGCGTCACGCCGACAGTTTCGAAATCATTCACGAGGCGTGCGGCATTATTGAAATCGCGCAACTCGATGGACGAGCGCAGCGCTTCCTTCATTGCCATTCGCTGCAATTCGATCGGCAAGGCCCCCACGGCAGCGCTGACGGTCTTGAAAATGTCCCGTGCTTCCGCCCATCGACCTTGCCGTGCGAGCGCAATGGCACGCCAGATCGGCGCGTCCTGTTGATTGCCGACCTGTGGTTTGGACAGTTCCTTCAGAGCGTCGTCTGGACGATCAAGCATCACGTCGGCGACAGCCTTGAGCACGCTGCCGGTCACGTCTTCCGATGCGCGCTGGTCGGTGAGCGCGACGTTAAGAACAGCCTTGGCCTCCGGGGCCATCTCTTTCGCAAGATAAAAGCGCGCAAGGTTGAAACGCGCCTGCCGCCGCTTGCTTACTGGGGCCGATGCGGCGAGCCCGATCAATTCGGACTGACGGGCATTGAATGGCGCATCGCGATCGAACCCCCAGACCTGGGTATCGAAAGTGAAGGCGCGAAAGCTGACCGCGACCTGCTGCTGGCCGAGAGCCGTCGCCGACAGGGACAATCCCGTCGGCCGGCCGATGGTGATCTTGTCGACACCAAGTTCTGCCGCGATGTCATCCGCGATCGGCTGAATAACGACACCGTGGACAGAAGGCAGCGCGCGCAGTTCAACGAAATCCTGCACCTTGAGAAAACCGCGTACCGGTCCGAGCGCCGTAATGACCAGCAGCCGGTCGTCGACATCCGGATCTCTGATAGTGTGAATGGCGCGCGCGCTGTCAAACGGAATAGCGATGCTTGCGCGATTCTTACCGACAATGCTTCGCGCGATGGCAAGCGGACGCGTTTCTGCCGTCGTCGTGTCGGCAATGTTGACAATCCAGGCGGGACCGTCGGCTTCGAGGCTCGCCATGCGCGGACGCGCAAGCTTGATACGCACGATCGCTGCGCCATCATCGCCGCGCTCAAACAATACTTCCCGCACGCCGTTGTCATTGTCGGCCTGAAGTGCCGTCAGATCGATCTGCGCGGGGCTGTCGAATACGAGCCAGAGCGTATCGGCACGATGGAAGACCGCGGCGGGCGTCGGCGCAGCGAACGGCAATTCGAGCCGCAGCCTGTCACCCGACTGCTGCGTCCGAGCGACTACGACTGCATTCGGGTTGGCCTTCGGCCGAATGGCGTCATCGGCGGCAGCCAGGGGTGGGGACATGATCTTCCGCGCGGGTGGCGGAGCGGGCGACGCGGCGGGAGGCAGCTCCGCAGGCGCGGGCTGCGAAGCGGCGTGTCCAGCGTCCGGAGTTGGCGGCGTGGCGGCAGCAAGTTCAGCAGCGGCCTGAACTTGAGGTGCGGGCGCGGCGATGGCCGGCTGGGTTATCACGGGCGCAGGCTGTGACTGCTCGGCTTGCTTTGGCGGCACCGCTTCGGGTACGGGCTGGGCTGGCCCGGCCCCCTGCGGCGCTGCTGCGGCGGCGACAGGCGCAGGCGGCGGCGAAGTTTTAGGCGGCAGAATTTCCGCCGCCGAAGTCTTTGGCGCCCTGGAGTAGGGCGCGGAGATCGCAGGCGCCCCACCGGATGCCACCGCCGGCTTTGCGGGACCACCCTCCTCCGATTGTTTCGGTTTGACACCCTCGAGGCCGATATCAACCACGATACTGCGTTCCTCGCGAAACGCGCGGACTTCCGGCGTCCCGCTGAGCGTGAAAACGACGGCAACGGAGTCGAAATCGACCTCGGACTCAATCGACTTCAGCGTCGGCGGCAGCGACGCCTTGGCATCTGCCAGATCCCAGGCGACTTGCTGGTCGAAATTGAGCGTCAGTCTGCCGTCGGCGCGTTCGGGGATGACATTGACCGTGCCCGGCATCGTGAACACATAGCGCACGAAGGTCGGTTGCGTTGCGACCTTGACCCGGACCACCGGCGGCTTTTTCTGCTTGTCGGCGGCACGTTGCTGATGCAACTGGCTTTCCGCATTGCGCGCGCGCCGGACAAGCTCGTCGATCACCTCCTGCGGCAGCCCCGGCATCGGGCCTTTCCAGGCTTCGGGCATGAGATCGACATAAAGCCGCTCGGCCGCGGCGATTGTGTTCAGCTTCACCTTGCGGAGGAGCGCGAGGCGGATCGCACTGCCATCCGGATCGCGGCGCGCGGCGCTGATATATTCGGGTGCGTTGACGTTCAACCGCTCAACAGCAAGCGCAACCGGTTTGTTGAAGCTGATGATGACGATCGCGCCGGAGACGCGCGTGGTTGCTTCTACGGCCTCGTCGAACTGGAACATCAGCCGAAGGAAGCCGCCGTCATTGACGGCTTTGACTTCACCCTTGATGGGCTCATCAGCCCGGGCCGCACTCAAAGGTGCAAGCGCGAGCAACGCCTGAGTCAGTAGGAGGACCACAATAAATGTAAGCGCACGCCAGGCAGACGCGAGCCGCAGCCGCGCCGGTCGGCGGGCAAAGATCCGCTGCAGCCTGAATGGCAAAGCCGTCATAAGGCCGTTCCAGCCGGCGGGCCTGCCGGTCCGCTCACAGCCTAAGGACGGGCGTTTAATGTGGCGTTAAGGATGTTGTCTCCACGGTGCTCTAGAAGCAGGTGCAAAGAATTCATAGGGTCCTGGTTTTGTTCTGCTTTTTAAGCTCGCGCCTAGTCGCCCTACGCCACAGGGCAGCGTCCAACTTCAATTTTCATTTTTTTTGGCTCATCAGGCCGGTATAGGCGGCAGGCTCCAGTGCGCGAGTGCAAGCGTACTGCCGTGCAGTCAAGGCTTTTGGCCGCCGGGGGAAGCGGTCAGTTCTCGCTCGGCTTGCCCTCGATCTTCGGCAACTGGTCCGGACTTGCCGTTTTGGGCTGGGCGTTCGCCCGATGGGCCAGTTCGACAGTCAGCCGCTCGGCCGCTTCCGACGACATCTGGCCAAGGATATCCGACATCCTGCGCGGATTGATCTGGGTCGAAACATCGACCAGGATCTTCATGTCGAGGCGATCGAAAATGCGCGCCGCGTCTTTCGGCTTCATGTTCTCGTACATGGAGACGATGCTCTTGAAGCGCTGAACCTCCATTTTGTCGCGCGTTCCCATCGCGGTGTTGACGCGGCCCTCGGTATCCTTGAGTTCGGTGACCTTATCTTCCAGCCGCTTTTCGGCAGCCTTGATCAGGCTTTCGCGCATCTCCAGTTCGCGGTTGCGGCTGTCCAGTTCTTGCCGGCGGGTCTGCAACCGCTCAAGGACCGCCCGCTCGCCGGGAGATGCAATGCGGCCCGGCTCAAGTGGAATGGCCGCGCCGGCGACTTCCAGTTTCGGAGATTCCGGCGGCTTGTCGCTGATCCTGAGTGCCGGGTCGCTCGGCTTTTCCTCCGCACCGGTTGAACCGGTGATATCGCCGCGGGACGTATTGAAATTGAACATCTCCTGCGCCCAAGGCTGCTTCGGTGCCACTGCGCCGGGTTTGCCCTGCTTGTCGGCCATAACAATCCGCGGGTATTCCGGCACGCTCTCCGGCGAAGTGACCTGCAATTCGGTCTTGTAGTGCGCCTGCATCCGCTCGGCGAGCGTATAGCCGCCGTCGAAAACCAGGCCCGAAACTTTCAGCGCGAGCAGACTGATCGTGGCAAACAGCACGATCGGGATCAGCCGCACGTCGCGCAGCACGCGGCTCATGCGGCTTGGCCATCCACCCTATACCGCGTGCGATCGGCGAAGGCTTGCGCCGCAGCCGCTACCGCGTTGGCATTTTGCAGCGCCGGCGAGTCCCCGGGCGGCCGCGAAACGCCAGCGATGCGCACGAGCCGGGCCAGCAATTGATTGCCCGCAGTGAGATGCAGATCGAGTTCCGCCGCGAGCACTTCGCCGCGATCCAGTCGCTCGCCCAAGGCTTGCTCGCCCTGCTGCATCGTCGCCTTCAGGCCGCCGATGGCGCGGTCAGCGATCTCGGTAGCCGTCACGAGCTCCGAAATGGTCGCACGCAGCGACTGCTCATCGGCCTTCAGCAGGCGAAGCTGCTTGTTGAGCCGGACGCAATAAAGGATCGTGAGGAGAAGAAGGACCGAGACCATGGTCTCGACCAGGAAACCGTAATGATAGCTCACGGTACCTCCAATGGGGTAGTTGTCGTTGTCTCGTCGGCTTTTTCGAACATGGCGAAAGTGGTGCGCGGCTTGCGAAGCGGTTTTGCGACGCGGACTGCCACCCGATCGCCAACGCGGCCCATGCGGCCTTCGGTCAGTGTGATGTCCCCGCAGCGAACGGTCACCATCGCGTCCGGCTTGATTTCGAGCATCAGCGTATCGCCGACGTTGAGACCCATCATTCGCCGCAACGGCAACCGTGCTTCGTAGAGAACGGCATCGACCCCAATTCGCGCCTGACCGATTTCGGTCGCGAGATGGCCTTCCCAGATCGGATCGCGGCCGAACTTCTCGCCCATAAACATCTGCAGCAGGACGGCGCGGATCGGCTCGATTGTCGCGTAGGGCAGAAGCAGTTCGATGTTGCCGCCGCGATCTTCCATGTCGATGCGCAGACGCACCAGGATTGCGGCGTTGGCGGGCCGCGAGATCGCGGCAAAACGCGGGTTGGTTTCGAGACGATCGATATTGAATTTAACCGGCGACAGCGGCTTGAAAGCAAGCTCGGCGTCGGCCAGCACGACCTCGATCATCCGCTTCACCAGATTGGTCTCAATCGTGGTGTAGGGCCGGCCTTCGACCCGGACCGTACTCTGTCCGCGCCGCCCCCCGAGCAGCACATCGATGATCGAATAGATCAGGCTGGAATTGACCGTCGCAAGTCCGAAGTTGTCCCACTCCTCCGCCTTGAATACCGCCAAAATCGCCGGCAAGGGAATTGAGTTGAGGTAGTCGCCAAAGCGCACTGACGTAATGCGGTCGAGCGAGACTTCGACGTTGTCGGACGTAAAATTGCGCAGGCTCGTCGTCATCAACCGCACAAGACGGTCAAAGACAATTTCGAGCATCGGCAGGCGTTCGTAGGACACCATCGCCGAGTCGATGATGGCGCGGATACCGGAATTGTCGTTGAGCGAGACGTCGGCGAGACTAAAACCGAGCAGGCTGTCTATTTCTTCCTGATTGAGGATGCGCTCGGCACCGCCTTTGGCAGACTGCAAACCGCCGGGGTCGTCAACCATCGACGCCCATTGCGGGGCCACTTCGTCGGCGCCAGGTGCTGCAGATGTTTCAACGTTGGTTGGAGCCGAGCTGGAATCCGATTCCAGGGCCAGGCCCCATTCGGCAGCCAGCGCGTCTTGATCGTGTGGGTCTTTTGTCGCCATTGGTTTCGAGCGTCAAATTTCCGATGGAGCCGTCATTGAACGACGATCTCCTTGAACAGAACGGCCGTGATCCGGTTGGGTGCGACCGCCGCATTGACCCGGCGGGTCAACTCTTCCTTGAGGCGGTAGAGGCCGGCCGATCCATCGAGGTCCGTCGGACGCAACTCCCGCAGGTAAGTCTGAAAGGCATCCATGACTCGCGGCATCAGCGGTTGGATTTGCGGCACCAGCGTCGCATCCGGCAGTTCGAGCACGATCTTGACCTTGAGATACTGGGTACGGTCTGCGCCCGTATTCGACAGGTTGACCAGGACGTCGGGCAGATCGACGAAAGTCGCGGGCTTGGCCGCGACCTGCGGCTCCTTGTGGCCGGAGCCTTTGAGGAAAAAATATGCGCCGCCGCCCCCGCCGACGAGGACCAGCAGGCCGGCGCCGCCGATGATCATCCATTTCATGGACGGCATCTTGAATTTCAAGAAGGCGAATTTCGACTTCGCTGCCGACTGTTCGTTCTCGCCTTCAGGCTTGTCGTCTTCTTCCTGATCTTCGACGTCCGCCTGCTTCGCCTTAGCTGCCATGGATGACCCCACTTCGCGACGTTTGGGCGGGCCGGCACGTAACGCCGTTTGGCGAAACATCGCGGCTAAGCGGTCCCACGCGCCCCAAAATTGAAGGTAGGTCGGTATGGTTAACAGATACTTTCTCGCGCCCGGCGGGGCGGAATCTTTTGCCTGGTTGACCAAGCGAAGCGGATATTTTTGCCCGCGCAGGCACTCACCAGTTTCGACTTAACTAATTGATACAATTACATTTTTCAAGTTGGCACGACGGCTGCAGTTCTCATGCAGGCCGCTGGCTTGGGAGAGCTCGCGGCGCCGCACCGGCAAGATCGGCCTCGGGAGGGTCGCGCTTTGCCGAACCAGGGGAGTTACCGATGCAGAATGCACTTCTGGTCGGACTATCACGCCAGGTCGCGCTCGGGCGCGAGCTGGACGTGGTTGCCAACAACATCGCCAATCTGAACACCACCGGCTTCAAAGCCGACGGGGCGGTGTTTGAAGAATTCATCAGCCCGACCGCCCGCCTCGACAACTTCATGGGCGCCGACAAACGGGTAAGCTTCGTCCAGGACCGCGCGACCTGGCTCGACATGAGTCAGGGCCCGCTCGAACGCACAGGCAATTCGCTGGATGTGGCGATCGACGGCCGCGGGTTCCTCGCCGTGCAAACACCGCGTGGCGAACGTTACACACGCAACGGCGGGATGCAGATCAACAACAACGGCGAGCTTGTCACCAGCGAGGGGTATCAAGTGCTGGGTGAATCGGGACCCATCACGTTTCAACCGAAAGACCGCAACATCACGATCAGCCCGGACGGCACCATCAGCGTGCGCGAGGGCAACAATGCGACGACTGAATCGCAGCGCGGCCAACTCCGCGTCGTCAAGTTCGACCAGGCTGGCCGCCTGCAGAAGGATGGAAGCAGCACCTTCCTGGCGCCGGCGAACGTCACGCCGCAGGCCGACAAGACCTCACGCGTCATACAAGGAACGATCGAAAAATCCAACGTGCGCTCAGTTATGGAAATGACGCGCATGATCGAAGTGACGCGTAGCTATACACAGATCGCCGCCTTGCTGTCGCAGAGTGCCGATTTGCAACGCACGGCGATCGAAAAGCTTGCCGATGTGCCGAACTGAACATCGGCAGCAGGAGATTAGTCCATGAGAGCACTTCACACCGCGGCGACCGGGATGATGGCCCAGGAACTGAATGTCCAGGTCATCTCCAACAATATCGCCAACATGCGAACCACCGGCTACAAACGCCAGCGTGCCGAATTTCAGGATCTGCTCTACGAACAAGTCACGCGCGTTGGCACGCAGACGTCAGCGCAGGGCAATATTCTTCCGGCCGGCATCGAACTGGGGTCTGGCGTCAAGACCGTCGGCACGCCCCGACTGATGAGCCAAGGAGAACTGACGCAGACCGGCAAGGATTACGATCTCGCAATTCGCGGCGAAGGCTTCTTCAAAATTCTATTGCCCGACGGCCGCACCGCCTATTCGCGCGATGGATCATTTGAGCTTGATGCACAGGGCCGATTGGTAACCGCGCAGGGAAATCTTGTACAGCCCGGCATCACCATTCCGCAGAATGCAACGTCAGTGTCGGTCAATTCGCAGGGCCAAGTGTTTGTGACGCTACCGGGAACCAATACGCCGAGTCAGGTCGGCCAGATTGAACTCTCGCTTTTCGTCAACAAAGCCGGCCTCCAGAGCATGGGCGACAATCTGTATCTCGAGACGCCGGCCTCAGGCGCGCCGCAGAACGGCAATCCGACAACTGATGGTTTCGGCAATCTTCAACAAGGTTTTCTCGAACAGGCCAACGTCGAGGCCGTCAGCGAGATATCGGACCTGATCGCAGCCCAACGCGCCTATGAAATGAACGCCAAGGTCATCACCGCGGCCGACCAAATGCTGTCCGCCACCTCCAACCTGATGCGCTGAGGCCTCGCCATGATCCGGTACATGATCCGTTCAATCCCTGCCGCCGCCGTTGCGCTCGCCGCACTTGGTGCACTTGGTGTCCCAGCCAGCGCGCAAGGCGCCGGTCAGTCCGGCTCGGAGCGCCCTACCCTGAAATCGGAAGCCATCGTCAAGGGCGATATCGTGCGTATCGGCGATCTCATCGAAAACGCAGGCATCGTTGCCTCGGTACCCATATTTCGCGCGCCAGACCTCGGGTATACCGGAACGATCTCGGCCGATGCTGTGCTTGAGGCCGTCCGCAGCCATGCCCTCATCGGGGTAGCGACCGATGGCGTACGCGACATCGTCGTAACGCGCGCGAGCCGGACGATCCCGGCCAAGGACGTCGAAGATGCAGTCGCCCGCGCTTTATCCGCGCGCTTCGATCTCGGTCCAACCAAGGACATCGCCATAACATTCGCACGTGACATGCGCGCGATGTACGTGGAGCCTTCCTCGCAAGGCGCGTTACGCGTCACGCAGGTGGAATATGACGCACGTAGCGGGCGTTTTGAAGCGACGCTCGAAATTGCTGCAGGCACAGGCAAGCGGTCGGTGATGCACCTCGCCGGACGCGCTGTCGCAACGGTCGAGGTCGCAACTGTGACGCGGACGATCGAGCACGGCGGTATCCTCAAGGAATCGGACGTACAGATGGAGCGGCGACCGCGCTCCGAAGTCGGTCGCGACGTCATCACCGGACGCCAGCAGGCGGTGGGCCTTGCCGCACGTGGCGTGTTGCAATCCGGCCGGCCCATCCGCATCGGCGAACTGATCAAACCGCCTCTCGTTCAGCGCAACGATACAGTGACTCTCATCTACGAGGTGCCGGGCATTGTGCTCACGATACGCGGCAAGGCCGCTGATAGCGGTGCGGAAGGCGACGTCATCAGCGTCCTCAACGAGCAGTCGAAGCGTACGGCTCAGGGCACAATTGTCGGTCCCGGCCGCGTTCTCGTCAGCAACGGTTCGCCACGGCTCGCTTCCAACGACGCACCCAGGATGAGGCCGGATGCCGCCGCACGATAAATCCTGACACGGAGACGATATGCCTACGTGAGTTCAAACGCAGTTCACAAGCTACGCAATTCCTGTGCTCTACCAGTGAAAGCAAAGTCATGAAAGTCGTCATGGTCATGCGTCACGCGGTTCTCGCCGCGCTCGCCAGTGCTCTGCTCAACGGATGCTCTTACATCGATAGCCTCAAGGCGATCGGGCAACAGCCACCGTTGACCGCCGTTGATAATCCAACCACCCGGCCAGGCTACAAGCCGGTTCAGATGCCCATGCCGGCAGCGCAGCCGGCTTCGTATAATCCGAACTCGCTATGGCGAAACGGTTCGCGCGCATTCTTCAAGGATCAGCGCGCGCACCAGATCGGCGATATTCTGACAGTGAAAGTGAACTTCACCGACAAGGCGAACATCGACAATGAGACCAAACGCAGCCGGGCGATGACCGAAGATTCCGGCATCAACAACTTTTTCGGAAAACCAAAAGTACCGATCATGAATACGCCGGTGCCCACGCGCATCTTCACCTCCGATTCCAACACCACCATGGACGGTAAAGGTTCGGTCAACCGTCAGGAAGCGCTGCAGACCAATGTCGCCGGCGTGGTGACGCAAGTCCTTCCAAACGGCAATCTGGTTATCGAAGGAAAACAGGAAATCCGAGTCAACTTCGAAGTCCGCGAACTGATCGTGGCTGGCATCGTGAGGCCTGAGGATATCGAGAGCGACAACACGATCGATTCGAGCAAGATCGCACAAGCACGCATTGCGTATGGTGGGCGTGGTCAGATTACCGAGATGCAGCAGAATCGTTACGGAGAGCAAATTTTCAACGTGCTGCTGCCGTTCTAGTCAGTGGCGTAAGTTTTGTAGCTCCCGCGCCGTTTTCGCATCGCGCGAGCGTGACGGCGTCTACGACGCGGCCTCCGGCTGCTCCCCGGCCGGAGGCCGCGTGAATTTTGCGAAAGGCAAAAGAAAAATGCCCGGCTCAAAAGGCCGGGCATTTGTTTTTTATATCGATGACGTGTTCTCAGTCGTCGCGATAGACCCGTTCCCGCCGCTCATGCCGCTCCTGCGCTTCCACAGACAAAGTCGCGATCGGGCGTGCTTCGAGCCGACGCAGGGAGATCGGTTCGCCGGTCTCTTCGCAATAGCCGTACGTGCCATCATCGATGCGCGTCAGCGCCTCGTCGATCTTGGCGATTAGTTTGCGCTGGCGATCGCGCGCCCGCAGCTCGATGGCGCGGTCGGTTTCAGACGAGGCACGGTCGGCAAGATCAGGATGATTCTGGTTTTCCTCCTGGAGATGCTGCAGCGTCTCCTTGGCTTCCTTGAGAATATCTTCCCGCCAGTCGAGCAGCTTCACGCGAAAATATTCGCGCTGGCGCTCGTTCATGAACGGCTCCTTGTCGGTCGGCCGGTAGTTCTTGGTCTTGGCCAGCATTCCCACCTACTCCCTGTTTTTTATTCTTGGGCGCGTCGTCGCTCCCCACGCGCGGCAGGCTTATATACGCCCACCAAGCGGCGGACAATATCCGAGTAGGGCCTTCGGCCAACCCGGATTGTGTCGGCAGTTCAACAGCTTCTAGCGGTTCCCGGGATTTGGCCCTGCGGGTCTAGCGGACCCCTGCCTTTGCCAACTCCACGGCCACGCGCAGGTCGATCTCACCCAGGACCACGTCGAGCCCTGAATCCCCGGACATCTCGGTCAGGCCCTCGGATGCAACCTTGAGGCGTGCGAGCGTTGATTGGTCCACGCTTCCGTCGAGCAGTCCAAGCTTGAGGGTATCAAGGACGTCGAGTGCGTTGCGGCCTTTGACGAGGGCCCGTTTCTTGCGCTCCTTCGGATCGTCCACCCCTTGAAGAGCGATCAGCGCATCGACGGTCGAAATGGCCCGCAAAGATCCAGTTGCGGCTGCATTTCGGGGGGAGTCTTCTTCGCTGACGGTGAACGAGCCGCCTCCGGTCCGGCGGGCGGCTGTCGGTGTTGCCGCAAGTGCGGTTCCGTTCGGCCCATAGATGCGCATTGCGGTTGATCCCCCCACTGAGATCGGTTCCCGAATACCTTGAGCCTGAGCCGGTATGGTTAATGCCCAGTAAAGACGTCGGCAAAATTTGCCGTTGGGGAGCATTCATGCCCCATCGCCAACGCGCTTCCGCGCGAGGGCCAACGAAAAAAGCCAGCGCTGCCAGAGCCTTGGGTGCATACCGGCATTGGCACGATGCTCGCATAAGCCTTTGTAGTCAGACGTCACATTGGGGAGCAGTGATGACGAAGGCTTTGCAGGCCGCGTGCGTGGCGGTGATCCTGATCTTGTGTGCCCCGGTTAGCGCCGGGGCGACTTCGCGCATCAAGGATCTCGCGAATATCGAAGGCGTGCGGCAAAACCAGTTGATCGGCTACGGATTGGTAGTCGGACTCAACGGCACCGGCGATACGCTTAACAACATCCCCTTCACCAAGCAGTCGCTGACCGCGATGCTGGAACGGCTCGGGGTCAATATTCGCGGTCAAACGATCCGCACGGGCAACGTTGCCGCAGTCATGGTGACGGCCAATCTGCCGGCGTTCGGTACGCAAGGCACCCGTATCGACGTTACCGTTTCGGCTATGGGCGATTCCAAGAGCCTCCAGGGCGGAACATTGCTGGTGACGCCGCTCCTTGGCGCTGACGGAAACGTTTATGCCGTCGCGCAAGGATCATTGGCGATCGGCGGCTTTCAGGCGGAAGGCGATGCCGCCAAGATCGTCCGTGGCGTCCCGACCGTCGGCCGTATTGCCAATGGCGCACTGATCGAGCGCGAGATTGAATTTACCTTGAACCGGCTGGGTCAGTTGCGCATGGCGCTGCGCAATCCCGATTTCACCACCGCCAAGCGCATCGCGGCCGCGATCAACGATTACATCGGCTCGCCAACAGCGGAGCCAATCGATCAGTCCACTGTGGTGCTCACGGTGCCGCCCAAGTCGACGGCGAACATCGTCAGCTTCCTCACCGAAATCGAGCAGCTGCAGGTCGAACCTGATCTGCCAGCCCGCATCGTTATCGACGAACGGTCAGGCGTCGTCGTGATCGGCCGGGATGTGCGCGTCTCGACGGTCGCCGTTGCGCAGGGAAATCTGACTGTGACTGTTTCGGAAACACCCGAGGTAAGCCAGCCGCTGCCGTTCGCACGGCGCGGGACGACCAGAGTGGTGCCGCGCACCAGCATTGGCGTGCAGGAGGACGGCAAGAAAATGTTTGTGGTCAGGGAGGGCGTGTCCCTGCAACAGGTCGTTGACGGCCTCAATGCGATGGGCATCGGGCCGCGCGATCTGATTACCATCCTGCAGGCAATCAAGGCCGCCGGCGCGATTCAGGCCGACATCGAGGTGATGTGATGGCAACCGCAATCGCACTCCCCAGCCCCGGCCTCAAACCGATCGACCTGCTCACGAACAGCCGCGAGCACGGCAAGCTCACGTCGACAAAGCAAACGAAAGCACGCGCGGCAGCACAGGATTTCGAGGCTGTCTTTCTCAATTCGATGTTTCAGCACATGTTCACAGGAATCAGCGGCGACGGTCCATTCGGCGGCAGCGGCGCCGTCGGCGTCTGGCGCTCGATGCTCACAGACGAATACGCAAAATCGTTCGCCAAATCGGGTGGAATAGGCATCGCGGATCAGGTCTATCGGACACTGATTGCAAGACAAGAGGCAAATTCATGACCGCGCCCGGCACCGGACAAACCCTCAACGCCGCCGAAGCCGAACGGGCAGTCGTGAGCCTGGAAAAAATCATGGACCAGCTGGAGCAGACCGTCACGGAGGAAACCGCGCGCGTTCGTGCCGGACGTCTCCGCGATGCGATGAATCTGGACGGCGCCAAAATTGAATGCGCCCGACTCTATGCTTTGGAAAGTGAGCGCGTGAAAGCCGCTAAAGACACCATCGCCAGGGTGGCTCCGGCCTTGCTCGACCGTCTCCGCCAGCGGCACAACATCTTCCAGAGCCTGATGCGGACCAACCTGACTGTTCTGGCAACGGCGCACGCCGTTTCGGAAGGCATCATACGCGGTGTGTCCGGCGAACTTGCCCGCAAGCAGGCGCCGTCGACCTACGGCGCGACTGGCCGCGCGCAGGCGCCAAGTACCAAAGTGAGCCCACCTTTGGCGATCAGCCGCTCGCTGTAGTCAATCGCAGTCTTAGCGGATTCACGCGCCGTCGACGAACTGCGCGGGTGCCTGCCCATTTTTCGGAGGCCAGATCGACAGCAAAGGCGGTCTCAAAATGGGCAAGGGTGCCCTTCGAGGCCGTTTCTGCATTCGGCACTGGTCGTGTCCACGGTGCTTCCGATAAGCATTGAGTGGAGCGGTACCATTCAGCCGGACTTCCGCCAATCGGGCGGGCCAGATCGCAATGACGAGGCGTTTCGCACAGCAGCCCAAGCCACAACGTCATGAACTCCCGCGCGGACAGCAGCGGGTTCCGTGTTTCAGATACGTAACGAACCGCATTTTTCGAAATTTTCGCTCGCACATCGGGCAGTAAAAGCAACAACTGCAACAAGGATCCAATTTCCTCGATGGATTTGGCAACGAATCCTGTTTCGCCATCACTGACGATAGCCATTTCCGCAGGGTTGTTCAGCACCAATGGTATTAGTCCGAGCGACATCGCTTCCACTAACGCATTTTCCGCAGTGCCATAGTGATCGCGCTGCAGCGGATAAAGAAATATGTCTGCATTTGACAGCGCAACACTCGAATCGGCCGCCTGTCCCATGAAATTGACACGCGTCAGATTGCGCATTGCCTTCGCGCGTGCAGCAACTGGGCCTGTCGGATCGAAGTCACCCCAAACCATGATACGAACATCGTCATCAAGAAGCCCATCAACTGCGTCAAAAAAGCCCGGATGCATCTTCGCAAAGTCGACGGTTCCAAGATAAGCGACGCCAGGCTTTCGCCCACGCGCGGTGCGTGGCGAACCGCCGGCAAATCCAAATCCGCTGTTAATCACTGCGATTTTCTTGCGCGCTCTTTCACCGAGAGCAGCGACCGACGGAATAGAAAGTGAGGCCCCCGTCGTGAAAACGAAACGTGCAGCTTCTTCTATCAGTGCCGGCGGGATCACCGGCTGAAAAAGCCCAGAGATATGCGACCAGAAGACACTACGGATCGGTGGAAATTCCGTGCGAGCGAGACATTCGAACATTCGCGGATGGTTCCAAAACTCGAACTGAACGATGTCGGCTTTGCGCGCCAGGGATGCAACATGATTAAGATCATCTGCAATTACGACATTTCCTCCCACAGATCTGATCTTGTCGATAAACCGGTGGTCACGAGGACGCTCGAGCAATACAAAAGTCTGCTCAACTACTTCGGGCAAAACAGGGGTGATGGTTGCGTGCGCTTTGCCGACGCCACCACCCAAGTGCGGGGTGACATGCAGGATCTTCATTCAGCCGCCACCCCGATAAATCTACGGTTGGTTCCCCCAGGAGGCTCAACGTGTGATTCAACAGACACTAAGGCATTGAATTTCTCCAGGAGCGCCAGACGATGAGCGTCGATATTGTCGGGCAAGCAATGGCTGAGCTGCCCACAATTACCGCACACATTATTTTGCTGACGCCTGCCCTCGAGATGCTGCAAGCGCAGCGCGTTCATCGCCGCAGAATTCCAAATGCTTTTCATCGATTGGCTGCGCACGTCGCCGATCACAAGCTTGCGACCCCAGTCCAGGAAGCATGAGCTGACCAACCCATCGGCGTTCACCGAATAGCCGTAAAAGATGTACGGACAAGTGTCGGTGTCGCCGATATCTTGCTGGTAGATCCCTTTGCTTATCTTGACGCCAGTATGTTTTTCGATGTCGAAATCCGGCCAGCACGGCGCGAAATTTTCGACGAAGATGCGGTCGCAGTGGTCACCAAAGGTGTCAAAGAATTCCTGACGCTGCGCTTCCGTGATCAGCTCTGCCGGAATCTTGATGACAATTTCGCAATTGCCCTTGTTGGCATGAATCCATTTGATGTTTTCGATGAATTTCTTGAGGTCGAATTTGAAACCCGTAAACCGCTGGTAGGTTTCCTCCGTCATGCCGTCGACCGAGATATTGATTTTGTCGATGCCAGCTTCAAGCACAGGGCCGACACGGTCGGGAGACAAGAGCGTGCCGTTGCTTGTCGTGTCGATATAGTCGACGTGCCCTGACTTCTTTGCATAGGCGATCATTTCGGCCAGGCGCTTGTTCAGGAACGGCTCCCCGTCCTTGTACATGCGGAGTACCTTGATCGTTTTCTCGAACTCGCCGAGGTCGTCGATGATTTTCTGAAAGACGTCGAATTTCATGACGCCCTGGAACCGGCCGGTTTCCGCGATCATGTCGCGATGCCCGGTTGGGCAGAAGGTGCATTTGAAATTGCAGGAGCTGGCGGGATCGACAAACACGACGAACGGCGTTGCCAGCGGAATGACCGTCTCTAGTGGCGTGCGTCCAACCAGATTGATGCGAGGTTCAAGCCTGGCTTTCATAGTGCTTCCTGCGACAACATCACCATCATCACCACCCCACTACCTACAGGACATTGGTTAACAAGGATTAACCAAACCAAAGTGCAGCAGGTTAGTGTCCGGCGCCGAAGCCGACGACAAATTCTGCTCAGTACATTGCTAAAGGTGGAAAAGGAGACCGGCTCATCATTTGACTAGCTTGCAACGCGTTTGAGCCGTCGCATCCAGAAACCAAATAGTGCTGCGCCCGATTCTGAGATGGACGCCGCCATTGTCTTCGCTGCGCTGGGCAAGAGGTGGCGGCAGTGTCTAATATATGATCAGTGATTCGCTCTCCAATGACGCATCGAGCTCGACCATTCCCTGCCCTTCCCGACCTGGACCAAACGCGCGCAATGACGAGTGGAAAACGACAGGATCCGGCTGAAGATTTCCGAAGGCGTATCGCCGAAAACATCCACAGCGCTGGCAAAGATCGCGCTTTCCTCGATCTTTCCAATACCTGGAAGCAGACGGCCATACGGCACGGTTATTTTCAAAACTTTACCTGGCTTGGACGACCGGTGATCCAAAGTCCCCAGGATCTTTGTGCCATTCAGGAACTCATCTGGGCTTGCCGCCCGGAACTGGTCATCGAAACCGGCATCGCTCGCGGCGGCTCGCTGGTCATGAGCGCATCGATGCTAGTTCTGTTGGACTATTGCGACGCCGTCGAAGCCGGCGGCGTGCTTGATCCAAATGCTGGCCGTCGTAAAGTCCTCGGGATCGATATTGAGATCCGCGCACATAACCGCGCCGCGATCGACGCTCACCCGCTACGCAACAGAATCCATCTCATTGAAGGCTCCTCAATTGCCCGTGACACCATCGACAAGGTCGCCGCCTACGCCAAGGATTGCGAGCGTGTCATGGTATTTCTGGATTCCGACCACACCCACGATCATGTCCTCGAAGAACTGGAGCTTTACGCGCCGTATGTCAGCAAAGGCTCTTATTGCGTCGTCTGGGATACCGGAATCGAAGATCTGCCAGAGGAGATGTGCGCTGACCGCCCATGGGGCAAGGGCAACAATCCGAAAACCGCGGTCTGGGAATACATGAAGCGTCTGAAAAGCGAAGGACGTAAGGCTCGCGACGGCACCTCGCTACGATTAGAATACGATCACACAATCGAGCACAAGCTTATGATCACCGCTTCACCCGATGGATTCCTGAAACGCGTTGACCAGCTCACGCCCCACCCACCCCTGCCGCTTTAGCCACGCAAACCACCGATTGCATGGACGAAAGTCTTGAGCCGAAATCAACGAGGACGCTCGAGCACAGCCCCTCCTTCCGAATAACCAACCGCATCGATCAGCGCCTGCGCAATATTGCGCGGTGCCCGCCGAGGCCAGCAGACTGGTGTCAGGGTTCTACCTGTTGAGCACTGCGTTCCAAAATTCGAAATAGCTTTGCGCGCGCTGCCTGGAAAACAAGGCGAAAAAGCTACTGATCTCCGTCAGGATTCTTTCAAAAGAGAGCTGCTCTGTCGAAGTGACGATTTTCGCGCACAGCCTCGTCGCTTCATCGGTAAAAGGAGATTCACAGGTCATCCGCTGGTCGCGCTTTAATCGGGCGAACATCACCGAAAACCATAGATCCGCGATCGCCTGACGCTGTGGCGGCGGATAATCCGGAAAGTCTGTGGAGTTCATAATCAGCGCGGCACCTTCAAAGCCGCATAGCAGCCACTGGAGCTTGTTGGCGGCCGGATCGAGACCGGCAGCGGTATAAAACTCGATATCGCGTTTCTGCGAGGAGTCGACCGCCCCCCACACCCCGATGTCATAAATATAAAAAAGCCGTTGAAGCCGGATGTATTTTCCGTTGAGCAGATAGAACAAAGACAAAATCTGGTCGTGAAATGACAGATAGACCGGCATTGCGGTCATAAAGCGTAGAACCCGATTGGCGACCTCGCGACGGAGTACCGAATAGAACAGCATATTTGGACCCGGGTAACTCAAATAGCCCGCAACGCGCGTCTTCGGGTCATCCGAATCCACGTCCTTGTAGTTGACGATGGAGGTGCCTTGCGGGGTTTCTAGTGCGTATGAGCCGGTCACAGCCGCAACAGACGTATCCTTCCCGGAATTCTCGATCAGATCAGGCAATGCGAAAATTGCGCGGTCGACACATTGATCGTCGTCGGACGTCGAGAAGATGAAGTTGCCCTGGGCCAGTTCAAGAAGTTTCGAATAGTTCTCTAACCCTTCGCACGGATCCACGCTGATGATCTGGCAGTAGTCGCGCTGAAGATTTTTCAACAACGCGCGTTTTTCGGCGTTGCCCGAATTGTCACGGACAATGACCTGAATCCGCGGGCCGGCCCACGAGCAGGCCTGCGCGATTTTGGAGATGGCCATGGGGCCATGCCGGTTCGTCGGAAGTAGAATCGAGAGTTGCACGGAGTTAGTCCAGCGTTAGTGCGCCGCCTCCGTTTTTTGCGCTGATTCGCAGGCCAACCACAATCCGCCGCTACCATGACGATCGGTCACTCTGGGCAATGAATGTCAACGGTGGCAAAAAGGATGGTGGCCGATTCGGCCGCAGGATGCGGGATTCCATTGCTGCACAAGGCCAGATCATTCGCAGATTTGCCTGACCTTCGCGAGGCTACGTTGCTGCTGGACGAAGTCGCGACGATGGCCTCCTCCTCCGCTTCCGTCCCGGCCGATCGCCCGCTTGCACTTTACGGCGCAGGAAATCTCGGACGGCTCGCGCGTGATTTCCTGAAGGCTGTTGGCCAGGACTTTGTCCTGGTTATTGACCGGAATGCCCGCGCTTTCATCGGATGTCCGGATTGGTCCGGTGTGCGCTTGGTCCACCCTGACGAAGC
>DASYSQ010000136.1:0-6727 GCA_036003145.1 Pseudolabrys sp.
TCGTATCATCCCGCAGCACCCGCTTTTACGAACGTCGGAAACAAAGGGACACTAGCAAGTCATGATCCTAGTGTGGCTTTGCATTTGACGTTCCTATGAAGGACTCGCGGCCAATACTGATAGGAACGTCAAATGCGCCACACTAGGCTGAATCGACATTCAACGCATCCAGATCATAGCGCATGCGAGGTGGATGAAAGCTAGGAAATGGGCAGCTCTTCGGTCGAAGCGTGTTGCGAAGCGCCTGAAGTGTTTGAGCTTGTTGAAGCAGCGTTCGATCCGATTGCGGTTTTTGTAGAGGTTGGCGTCGTGCGGGATCGGGACCTTGCGAGACGGGAGCGATGGGATGACGGCGAGCATGCCGGCATTGGCGATGAACTGGCGAAGATGGTTGCTGTCGTAGGCTTTGTCAGCAATTACGGCGCCGCCGTCGATGCCCTCAAGCAGCGCCGGGGCGGTGACGATGTCGTGGACTTGTCCGCCGGTGAGAATGAGGCGCAGCGGCCGACCAAGTGCATCGGCAAGCATATGGATTTTGCTGGTCAATCCTCCTCTGGATCGCCCCAGAGCCTGGTTTTGGTCCCCCCTTTTCCGGTCGCGGCCTGCTGGTGGGCACGAACCAACGTAGTGTCGAGCATGAGGTATTCGTTCTTGCGGTCTTTGGTGAGAACGTTGAATACGCGTTCCCAGACGCCGCTCTTGGCCCATCGGGCGAAGCGGGTGTGGACGCTTTTCCATTTGCCATATCGCTCCGGCAGGTCATGCCAGTGCGCGCCAGAGCGCAGCACCCACAAAACACCGTTGACGAAGAGACGATTGTCCTGGGCGGTGCGGCCGGGATCGCCAAGCTTGCCAGGGAGCAGGCCTTCGATCCGCCGCCATTGTGCGTCGGACAGTTCGTACCGCTTGACCATGTCTCATGCTCCGAATCATCTGATCCGGAACACAAGGAATCATCGCCCTAATGCGATGGGAATCCTGAATGTAGATTGGACCTAATCTTGCAATCGGGACGCCCCGGCACCGTCTCGATCGCGAGCACCCGATCGGCGAGGCGGGCGTGACCGAGCACGTCGCACCGCAGGCGCGTGGGCGCGAACCCATCAATTTGCCGTGCGACGCGTTACGAGCGTCGGTTTTCCCCGGAAAGCCGACAAGTCATGAGATCAAACTTTGCAGCCTTGGCGGCTCCGCTCAGACAGCGTTTTTACGCACCGCATCTACCGGCGGTGTCTTCAAAATGTTTCAGCGCCTCGGTCTTCGTTGCATCGGTCAGCCATCTCCAGACATAGCTGATGCTGAAGATGGCCAGCTCCTTTTGACTGTTGTAATAGTCGATGCGTCGGTGTGCGTAGCAGCGAAATTCGTTTTCCATCGCCAGGAGCGCATCGAGTTGCTTTCCGATTTTGGATTCGATCGGCTCGTCGAAGGCGGGCAGAGGCTCCGATATCCCTTCGGTCAGTTGATCGTCTAAAGCGCCATGAATCTTCATAAAGCAGTTGTTTAGTGCGGCAAACCTGACCTTTAAACTGTGTGAATTGAGGTGCAGCCTTTGCAGCTCTTCCGAGAACGAATAATTCAAACAATCCATTTTTCTGATCTCCGCCCGGGATATTCGAAAATTTTCGTTCTTTTTGTCGGCGTGCCCAAAGACGGGCCTGTCGAGCGCATATTCGATTTCGCTCAGCACGTGGTCGTAATTCTCGTTCCACAGCTTGAGTTGTTCATAATAGGAAGCGAAGCGCTTCTGCTTGATATCCAGATGGGATTTGTGCAGTGAAATTTCGTTGTCTTTGGTGTCTTCGGTACGCTGCGTCACCGCGTTCAGCAGCAAGCGTTCGGCGTCAGGATTTCGTTTTTTTGCATTGGCCTGCGCGGCAACAATGTCCTTTATTCCTTTGCCCTCCATCCGAGCGCTTGGCACGCCAATGGCCTCCGCCCGGGCGCCGAGCACGCCTTGGGCCTCCGCCCGGGCGCCTAGCGGGCCATTGGCCTGCGCCCGAGCGCTTCGAACGGCGTTGGCCTTGGCGCGAACAAGGTCTCTCAGAGACGGGAGAAAAACCAGCGTCGCATAGTGGCGCATGCCAATCGCGGCTGCCGCGCTTTCATACGTGCGCGCCGCCTTGTCGGCCACGTCGGTTGCGTCTTTCAGGCCCACCGAGTTGAACCAGCTGACATACTGGAAGGCAGAGCTGAGAACGATGGTGGCGACACTGACAATGAGAGGCAGAATAATAGACTGGAAAATCGAAAACTCTCGCCGCCCGCGGAGTTGGGCGCCAATCTGTTCGAGTTGGCCGCTTTGTATTTTGAATTTGTTCGTTCCCTCCTGTTCTACGTAGAGGGAAACTTCGTGCAAGGACGGATCACTGGGCATGAGGGTCTCCTCCCTTGGTGCTCGCGCCGCACCAGCCCAGACGGTGGCCCACTCGTTGAATGATTCCGGAGCCTTGCTCTTGCGCGGTGTTCCGCGCCAATCGGCGCGCGTCCAGCCTGGCGGCAGCCTTCGTTCAGTCGAGCGATCGTCTCCCGCCGCATGCCCTTCCAGGTGTGAAGCAGTTCACAGTCCGCTGAGAATAAAACAAGCGTGGCGGCAAGAGAGCCGAATGCCGATCGATCGCCCGACCGCCCCGTCGGTGAACTGATCCAAGATCGGGCGTTCGCCTTGCCGGGGTTGGCGGGTCCGCGACCTCGACCTTCAAGGACGTGAAGGCCGGATGGACCGCCGGCGGCGGCATCGAGGGCGCCTTCGGCGGCGGCTGGAGCGCCAAACTCGAATACCTCTATGTCGATCTCGGCAAGACCGAATTTACGATCGCCACCCCTGGGCTGGGGACGATCGCTTCGGAGACCCGCCGGACCACCGACAACATCGTGCGCGTCGGCCTGAACTATAAATGGGGCGGCGGCTATTGATTGAAGGCGTGATCGAGCGGACTGGCTGAGCCGTTCAATCGAGACCAGCGCCTAAAAAGCGATCTGAAGGCCCCGGCAACGATCTTGCCGGGGCCTTTGCACGCGCAGCTCTATTTTTCGGCCGCGGATTCTCGCCCCCAGGGTGTTCAGTTTTTTTCGAGGCTTTAAAGCGGACGGCTGGCGTCCGGGACGAGCGTGTTTCCGCGAAATCGGGATTTCAAAACTCCGCGAGTCCCCAGTGAGCCCCGGCATCTGATCCTTGCCTTGGAGCTACGTCTCCAATCGCGACAGGAAGGCTGCTGCGACGGCCGCCGCTAATCCGAAACAGTTTAAGTCCAACTTGCAAAAAACTCGCCTCTAATACGTGCATTTGAAATTACCGCCTCGGCATACGCTTCGCTCACATTGTACTTGTGAGCCTCCTTACAGTGCGGACATGCGACTTCGATCGTCGAGTGCCACGCGTTGGTGAGTGAGCGCACGTCAGTGGCGATGCGGGTCCAGATTGGACTTTTTGTGATCGGGCACAGGACGTACAAGGGGTCCGCTTGGCGCTTGGGCTTCTTCAGAACAGGCGCGTGCACATTGACCTCCCCTGCTTAGAGGGTGAGCCCGGTCAGTGCCGCGTCGGAGCGGTACCGACCGGGCTCTACTCAACAACCCAACGGTTTGCCGTCGGGCGGTTGTAAAATCCGCTCACCGGATATCCGTTCCTATGTCGGAAACCCAACATATTTGGGAGGTGGGCGCGACCTGCCAGCTTTGTCGCTCATCCTCAGCGCCCGCGGGGAGAAGCGACTGTGTAAAGCACCGCTTTACGCGGCCCTATGCTCGGGGAAAAGGAGTGCTGCCTCCCTCCGCCTGCACATTTGTGAACATCGAGCGTCCGATCGATGCTAAAAGAAGATGCGCCCCGCACTCTTCACCGCGCCCGGTCTGGCCCAGGTGCAGGATCGCCGCCAAAATGGCGGATCCCCCGACGCGCGCGCTTACATCCGTCCGTGCATGTCGGGCGACGTCCAACAGGAGCCGACATGACTCCGTCCATGTTCGAGACCGTATCCCCCTGGTTGGTCGACGGGAGCGTCGTCACCATCATGGGCGACACGGTGCCGCCGCGAGACCCCGAAGACGACGAGGACGATGATCTCGAAGGCGAAGACGAGGACGAGGACGAACGGCAGGACGAACCGGCGGTCATCAGAGAACCCGACGAATAGCGCTCGGAGGCGCCGGCGTCATCGCGCGGCACCGGCGCTATTTTCGGACCCCGCTGCCAACACTGGTCATCGTAGAGAAACGCGTGTGCTCGACGTATCATTTGGGTAACGCGATGAAGTCCCCCCGCGTTTCGGCGTTTAGTCCCTGATCTCGCGATCTCGTCAAGCATCATCGGGACCGTCAGCGCCGAAACGTCAAATTGTATTTGCTCGGCCTTCCGATGATCCGGCCTTTTGGTGTCGCGCGTCGCGATCAAAGGGCTTCGAGGTCTTTCAAGAAGGCGGCTCGTTCGCTCTGCGGGATGCGACTGGGATCGTTCAGCCAGTGCGTCTCCGTCGTCGGCGGCAAAAATTTCTTGATGAGCCCACTGATGCGGGAACCGATCTCGCTGATGAGTTGGTCTCTCTTGCGCTCGATCGCGTGGTCCAGCGCCTGATCTGTGATCATGCCTTCTGGTGGGCCGGCCATGAATACCTCCCTGCACGTGACGGGACGAGGGGTCCCCTTCTTGCCCCCGATCATCTGCCGACCAAGCCGCGCAGACAATATCGGCCCCCAATCCACCGCGGCCCACGCCGGGCCACTTCCGAGCCCGCGTCGGCCGGCGTCTGCGCCAGACGCCATACAAAAAAGATCCCAAGCTGGTCGACCCGTTCCAACCAAAAAAGCGCCAACGTGACGGAGGTCACCGACGCGCTCGCAGCGGTGTGCCAGCTCAGCGACGAGATCGATCCGCCTATACGGCTGGCGAACGGCGACCGCATGCCGCCACCCGGCGCGATGTTCGCCGGTGCCAACGGATTGCTCGACTTTGACGATGCTGCATCACGAACTCAACCAGACATTCTCCGATCGCAAGCCATGGCAGTGGCCATGCGTCCGAAAGCCGCCCGACAACATGCCGCCGGAGCCGCTGGCCGATCCCGGAGCAGCGTTAGGCCGCGCTGGAGGCCGCGCCCCCCGAGCGACGTCGCACGCGCCAACGAACGCGGTGGGCAGGCTGCAGCATTTGGTGTGCAATATTGAACAGACAGAGCGCGTAAATCCGGTCAATGGTTTGTTGGGGAGGTCTCTCTTGATGGAGGCGCGCGTGGACAAGTTCTTACATCGCCACAATCTGGAGAATTTCCGTAAGCACCTCGCTACAACGAAAGATGACGCTCAGCGCCAGACGTTGTCGAAGCTTCTGGCGGAAGAGGAAGCCAAGGATCGACCCGTCCCTAAGGATGGCATTTGAGGCCGCATCAGTTGGCGCCCTCGTGTAAAATGGGGTGGTCAATTTTGAACAGACAGTTTCGCGACTTGGATGCAACATGCCTTGATGACCCCGGCAAAGGAATACGAAAACAGAGCGGATGAAGCCCGCAGCCAAGCAGAGCGATCATTCCGCTCCAGCGACAAGGAAGCTTGGCTTCGGATCGCCGAGGAATGGATCAAGCTCGCTCAACGCGCGAGCAGCCAATTGACGGCGTGATCGGTGCGCTCTCTCGGATCTACGCGGTCAAGTAGGCGGGCTAGTTATGGCGGCTTCCAGGTTGATTCCGGTGCATGCACCGGAGAACCGACGCCGCAGGGACCCCGGCGCTGCTCTCAGCAGGCCGGGGCTCCCACCTAAAGCCGACCTCACCCGCGCGGCCTGGTGGCGGGGGCAGGCACCAACTTAAACAGGCCCCCATTTTTCTGGTGTCTTTACGGATCGCCGCTTGAACCGTTAGCAAGAGTAACGCGCGCGCCCGACCTCGCGTCGGCGGCAGCCAGCCAGTTTTGACCATTCTTGATGGCCGCGCCCCCGTTCCACGCAAGCGGGGCCGCGGTGTCGCAATAACTTTTTTAGGTCGCGTCGGGAATCCTACCGACCGGCGTCGAGCGGGGGCGCAGATTAGCCTACCGAAGCTACACGGTCGGACCATGCCCGGCGATCCCAAAGAGTGTCGCGCTCGTGCCAGTCGCTGCGCCGAAATAGCAGCAGAAACCAACGGCCCCCGCGTCAAACAGACGTTCCTAGATTTGGCCGGACAGTGGACCGATCTCGCAATCGACCTTGAGGCGGCCTATGCACTTGGGGACTGGTCACCTTCCAGTAAGTAGGCCGCCTCAGTTCAGGAAGAATCAGCGTCACGCTCCAATGCCGATCCGGCCCCATCTAGATGGCCACTGACCTGAGCCCCGAGACCTCCTCCAAAAATGGGTAGAGTCCATCGCCTGTGAGGGGATGGACATGAAGCCGAGCCGGTTCACGGAAGAGCAGATCATCGGGATATTGCGGGAGCAGGAGGCGGGGGCAAAGACAGCCGACGTGTGCCGCAAGCACGGCATCAGCAGCGCGACGTTTTACAAATGGAAGGCCAGGTACGGCGGTCTTGAAGTATCGGACGCCAAGCGCCTGAAGGCTCTGGAAGACGAGAACGCCAAGCTCAAGAAGCTGCTTGCCGAGGCGATGCTCGACAATGCGATGCTGAAGGATATCGCCTCAAAAAATGTATGGTCCGCCCCGTCCGTGCAAGGTTCTTGGACGTGACAACGATGACAGTTGCGTAAATGTATCCGGCCTCTCGCGAGTGGACTGCTGTTGCAGCCAGGCCATGATGAG
>DASYSQ010000137.1:0-3579 GCA_036003145.1 Pseudolabrys sp.
CAAACGAAACGTCAATCGGCGATAGCGCAATTCCTGTGATGAACATGATGACGAGTGTTTTCATAATGAGAGTCTAACGAGCATCGAGCAATTGGTAATCTTAGAAAGGGAAAATGACTTGGGGGAAATCACGAATCAAAAGCATAACCACAACAAACTCTTCTGACGACATCAAACATCCTCATTGATTAGAGCGCACTGATCGTCAGGTAGTATCCGTCCGGGTCACGGAGCGAGAATTCCGATGTTTGAGTATTCGGGTTTACATGTGGGTCTTCTTCGAAGCGGTCCACAAGGGCGTGTGCCCTCTTCAGAGCCATTTCGTAGTCGTCGACGCGGAAGAATAAAAGCACACCGTTTCCGGGCGTCCCAGCGTCAGGACTCATCAACGAGGGATGTTGGTGTGCAGCCCACTGATGAAGGCAGAGCAAGACAGTTCCATCCGTATCGAGGATCTGACCCCAGTATTCATGGCCCGGAGTTGTCTCGGGTTGGCCGAAGGGGGATTGATACCACTTAATACTCTTTACGACGTCGGTTACGCCGATGACTGTCCAGAGACGTTTCATTTGAGATCTTAGACATTATCCTCCGCAGCTTCGGCCAGTCTTTTTTTCTTAGCATTAGTCCGCGACAGCGGGGATGCCCGCACTTGCACGGCTCAAATTCTTCGCCCAAATCGAAGGCGTAATCGATTAAGAGTTCTTCGCCCGATTTGATAGGTTGGATACTGGTTAGCCAAAGGCCATCTCGCTTCCTTTTGATGGCGCAATTGGGGTAACAACCGTGGTTGACATGACCTGCAGGGCTCCACTGCGGTCGAGCATCCAGGTCGTGATTAGCATCAAACTTGATTACATGCCTCGCGCCACGCAATAACATGGTTGCGCCTGTTTCCCACGGGATAATGCGGCCCTTAAACTCGATGATCGACGTGCCCGGCCTGATTGGTCCGGCAGCGAACAGTCCAAAGCCGTTAATTCCCGACCTTCGTTTCTCCCATAGCCGCTTTCGTCGCTGCAGTTTCATTCTTTTAGCGATCGGCATCTTACTGTTGGCGATTGTTGTGTCGACTTCACGGCTCGCCATGCGGTTTCCTATTTTCGGCACCATGCTCCGACGGACGCAAACCAGCATGCAACTGTCTTTGAATTTGCAACCTCGTCTTGCAACCTTTGCACCAAAGTGTTAAGCGGACCTAACGACTCGACAGGCATTTTCAACTGCTCCGCCTGCGGTAGCAGACTGGATAAGGTGTCGTAATACCATCGCGCGAGATAGGGCTCCTTACCCATAGGCAATTCCATACGCACGGTCGGCTCAGGCAATCCAGCTTCTACAAACGTATGGTAGAGCTCCGCTCCCATGTCGTGATTGGCAGAGTTGCGCATTGTCTTGTCAATGAGAGATGCCGTTGCGAACCAAAGAGGTAACGCCTGCAAATGAGCAATAACCGGGACCCAGGTTGGCTCCTGAAAAACAATCACTCCGCCCGGTCGCACTACTTTTGAAACTGAGCGCAACGTTGCAACCGGATCGGGAAGATACATCAAAATAAAACGCCCCACTACCGCATCGAACGGATTTTCGTCCAGGATCTCGTTCACATTCGACTCATTGAAGCTTACATTTCGAAAGCCAGCCTCAGTGACGCGAGCACGGGCCTTGGCAATGGAGTTGCGATCTCGCTCGACGGCCACAACCTCGCCCGACGGACCCACCATTCGGGCAACTAACATCGCCACATCCCCTACCCCTGATCCGAGATCCAAAACGCGTTGCCCCGGTCCAATACCCGCCGCACCAAAGAATCTCCCGGTGATAGGAGCGACACGCGCAGCTTGGCGGATCAACCGCTCGTGTTCTGCGTCGGTGTGGCCCAGCGGATAATCAGCAGAGTGTTGCTTGGTTGTCATAAAGACTTCTTGCCCGCGGATGATCCCTTCTTCTTCGCTAGGACCTCCTTCAAGGCGGCATGAGCCGGCGCGTAATTGGGGTCAATGCGAATTGCTCTGCGGCAATCAGCAATCGCATCGTCGTACCGGCTGTCACCGACATACGCGGTGGCGCGGTTGACGTACGCTCCCGCAAAATTCGGATTGAACTCAATGGCTTTGGTGCAATCAGCAATGGCTTGTTTTGTCAGTCCCTTTCTTAGATGGGCAGCCCCTCGACTGGCATAGGCCACTGCGTTATTGGGATCCAACTCTATCGCCTTAGCGGCATCGGAAATGGCATCGTCGTAAATCCGTTTGTCGAAATAAATAGATCCGCGAGTAACATAGGCTGCGCTAAGTCTGGGCTCGATTGCAATGGCTCGATTACAGTCGGCCATCGCGCGATCATATTGATGTGTCAAAATGTAAGCGCCTGCACGGTTATTGTACGTTTCGGCAAGCTCTGGTTTCAGTTTAATCGCTGTAGTCCAATCAGAAATCGCTCGATCGAGCGCGCCCCGCTTAAGATACGCAATTGCCCTGCTGTTGTAGGCTTTAGTATCGGCTGGTCTGAGTTGTATTGCTTTGGTGCAATCGGAAATGGCTTGGTCATAGAGGTGTTTTTCCGCATAGGCATAACCGCGCCATGCATATGCCTTCTCACTGTTTGGTTGGGCTTCAATTGCTTTGGTGCAATTAAAGATGACTTGATCGTACGATTTGTTCGTGAGCGCCCTCTCAGCTTTTTGGAGATAGACGTTTTCCTTTGCGCCATCGGCATGCCCAGCCTTAAGAAAACCCATTCCAGCAGTGATTAGAGCTAGGATTGTTCGACACAACCCACGGCTGACAGAAGCGTACCGCGTTTTCACATCATCAAGTCGCCACCATTGATATCGAGAGACGCGCCGGTGATGTAACCGGCGGACTCGGAAGCGGCAAAGCAAATCAAATCGGCGACTTCACGAGCGGTGCCGAGGCGTCGCACTGGATAACTCGCAGCAAGGCGTTCGAGCATGTCGTCCGATGCGTGTTCGCGCGTCAGTTCGGTATCGATCATGCCTGGGCAAATCGCGTTCACCGTGATGCCAAACTCACCGAGCTCCTTTGCAGCCGCGCGTGTCAATCCGAGCAGTCCGGCTTTTGATGCCGTGTAATGCGCACCGCCGAGGGTGCTCACCATTCGCCCGCCCGAGGAGGAAACATTGATGATACGGCCGTAATTCTGAGCGCGCATTGTCGGAAGCACCGCTTTCGTCATCAAAAACGGCGCGGTGAGATTGACCTCAATCGCTTTGCGCCACTCCTCGACACGGAGATCAGGAAACCGGGTAGACAAAGGGAGCGCGGCATTGTTCACGAGAATGTCGATCCGCCCAAACCGTTCAACCGTACGCTGTGCAATGTCATCGGGAATACCTTCCACGGTCACGTCACCCGGCACCGCGAATGCGCGCTCGCCGATTTCCTTCGCCAGCGTCTCAGCGCGCTCACGATCACGAACATTGACGGCAACCGACGCACCTCGCTCGTGCAGGCGCGCTGCCGCGACTCGCCCAAGACCGCGCCACGCGCCAGTGATTATCGCGACGCGCCCGGAAAAATCAGCGTTTTCCATCGGGAGAGATCGCTCGAACTTACG
>DASYSQ010000138.1:0-14344 GCA_036003145.1 Pseudolabrys sp.
GCGACAGCACCACGATGCCGACGAGCCAGAACCAGCTCGTCACCATCGCGCCCCACCACAATCTCGCGTCTGAGCGAAGATGGCGGATCATTGCGGCGGTCGAAGTGGCGATATTGGTCCCGATTTTGAGCTGCGGTGCGCCCTCGCCGGTCGCCGGGATCAACAGCGCCGATGTCCAGCATGCTGCGGCAAAGCTCATGATCAGCGCAACGAACAGTGCCGCCTCGCCACGATCGCGCGCGGCCAGTCCGCCCGCAATCGTGCCCAGAAGAATGGCGACAAACGTAGCTCCTTCTACGAGCGCGTTGGCGGCTGGCAGCTGTTCGCGCCGCAGATGATCCGGAAGAATGCCATATTTTATGGGACCAAAAAGCGCTGCGAGAACGCCGAAGCCGAACAGTGCGGCGAACAGAAGCGGAAGCGAACTCCGCACATACGCCCACACCGCCAGAGCGGCTACAAAGATCTCCACGAACTTGAGCCGTTGCGCAACCCGTGCCTTGTCGTAGCGATCTGCCAGTTCGCCTCCGAGCGCGGACAGAAAAAAATAGGGCGCAATGAAGACCGCGCTCGCGACCGTGATCAGAGCCTCGGAATTGTGCGCACCCGACTGGAACAGGATGACAAAGACCAGCGCGGTCTTGAGAAAATTATCGTTGAATGCCGCGAAGAACTGGCACCAGAACAGCGGCGCAAATCGTCTTGACAGCAGAAGGGGCGTTGGCATGCCGGGGCATTATTGCAAAGTTCCCATGATTGCGCTGGCCAAGGTCCAAAAAATTGGTCCAAAAAATTGGGCGGCCTGCCGGCCGCCAACGCACCTAACCTTGGTACTTAATCTTGGCAGTTAACCCCGCACATGACCTGGCGGGCAACCTCCCGTCCCGTCAGGACCGAACCTTTTTGTCATAGGATTCCATGGCCATCGCCCCGAGACCAAAGCAGAGGGCGATACCGATGACGATCGTAAATAGCGTGATCCACATCGCGTGCCTCCTCTTCCGTTCAGCGCGACATGCGCGCGGGAAGTCCGGCCAGAGAAACGCGCCAAGGTCGTCCCGGTTCCCCGCGAATTCAGGTTCCGGAGCCAAACTGGATCGAGTGCCGCAAATCGGCCAGTAATATGCGCAGATCGAGTTCCCGAAACTCCAGATAAATCCTCCGTAGCCAGCGCTGAAGCTCGCTTTGTGAGTCCGGCGGCATGGTGGAGACTTTGCCTGAATCCGCAAATGAAAAGGGTGGCGTCTCGATGTATCTGCGCAAGCCGGGCGCCAGAGCCGGCATGCGCACGACGCCCGGCCCCCCCGTGACAAGCGGATATTTATCGCGATGCTGTGCGGGCCCAAGTATTTCGTTGTGCACGGGCGCCAGCGTTGCGCCCGAGAAGCGGTCGCGCAGGCCGCGGTAGGCGCCGATCGATGTCTGGTCGGGCGTGATCGTGAACAGGATCGCGACAGCGATCGAACGGCGGCGCGCTTCCTCGACAAAATCGATCTGGTGGGCGACGGAAAAAAAAGATTCAAACGACTCGTGACCAAGATCGATGACTTTTGTTAGGTCCTCGTGCGCGACCAGGTGGTCGAACAGCGCCATTTGACCGCTGATCTCGCGAATCGAGGCCGTTGTGGTTTTGTCAGGCAGAAACTGCGCCAGCGTCCGCTCACCGGCATTGAGATCGAAGGCCGCGACCAAACGGCCTTCACTGAGATGAAAGTCGGTGAGCAATCGCGCCAGCAATGTTTTGCCGACGCGTGGCCGCGGCGATGCAACAATGGTGATGGAGCTGCGGAATGCCATCGCCTGACCGGACGCCGCTGCTCGATCGGCGTTCTTGGATTTCTTGGGAGCGTTAGCCAGCTACCTGGCGGACGTTGCTTTCGATCTTTGGCGAGACAAGATCGACAAGCTTCACGCGGTCGAACTCACCCCAGACGTTGCCGAGCCAATGGCGGACATAACCGCGCAGAACGAACGAATTGTTGGCCGCTTCGCCCTTCACACCCTTGTTGCCGATAAATGAAACGAACGGAACGCTGGCCACTTCGACCTGCTCGTAAGCCATCTCGTTGAGCTTGGGAATGGTGATCTCCTCGGCGCCCTTGATTTTCTTGAAATACGAATTGTAGGTCGCCGGATCCCATTCGAAGAACGTGGTGTTGTTGATGAAATTCTTCACCAGGAAATAGTTGGCGTCGCCGACGACGCGGGCCGTCTCGGCGATTTCCTGGAGCGAAGCGATCGACGATCCAAGAATATGAAATACCGCGAAGGTTATCTGTCCCTTCTTGGCAGATTCGAGGAAGCCGATATCGGTGAGCGCCTGCAGCGTCGATGACAGCAATCCGGCGCGAACGTCGATCACCGTCACTTTGGCGTCGGCGCTCCCCAGCGTGTCGAAGATTTTCATTTGATCGGAGACCGAGGTCACATCGACGACCTCTGTCAGCTCGGGATGAAACCGCTTGAGCGTTCCGCGCGGCGCCTCGGTATCAAACGCGCGGGTCGGCGTTTGATGGGCGCCGAAGTAGTCGATCAAGGTGCGGGCGACGGTGGTCTTACCGACGCCGCCTTTGTCGGCTCCGACGAGAATGACAGCAGGTCTGGCCATAGCGGTACTCTGCAGGACGACGTGACTGATCCGATGCGCCAATATCTTACGTTATCGGCACGGGCGAATGACAGGCTTAATTCGGCAAATTGGTCGCTATCCCCGCCCCGATCTTGCTCTTGAGCATAAATTATAATGCTATTTCAATCAATTGGATGAAAGTAACCGCCTGACTGCGCTGAACCTTCAGCGAGAGGTTGTGACGAAAGCTTCGCCGATGACGTCCTGTGTATAACGTTGCATATCAAGGCGGTGCCGGCGGAGGGATTTGAACCCCCGACCACCCGCTTACGAAGCGGATGCTCTACCGCTGAGCTACGCCGGCTGAAACCGCGCCACTGATATCGGCGTGGACCTCACTTGGCAAGCAATACAGCCTTTTCCCTTGCGCCACGTTCAACGGAACAGCTGACGGAACCGCTGCCAGGCATCCCTGGCCGGTGGCGTCGAGGTTTCCGTCACCGGATCCCCATCAAGGCCTGAATCGAGGCCCGGATCGTCCGGCGCATGGACGAGCGGGATCACAGGCTCGACCGGCTTGGACGCAGGTGTTTTGGATCTCGCGCTCTTGCGCGGCGCCTCAGGCGGTGGCTCAGGTGTCGCCTCCGGCGGGGCCGGCGGCGCAATCGCGATCGACTCGGCGGCGGGCGGGGTGACCTCAATAACCGGCCGGCTTACGCCGATCTCGGCCAGCGGAATTTTCCATTCAAAACCGTCGAGCCGTCCGTTCGGCGACACGGGAAGCCAGCGATCCGACACCACGCCATCCGCGGTCCAGACCGGATCGCCTGAGGCGCGCATGGCGCGCGTCATCCATTCGCGGACGCGGCCTTCGTCGCCGTGTTCGGTCTCCTCGAGTTCCGCCATCAATGTCGCAACGCGCCGGGTCGGCGCCGACAAATAGGGCGCAAGCGCTGCGCGCGCTGTTGCGAATTCGCGCGCATCGAGCGCTGCGCGCGCGACCGCCAAAGCGCCCTCTAGCTGGCCGGAGACCTTGGCAGCGAGCTTCTGCATACGCGCGAGCCGCTCGCGTGCACTGTCGCCGAGCCGCAAATTGGCATAACTCTCCGCGATATCGGGGTGCGGATTGATCGTCCAGGCCGTTTCCAGAATCTTTCGTGCCTTGCGCGGCTCTCCCGATTCCGCCAATCGCCGTCCGGCCAATGCGGCGGCGGGTACCAGGTCCGGCGCAAGTTTGACCGATTCCAGGACCAGCACGCGCGAGGCGTCGCGGTCGATGTCGTCAAGCGCCTGTGCGCGGGCGGCAAGCAGCACCGCGCGCTTGCGCCGGTAGTCGCCTTTGTCCAGCGCTCCCTTCATGTGATTGAGCGCATCCAGTGCACCGGCCCAGTCCGACGTGGTGCAGCGATAGTCGAGAACAGCCTGCCCGGCCCAGCCAACGGCCGGGCCTACCTTGGCCGCCTCCTCGGCCACGGCTCGCGCGGCGCCTGTGTCGTTGCGCCGCTGCGCCTCGATATAAAGACCGCGCAACCCCAGGAGTTTGGTGTCCTCGCGCCGGGCCATTTCGCGAAACACACGTTCCGCCGTGCTTCGGTCACCCGCCATCTGCGCAGACTGAGCCGTGAGCAACATCGCGAGTGGATCGCCCGGCGACAGCCTCGCTGCCTCGTCGGCCGACCTGCGCGCGACGCGCAGATCGCCAGCACCGATTGCGATCAAGCCCCGGCTGATTGCGAGGTAACCTTTGGCAGCGCGACGATGGCGAAAGAACAACGATGCCTGCTCGGGCGAGTGCAGAATGGCGCGCACAATCGACCACAGCAGCAAGATTGCGATCACGAGCACTGCAACGGCAAAGACGGCCACCATTATGGAGGTTTCGATGCGATAGCCCATCCAGGTGATGGCGACCTCACCCGGACGGTCGGCGATCCAGGCGACGCCGGCGGCTATGACCGCGATCGAAACCAGAAAAAGGATGATCCGGATCATCCTGTCCTCATCGCTTGCCAAGTGCGTGCGCGGTCTGGCTCGCAAGCTCACGCGCGGCGGCGACCGCAGCCTGCCGCGCCTGCGCTTTACCGATCCAGCCCTGTGCAGGCGCCCGCGTCGCGACATCGAGCTTGCCGAGATCGGTGAGTGCGTCATCGATGGCCGCGCTCGCCGCTTCTTTCTCGACGCGAGCCAGCACGGCAGACGCGTCGTCACCCGCGGGCATACCGACCGGACGGATACGCACGAGCCTGGCGGCACTCGCCTCCAGCCGCTCCAGATAACTGCCAGCCGTTGCCTGCGGGCCGGACGTTTTCATTATCAACGGAATCAACGCACGCAGCTCCTGCGCAAGCGTCTCGATGCTTGGCGCGCCGCTCGACGCGAAGGGGACCAGCGGCGCCAAAGATTTCTCATCCGCACCGAGAAACCGTACCTCATCGAGTTCGGCGACGAACGGCGCACCGCTCGCCACGGTATCGCGCAACGCTGCCGCGCTGAGCGCAAGCCGTGCCGCATTGTCCGCCGGAGCGGCCTTGACCGCCTGTTCAAGCGCGGCGAGACGCTTCTGCACGATATCGACGTCCGCCGGGGACAGACTCGCCGGGGTGTTCTTCGACAGACTTTGTACGCTGTCGCGCAATTGCGTCATGGCATTTTGTGCGGCATCGGCGCGCGCGCGCGCATCAGCGGCATTGCCCGCGATTTCATCGTTGCGCTTGTTGAGTGCGGTCAGCGCAATGCCGAGCGACTTCATTGCGTTGTCGGCGGCAGAAAGACGCTCCGCGACGCCCGGATCGTTGGCCGGCAGCCTGGCAAGCGCGCCTTCGATCCTGGTGATGCGCTGGGCGATGGCGTCGACGGCCCGATCGTCCGGTGCCGAAATTTGCGCGCTCGAATCGCTTGAAGCGACATACCGGACCGGCACGGCGCCAGCGAACCAAAGCGTCCCGAGAACGATCGCCATGAGGGCCGCCCCGAAAACTCCACCGGCAAGCGCCGGCACGCTCAGCCACGCCGATTGCTTGAGAGAGGAAGCCTGATCAGCCATCGGTTGCGCCTCAGGCTTCGTGACAGCCTCGGGCTGCTCGGGTGCCGGAGGCGGCTCGGACGGCTGGCCGCTATGGGCCGCTGCAGGCGGTACTTCGGTGGCGGTCAAGTCGATTGTCGGCGCGGAACGCTTGCGGCGGGGCGCGCGTTCGGCAGGGTCCGGCGTTGTGCGCTTATCGGACATGCACATTTCCTTGGCGAATCGTCTCGATCCCGCAGGCAGGAAATAACGCAAATGGCGTGGGCGCGCCAATAATCAAGCTGGGGGCGCCTGCAAAAGCTCAACCAACGCAGCCTCATCGGGCCGTGCGGCAACGGCGATTTGGCTCGCTCCGACAAGGGGCTCCGCAACTTGCGCCGAAAGGCAAAGATGGCGAACGGTCATCGCCGGTCCGGTAATGCCCGCCCTCCTGGCGCCGGCCAGGTAATTGTCGGCGCTGCGCCGGGAAAAATGCATCACGGCATCGACCGCACCGGCCCGCAGCGCTTCGATCAGGGCTGGCGGGAACGGCGCGGTGACCACGCGGTAGACGACTCGCATCTCGGCGGCGATACCGCGCGCCGACAATTCACCGGGAAGGTCGGCAGCACGATCCTCGCCGGCAAGATAGAGCAAGGGGGCGTTTGTGTCGGCACGCCGCGCGATCAGCATCCGCATCAGATCACGCACATCGCCGTCCGCCGGGCTAACGTTCACGAAGCCGGCCTGACGGGCAGCATCCGCGCTGCGCTGGCCGACGGCAAACAACGGCAAGCGGGTCAGAGCTTCGCGCACGGGATTACTGGCAATCGCGTCCGGCGCATTCGCGCTGGTCACGATGATCGCACCCCACTTGCCGGCAAGGTCTGCGGCAAGCGGCTCAACCCGCATCAGCGACGCCACCAGAACGTCGTGCCCACGGGCACGCAGCAAGGCAGCAGTTCGCTCGCTATCGCGTTGCGGACGGGTGACAACGACGCGCATTGCTCACTTTTTCCCGTGCATGATCCTGTCCGAAAACCGGTTCGAGCTTCTCGGGATCATGCATCAATCTAAAAACCCCGGCCCGGCGCGGTGCTTGAGCTCTCGTCCGGCCTCGGTGCCGATCGTGGCTGCGTCTTTGCGGCTTCCGCGACCGGCAACATCACATGCAGCGCTGCCGTCCGGCCGCGCGATCAATCCGCGAAATTCGACCGCATCACCGGCGACGGTTGCGTGCCCGGCGATCGGCGTCCTGCACGAACCGTCAAGTGCGGCGAGGAAAGCCCGCTCGCAAATGAGCGCCGTTGATGTATCGACGTGATCGATGCGGACGAGAATGCCGGACATGCGCCTGTCGTCCTCGCGGATCTCGATGCCGATGGCGCCCTGTCCGACGGCCGGCAGAAATTCGTCGGCGCTCATGATTCTGGTTGCGTGCCCGGCCAGTCCCAGTCGTTTCAGGCCCGCAAGCGCAAGCAAGGTCGCATCAACCTCACCGGCCTCAAGTTTGCGCAATCTCGTTTCCACGTTGCCGCGTAACGGTGTGACGCGCAAATCGGGCCGGGCACGTTTGGCGATCGCCTGCCGCCGAAGCGACGCGGTTCCAAGACTTGCACCACGCGGCAGTTCGCCCAGCGACGGCGCGTGATGGCTGATGAAAACATCGCGGGGATCCTCGCGCTCCAGGCAAGCAGCCAGGACCAAACCCTTCGGTAAAATCGTCGGCATGTCTTTCGCCGAATGCACGGCGAGATCGATACGTCCATCCAGCAAAGCTTCCTCAATCTCCTTGGTGAACAGCCCCTTGCCGCCCTCGTCTGCCAATGACCGATCCTGGATGGTATCGCCACTCGTGCGAATGACGACGAGCTCGATCCCCTCCTCGCCGACACCCGTCGCCACCGCCAGCCGCGAACGCACCATGCGCGCCTGCACCAATGCCAGCGGACTGCCGCGCGTGCCAATGCGTAAGGAGGCTGTGGATTGCGCCATATAACCTCGCAATGCTAGGCCGGACCGGGGGTCGGCCCCGCGGTCAGGACTAGCTATTATTTCGGCCGTCGTCACCTCACGCCGGCAAAGCGGAGGGGCAGGCGCAAAGGGCGCAAAGGGCACGAGGCCACAAGGGCAAATGAGGGACTGATGATCGTCCTTGGCATTGAAACGACCTGCGATGAGACTGCAGCGGCGGTTGTCGAGCGTTTCCAGGACGGCCGCGGCAATATTCTCTCCAATGTGGTGCTGTCGCAGGTGAATGAGCATGCCGCGTTCGGCGGCGTCGTGCCGGAAATTGCCGCCCGCGCTCACGTGGAAGCGCTCGATTTCGTCATCGCCAGTGCCATGAAACAGGCCGGCATCAGCTTTGATGCGATCGACGGGGTCGCCGCCGCCGGCGGGCCGGGGCTGATCGGTGGCGTGATTGTCGGCCTGACCACCGCCAAGGCCATCGCTATGGTCAAAAACAAGCCACTGATTGCGGTCAATCATCTGGAGGCGCACGCATTGACCGCGCGCATGACCGACAACACGGCATTCCCCTATTGTCTGTTCCTCGCTTCCGGCGGCCATACCCAGATCGTGGCCGTGCGTGGCATCGGCGATTATGTCCGGCTCGGCACGACGCAGGATGATGCCATTGGCGAGGCTTTCGACAAGACCGCCAAGCTGCTGGGCCTTGGGTATCCCGGCGGACCGCCGGTCGAGAAGGAAGCTCTTCGCGGCAACGCCACGCGTTTCGCGCTTCCGCGCCCGATGCATGGGCGCAAAGACGCCGATTTCTCGCTCTCCGGTCTCAAAACCGCGTTGCGGCTGGAGGCGGAAAAGATCGCGCCGCTCAGTGACCAGGATGTCGCCGATCTCTGCGCCAGCTTCCAGCAGGCGGTCGTCGACGTCGTGTTCGAGCGGCTGCGTGCCGGCCTGGTGATTTTCCGTGCGCGCTTCGGGACACCGAGCGCCCTCGTTGCCGCCGGCGGCGTTGCCGCGAACCAGGCGATCCGCAAGGCGCTCAATCGCCTCGCCTTCGAAGTTGGCGCAACGCTGGTCGTGCCACCGCCCGACCTGTGCACGGACAATGGCGCGATGATCGCATGGGCCGGCTGCGAGCGGCTGGCGCTCGGTCTTGCCGATCCGCTTGACGTAGCGCCGCGCGCACGCTGGCCGCTCGACGAGATAGCCGCTGCCGAAGGCGCGCGACGGCGAACGGCGGCGTACAAATAGGCTGACTGGCGGACATGACATGACCATTCAACGCATTGCCGTGCTCGGTGGCGGCGCCTGGGGCACGGCGCTCGCCCTCACCTGCGCACGCGCCGGCCGCAACGTCACGCTTTGGGAATACGAGCCCGGCAATGCCGCAAGCCTTGAAGAGAAACGCGAAAGCCGCTTCTTGCCCGGCGTACGTATTGACAATGAAATCAAGGTGACGCGCGACCTCGGCGATACCGCAAACAGCGATGCAATTCTCGTGGTGGTTCCGGCGCAGGCCGTGCGTTCGGTGGTCACGTCGCTGGCGTCATTGGTCGCAAAACACACGCCGCTGATCGCTTGCGCCAAAGGCATTGAGCACGGCACGCATAAATTCATGACCGAAATCATCGCCGAGTGCGCGCCGGCCGCGGTGCCGGCGATCATGTCAGGACCAAGTTTCGCAGCTGACGTCGCGCGCGGGATGCCGACGGCAGTCACGGTTGCAGCCTCCGATGGCAAGATCGCGCTCGATCTGGCGCATGCGCTCAGCGCGGGTACTTTTCGTCCCTACCATTCGACCGATGTGCGCGGTGTCGAACTGGGCGGCGCCACGAAGAACGTCCTTGCAATCGCCGCCGGCATCGTCACCGGCAAGGGGCTGGGTGCCAGCGCTTCAGCCGCGCTCACCACCCGCGGCTTTGCCGAGCTTGTGCGCTTCGGCAAGGCGTGCGGCGCAAGAACCGAAACTATGATGGGCCTTTCGGGTCTGGGCGATTTGATTCTCACCTGCGGGACGCCGCAATCGCGTAACTTTTCCTGTGGGGTCGCGTTGGGCAAAGGCGAGAAGCCGGACACTGCCGCACATGGTAAACTCGCAGAGGGCATATTCACCGCGCCGGTGTTGCTGGAAATGGCCCGCGAGAAAAATGTGGAAATGCCGATCTCGGTCGCCGTCGCCGCCGTGCTGTCAGGAAAACTGAGCGTCGATGAGGCGATCGAGTCGCTGCTCACGCGCCCGCTAAAATCGGAATAAAGCCATGGCCTATTGGTTGCTCAAGACTGAACCCGACGATTACTCCTGGAACGACCAGGTCAAGCGTGGTTCCAAGGGAGAAGTCTGGACCGGCGTACGCAATTTCACGGCGCGCCGGCACCTCAAGGAAATGAAAAAGGGTGACAAGTTTTTTTTCTATCATACCGGCGATGAGAAACAGATCGTCGGCATTGGCGAAGTGATCCGCGAGTCCTTCTCCGATCCGACGGCAGCGAAAGACGAGGCGTGGGTGGCGGTGACGACCGTGGCCGACAAGCCGCTGCCGAAACCAGTGACCCTCGCAACGATCAAGGCCGAAGCGAAACTCAAGGACATGGCGCTGGTGAAATATGGACGGTTATCGGTGCAGCCGGTGACCGATGCCGAATGGAAACAGGTCTGCAAAATGGCTGGACTCGAATAGGGAGGCGACAATGAACTTTGCGCACGCCAACATTGTTTCAATCCTGATCGCCGCCGTTGCTGCCTGGATTTTTGGCGGCGTTTACTACACCGCGTTGAGCAAACCCTGGCTCGCTGCGCAGGGCAAGACCCTCGAACAATGCAAGGCCGAGCAGGACGCCAAATCCAGCATCGCGAAGGGCGCACCGTTTGTCGTGGTGTTCATCAGCGAGTTCATCATTGCCTGGGTGCTCTACGGCATTCTCACGCATATCAATATGTTCACGCTGCGCGCCGGCATCATCTCTGCCGCCTTTTGCTGGTTCGGGTTTGTGCTGACCACGATCGCGACCAACAATGCATTCGGCGGACGGCGCCCGATGCTCACGGTCATCGACAGCGTCGCGTGGCTCGGCGCCTTTTTGATTATCGGCGCGATAGTCGGTGGCTGGGGCCCCTGAGGGCCCAAAACTCCCCAAAAGTAGGGCTATCCGCGCCTTGTCGGTCGCGCAAAGGCCGTCGCATAATGGCGTAGAGCCAAAACGAAAGGACGTCCACCGCATACAAGGTGGGCGGGGAGGAACTGTCGATGTCCGAAAAAATCTATGACGTGCCGGCGCAATGGCAGTCGCGTGCCTTCGTGAACGACGCCAAGTACAAGCAGATGTACGCAGCATCGCTGGAGGATCCGGACAAATTCTGGGCGGAGCAGGCCAGACGCATCACCTGGTCGAAACCGTTCACCAAAGTAAAGAACACCTCCTTCGCCCCCGGCAATATTTCGATCAAATGGTTCGAGGACGGCAAGCTCAATGCCTGCTTCAACTGCGTCGATCGCCACCTGGAAAAACGTGGCGATCAAACCGCGATTATCTGGGAAGGCGATGACCCGAAGAATGATGCGAAGGTCACCTACAGGCAATTGCATGCGGAGGTGAGCAAATTCGCCAACGTTCTCAAAAAGCAGGGCGTCAAGAAAGGCGACCGCGTCACCATCTATCTGCCGATGATCGTCGAGGCGGCCTACGCGATTTTGGCTTGCGCACGCATCGGCGCGATTCATTCGGTTATTTTCGGCGGCTTCTCGCCGGACTCGATCGCAGGGCGCGTCGATGACTGCAAATCGACGATCATTGTCACCGCGGACGAAGGCATTCGCGGTGGCCGCAAGATTCCATTGAAAGCAAACGTTGATGCGGCCTGCGAGAAGGTCAGCGGTGTCAAAACTGTCATCGTCGTCAAGCATACCAAGGCCCCCGTCAACATGATGGCCGGGCGCGACGTCTATTACGATGATGTTGCCAAGACCGTACCGGCCGATTGTCCGTGCGAGGAAATGGGAGCCGAGGACCCGCTTTTCATTCTTTACACCTCGGGCTCGACCGGCAAGCCGAAGGGTGTGCTGCACACGACCGGCGGCTACCTGCTGTTTGCGTCAATCACGCATCAATACGTGTTCGATTATCACGATGGTGATGTTTACTGGTGCACTGCCGATGTCGGCTGGGTCACCGGTCACAGCTACATTCTTTACGGGCCACTTTCGAACGGCGCCATCACACTGATGTTCGAAGGGGTTCCGAATTATCCGACCACGTCGCGCTTCTGGGAAGTCTGTGACAAGCACAAGGTCAATATTTTCTACACCGCGCCGACGGCAATCCGTGCGCTGATGCAGGCCGGTGACGAGCCGGTCAAGAAGACCTCGCGGAAATCGCTGCGCCTGCTCGGCTCGGTCGGCGAGCCGATCAATCCGGAAGCCTGGGAATGGTATCACCGCGTGGTGGGCGACGACCGCTGCCCGATCGTGGACACCTGGTGGCAGACCGAGACCGGCGGCATCCTGATCACACCGCTGCCGGGCGCGACCAAGCTCAAGCCAGGCTCGGCGACGCGGCCATTTTTCGGCATCAAGCCGGAAATCGTCGATGCCGATGGCAAGCCTCTCGAAGGCGCAACCAGTGGCAACCTGTGCATCACCGACTCGTGGCCGGGGCAGATGCGCTCGGTCTATGGCGATCACGAGCGCTTCGAGCAGACTTATTTCTCGACCTATAAAGGCAGATATTTCACCGGCGACGGCTGCCGTCGTGACGAGGATGGCTATTACTGGATAACCGGCCGCGTCGATGATGTGATCAACGTCGCGGGCCACCGCCTGGGGACAGCAGAAGTCGAAAGCGCGCTGGTCGCGCATGAGAAAGTGTCGGAGGCCGCGGTGGTCGGTTATCCGCACGACATCAAGGGCCAGGGTATCTATGCCTACGTGACGCTGATGGCCGGGGAAAAGCCGAGCGAGGATCTGCGCAAGGAGCTGGTGCAATGGGTGCGCAAGGAGATTGGTCCCATCGCCTCCCCTGATCTGATCCAGTTCGCACCCAGCTTGCCGAAAACGCGGTCCGGCAAGATCATGCGACGAATCCTACGCAAGATCGCTGAAGACGAGTACGGCAATCTCGGTGACACGTCGACGCTGGCCGATCCGGCGGTGGTCGACGACCTGGTCAACAACCGCCAAAACAAGAAGGCGGCAAAAGTGGGTGCGTGAGCCTCGCGGGTCCCTGTCAGGCGGCTGGCAAAAGTCAACCACTCGCCCACACAAGCCACCAATATGGCGCCTGCTGGAAAAGCAGGCACTCGTGGCGGCGCCTGATGTGGGAACTATGAACGCGGTGCTCTCAAGTCCGTCCTTCAGGCCGAGCCGCCGTGCGTTTGCGCTTGCGGGAGCTCTTGTCCTCGCACTCGCCACTGGCGGGTGTATCGACAGCGAGCCGCAGCAACGCCGCGCCTTCATCACGTTTTTGAAAACGCGGGTGATCGACAAACCGGGCCTGCACATTCCCATCATGTCGGACAAGGACGTCGCCGATTTCGGCCCCTATGCCGACCACTACCGCATCATGAACGGTTTTCACCACAAGCTGGACACATCGATTTCCAAGGACCTCGCGCGTGCCATGCAGATTGGCACTCCTCGTTCGCTTGAAGATTTGCGAGATCACCGTGCCATTCTTCCCGTGTTGAAAGCCGGCATGGTCAACATGAAGTCCGAGCTGGATAAGGCTGAAGGGGATGCTGACGCGGCGCGCAAAGCCTTGAAGCAACCGCCGGATTTGAAGGCGGTCTACGATATCGCCTACGACCGCATGGTCACCACCCCGGCAAAGGTCTTTCGCGAGCTGGTCCCGCTGATCCAAGGCATGCTTCCGGCGATCGAAGATCTTGCCGCCTATCTCGACGAGCACCGCGATACGATCACATTCCGCGGGGGCTCTCCGGTCGTCAGCGACCCTGCGGCACGGGCGAAACTGACTGCTCACATGGATAGGGCGGGCAAGGCTGCGCAGGCTTCCGAGGAGGGCAAGCGCAAACTGCGTGCCATGGCGGAAGGCAAGTAGCTGCTCTCAACGAAAAGCTGTGCGTTTTCTGACATTTTCGGTGGAAGTTCGCGACCCGGACACAATTTAGCGGCAACTATCCGGGTATGGCGCGTCCGCGCACGTCCCCCCAGCCGGAAGTCCCCGGCCTCGCCGCTCGACGAATTGCTGCCGATATCCTCGACGGCGTTCTGCGGCGGCGAATTGCCCTGGATGAGCAGTTCTCGGGCAAGAACGCGCATCCGGGCTTGCCTGCCCTTGCCGAGCGGGACCGTGCCTTGGCGCGGCGGCTCACGGCAACCGTTTTGCGGCGCCTCGGCACACTGCGTCATCTCGTTGGCGGCTACCTTGAAAAAGGATTTCCCGCCGATGCGCCGCGGGCCGAAACGATCCTCCTGCTCGGTGCAGCACAGATTCTCTGGCTCGAAGTGCCCGATCATGCTGCTGTCGACCTCTCGGTCCGGCTGGCGCAGGCCGATCGCCGCGCCGGACGATATGCCGGGCTCGTCAACGCCGTGCTCCGCCGGGTGGCCCAGCACGGGGCGACCGCATCGTTCGACGATATTTCACGCGATACGCCGGAATGGCTGCTCAAACGCTGGACCGGAATTTACGGTAGCGATACCGCGCGGGCGATTGCGGCTGCCAATGGCCACGAGCCTGCCCTCGATCTCACGGTGAAGCAGGACACCGAGTCCTGGGCCGAGCGGCTGCGCGGTCGCGTCATACCGACCGGCACCGTACGCACGCTCGCGCATGGCGCGATCTCGCTG
>DASYSQ010000139.1:0-5334 GCA_036003145.1 Pseudolabrys sp.
TCTAACCTTCAAAAACAGAACGCTCACGGGAGACACTTTCAAATGAAGCTCGTTCGCTTTGGCGCGCCCGGCCGCGAGAAACCCGGCATCATCGGTGACGACGGCAAGATCCGCGACCTGTCACGCATCGTGAAGGACATCGATGGCGAGATGCTCGCCTCGGGTGGCCTTGCGAAAATCAGAAAGGCAAACCTCAAGCGGATGAAGCCCGTATCCGGCAAGCCGCGACTTGGCCCCTGCATTGGCAGCGTGCGCAACTTCATTGCCATCGGACTCAACTATTCCGACCACGCGGCGGAAGCGGGTATGCCGATTCCGAAGGAGCCGATCATCTTCAACAAGGCGCCGAGCTGCATTTGCGGGCCGAACGACGACACGATCACCCCGCGCGAATCGAGCAAGCTCGACTGGGAGGTCGAACTCGGCATCGTCATCGGCAAGCGGGCGCGCTATCTGACGCAGGACAAGGCAAAGGATGCCATTGCCGGATATTTCCTGGGCAACGACGTATCCGAACGCGTGTTCCAGATCGAGCGCAGCGGCGGCCAGTGGAACAAGGGCAAGAGCTGCGAGACTTTCGGACCGGTCGGCCCCTGGTTCGTCACCAAGGACGAGATCAAAGACCCGCAGAATTTGGACATGTGGCTCGACGTCAATGGCGAGAAGCGCCAGCGCGGCAACACGAAGACCATGATCTTTGGATGCGAGCATCTGGTGTGGTACTGCTCGCAGTTCTTCGTGATGGAGCCGGGCGACATCATCATCACAGGCACGCCGCCGGGCGTCGGCCTCGGTATGAAGCCCACGCCGGTGTTTCTCAAAGCCGGCGATGTGGTGACGCTCGGTATTGAAAAACTGGGCGAGCAGCGGCAGAAGGTCGTCGCAGCGAAATAGGCTTCTCTTCGCGAGAAAACATTCAAGAAAGCCCTCGGGTCAACTGGTCCGAGGGCTTTTCAAATCGGGGCCCCAACACTACCGCGGCGGCGATTCCAATTGCCGTTTAAGGCCTTCGACCAGATCCGCAATCCGCCTGTCCTCCGGAGCGGACTGAGCCAAACGTTGAGCGTAATCCAGAGCGGACGCGATATTTCCGGCATCGCGGTTGAAGGTGATCAACGCCTGCAATGTCTGCCGATCGGCCGGATGCTTGTTCAAATTTTCCTTGAGGGTCGTGATCGCATCTTCGACGTGTCCTGCAGAATGCTGACCAACGGCATAGACGTACGTGTATTGGGACTGATCAGGCGCCAGTTCGGTGGCGCGACGTAGTTCGGCAAGCGCCTCATCGTTCTGTTTCTGACGAATGAGCGCCAATCCGAACGCGTAATGAAGACCTGCATCCTGAGGCACCGCGGTGATGGCCTCGCGCAGGACCTTCAATCCGTCGGGGCCGCGCTCCAATGCGCGATAAAGGTCCGCTAAATTGATCGCAGCGGGCGTAAATTGCGGACTTAACTTCAATGCTGCCTTGTATTCGGTTTCAGCTTCGACAGATTTGCCGCGCTGCGCCAGGAAATTGGCGAGGGTCGTTCGCGCTTCTGGCCGGTCCGCGTTGAGACGCTGCGCGGCGAGAAACTCGGCTGCAGCCCGGTCGAAACTTTCACGATCGGTGCCTGGTTGGCTCGCAGTCGGAACCCCCGCAAGCAGCGATACGGCCCTGATGCGCACGCCTGCGATTGGATCCGACAGCAAAGGCGAAACGAGTGGCCATAGTTGATTGGCCGGAACGCCCTCCAACATCGAAAGGGCACCGCCGCGCACCATGGGATCGCTGTCCACAAGCCCTTTCTGGGCCAGATTGATATTGGCTGGCGAAAGATAAGCCGACAACGCCGTCAACGCACTGGCCCGGGCAACGGCAGGAACGTTGCGGTCCGATGCGACCTGACCAAGAAGCCTTTCAGCATCTGCCTGCCGCGTCCATGCAGAGTGGAAAGCCTCTGCATAGGTCTGGAACCCTTTCCGCTGCGGCCCGTACCACGTCTCCACGGCGCTCGCCGCCCATTGGGCGGGCTTGTCGGTGTGGCAATCGTTGCATGCGTTCGGAGTACCCAGCTTCGCCGACTGATCCGGCCGGGGAATCCGGAAGCTGTGATCGTGCCGCCGGTCGACGATCATGTATTTGCGTTCAGGCATGTGGCAGGACGCACAAGGTATCGAGCCGCTCACATTCTCATGGTGACGGTGTGAAACGCTCTCATACTTGCTCGCCATATGGCATTGCCCACACACGCCATCTCCGGGCGCACGCAGCGCGGCGCTGTGTGGATCGTGACAGTCGCTGCAGGTCACGCCCGCAGCAAACATCCTGCTCTGCCTGAACGGCAGATAGTTATAAATTTCCTCGATGTCGCGCATCTGTCCATCGGGGTAAGACGATGTGCGGATGATCGGCGTTGGCAAATGTGTGTTTGAAAGCGGTTGCCCGGGAATCCAGTTGTCGGAAAACGGATCGCGCCTCGCGTGGCACAGGCCGCAGGTTTCCACCTCCTTGCGCGGCCCCAACGGCATTCCATTGCGCTGAGGCATTCCGGTTCTGTCGTTTTGCGTCCATGTGACGCCGGCGCGCTCATCAAACTGAACGATCAGCCCCTTCGTTGGATCTTTCATCTTTCCGAATGGCCACCAGCTTTGCTGGGCTCGCGCCCAGCCAACGTGATTGGACCCCTGCCCGTGACAGGCTTCGCATCCGACACTGATCTCCGCCCAGGTCGTGGCGTAGCGGTCGTTTACCGCGTCGTAGTTCTTGCGAATGCCGGTCGAATGGCATTCGGCGCACATGAAATTCCAGTTCTGATTGAGCTTGGTCCAATGCAGAATGTCATCGTGCTTGATTTGCTCATTGGGGTAGAGATGAATCCAGCGTTGCCCGCCTCTATCCTTCGGCCGGGAATCCCACGCGATGGACAAAGCCTGGACGCGTCCGTCGGGAAATTCGATCAGGTATTGCTGAAGCGGGTCGACGCCGAAGGTGTATTTCACCTCAAAGATGGCGAGCTTCCCGTCGGGCCCATCGGTTTCGACAAGGAATTTCCCATCCTTGCGGAAAAAACGCGAGCGTACGCCGTAATTGTCAAAACTCGCGTCGTTGAAATCGCCCAGCACGGATTTATCCGTTGCATGAGCCATTGCACGCTCGTGCTGTGAGGAGCGCCACAGGTTCGCTTCGGATTGATGACAGCCGGCGCAGGTTTCGCTACCGACGAACGCGGGAACGTGACTATCCGCGGCACGCGCCACCGGCACGTGCAAAAATTGCCAAAGACTTCCGAACAAAAAAACCAGTACCGCCGCCACGGAGCCGGCGGCCAGGATTCCGTTTCTGCCGCGAAAATTCACGCGGGACGGATCACTTGGGCAAAGATTTCACGTCCTTCGCCATCTGAAGGCAGGTGAGCAATTCCACATAGCTCTGCGGGCCGGCAGGGTCACCGACCATTTGTGTGCACCTTGATCTGGAATCCGGCGCAAACTGCGTCCACTGAGTGACGAGCGTAGCCCGTGCGGTTTGTTCATCCGCCACACATGCCGACGCCGTGTTTGCTCCCGGAGCCGCAGTGCCCGGACCCTGATAAGCTTGCGTGTCAGTCTTGCAGCTTTTTCGGACATCGTAAGTCGGTACCTCGTCGGCACGCACGGCAAGCGGCGATGCGCAGATTATTACCGCCGTCGTTGCAGCCATTATTTCAAGCCTGGTCATGTTCTCTCTCCCGAGTACCCAGCGTTCATTCTCGCGGCGCGCTGTCGCCTTCTGGGCAGGCGAGTTTGACTACTGAAATTTGAAGATACGCTTCCATTCATCCTTCATGGAAACAACAGTCCAATTGTTAAGCTTGGCCGCGTCAAGGGCCTTGTCGAGCTTGCCAAAATGAGTGTCGCGATCGTGGGCATATTCGCGCTCAGCGTCGATGTGGTGGACGATCAGGGCAAGCGCCGGAGTGGCAGCCGCCTTGGTCGTCCATTCGAGCATCTGAAGATCGCCGTCCGAATTGCCGAATGCGGCGATGGGCCGCCGCCACAGACCTCATCTCTAAAATGGCGCGGGCGAGCATTTCGTGATGCATCCGCGTCGAAGAACCAGTTCGAGAATCCACTGACGGGCTGAGGTCTGTGGCTGCCACCCCTCATCAATACCGCATCCAGTCCGGACGACGACAATTGGCCCAAAGGGAAACAAGCGAATAAATCAGCGCAAAAAAACGCTGGAAATCAAGGGATTGATCTATTCGGGGCGGGACTGCGCCGATGCAAAAGCTGCGCGAAACCCGGATTCAGGGCTTTGGGCCGGCCGGTCTCCTGAAACCGAAAATTACCCAGGAGCCGACAAGTCCAAGGAAAAGAACCACGAACGGTATCGAGATTGCAAAAACGAGAAACCTCACGAAGTCTTCCATGACCCCGGGCATGTGAACAGGAATCTCCCGTCTGCACGAAGCGCTGCGCTCCCTGTTGCAATCAACTTGCCACCTTTTCACGACGTCCGAGCGGCGCAGAAACGGTAGAATTTCGGTCTTTGGCGTTCCAACGGGAGCGGTGACAATAAATTTCAATCCACTCGGGTCGGTGACCGGAAATCTGGAACCTATCCCGGCGTGCCATTGGGATAGACCCCACGCGCCGCACGCCAGCAGCCAGACCAGCAAAAAGACGACCCATAATCTGAGAAGGCCACGATGCCAGTTCATGTGCCCACGCTTGCCGACGTCATGCGGCCCCACAATGTCGCACAGGCCGGCGTAGATGCGCGAGAGTTCGCAGGCGGCCCTCGACAGCGGCCGGTGAAATTAAGCTTGATTCTTGAGGTTAACGCGTGAGTATCACGCATCTTTTGGATGACGCTCGTCGCAGCGCTGGCGGGTGTAAGCACGCAAGCTTCGGCACAAGTCCCGCTACACGACAGCCGCTACGAAATGGTCACCACTCAGCTGGACCAAAACATTTCCTTTGGCGCGAGCACGATCAACTACCTCGGACAAAATATTTCCGCTTGGCGGATCGGGCTCGATCGCCCGCACAATCCAGGTGCCCGAGCAGCCTTGACGCTGGCGCATAGCGTTAACTTAACTAACCGCGACTTTGTGATTTGCCACTGGCGGTCAATTTGTACGACCGTCAGGCATGAGCTGATCGTGCCATTGCTGGGGCAATCCTATGCGCGTGAAAGTCATTCTTGTTCTCGCAGCCGCAACCGCGCCGCTTCTGAGCGTCATTTGTGCGGAGAGTGAAGCCTTTGCTCGTGGCGGCGGAGGCCGAGGCGGTCACGGCGGCATGATGTCAGGTTCGCACGGACCCGGCTCGCACGGGATGAACCGTCACATGCCCCGCTTCGCGATC
>DASYSQ010000140.1:0-8565 GCA_036003145.1 Pseudolabrys sp.
ACAAGGAGGCGTGAATGTTGCGGTCAGAAATTGATTTGCCGCGAGTTCCTCAGATTAGCGACAGGCGATGCCCGGACTGTCGCTCTTCTATGCGACTTGCATGGATCGAACCTGCCGACAAACCCGGTTATGACAAGCGCACGTTTGAGTGCTTGCATTGTCACCACTTGGATACCGTGATGGTGAAATACCGGTGACGGCGAGCGAGGTCGTGAATGGATGATGTTATGCCGAAATTCACACCGCGACTTATCCGAGACATGAGAAATGCGCTTGAAGATGTCATGACAAGAGTACCCACCGCGTACGTAACAGCGGCGGTTAAGGTGTATCTCGCTGAATGCATCCTAAAGGCAGCGGCCCAAGGTCATACAGACTATAATGAGCTAGTGACCGCTGCAGCTGATCAAATTCAGACCGCTATGTCGCTATTCACGTGAGCAAACTCTCCTACCAGCCACTTTAGGAGCAAAGCGGACATCGCCCGGTGCGCTGCAAATGTCTGCTTTCGGAATAAGAGCGGACATCGCGCGGACACGCCGTCACACGCAGCGCAACGCGGGTTTTCATCAAAAACATGGCCATGTGTCGCGCATGGCTTGCATTACTCCTTTTTGTGCGCTTGAACTCCATGTTTCAAGATGTCGGTTTGCCCACTCGTTGAAGGCCTCAACCATCGCGTCATTTGATACAAATGATTTTGGACATGCAGAAGGAATAGAAATCGTCATTAAATCGGGGGTACCTTTAATCTCTTTCAATGCCAGACCGTTCGTAAAGACCTGACGTGCTACGCCTGAAATAAATTCCAAACAAAAAATTGCATCAAGACTTCCTTTGTGTGTGCACTGTTTGTATAGATCTTGAACATCCCACTCAGTTTTCTCAAATTCTGCAAATGTTTGAACTTCAAATTCTGCAAACGCTGGAACTGGAGCAATTGTTGAGAGGATAACGGCCGCTCCCATCAGCATTACGTGAAGTGGTCTCACGCTCATTGCTGCCCTGTCTCCTCAACGTGGCGCAAACACCGCCGCCGACCTCCGCCAAATTTCGATTGAATTTTATTCAAGCCGCGACGCAATTTCGAAACACCATCAAACGCGCTGGTTGCCTAGGCGGGTATGACGGTGGCCAGTACGAGATACAACGCCAACCCGCCGAGCATGATAACTTGCTCAATGCGGCTGGAATCCGATTCGCGTGACATTTGACGCTCCCTATAATCGTGTACATGGCAATTCGTATTGCGGGTAGTGTATTGGCCGTGCTGCGACCTCGTATGTGAGATAGCTCACACGATAGCGAACTTTCTTCATGAAAATGGGACAGTTACCGCCACTAAAGGCTCACGCCGAATTGCGCTATTGGGTGTAAAGCGGGCGGGATGTCCGCTATTTGGCACTTAGCGGACTTCAGCTAGTGCACTGCGCATGTCCACTTTCGGGGGTAAAGCGGACATAAGGTAGTGCACCGCACATGTCTGCTTTTGACCCAAAGCGGACATTCGGTGAACGCGGCGATTGCCCCAAAGGGCAATTTCCAGTGGCAAAGTCGCCCGTAACAATCCCCACCAATTTCCGCCAGTGGACTTGGTTCGCAGGTCGAGCACGACCAAACGAAGGGGCACCCTATGAAACCGGATATGAAGCGTCTCAAGTCTTTCGCCTGCGCGGCGGCCATCATTCTCTCCAGTGGGCCCACGTTTGCGGCGGATAGCATCAGCGGTCGGGTCCTCGGCGCAGGAGCGCCCATCGTAGGCTCTACTGTCACCGTGTGGGCCGAAGGATCGGGCGCGCCGAAACAGCTGGCGCAGGCCCGAACTGACGCTGATGGCCGATTTGCGCTTAGCGCGGATGGCAATGGCGCTACTCTTTATCTGGTAGCGAAAGGTGGCCGATCTTCCGCGAGCGCAGCAGGCGGAGACAACTCCGCCATTGCGCTGATGACCGTACTCGGCAGCACGCCTCCGACCAATGTCATTGTGAATGAGATGACGACCGTCGCTTCGGTGTGGACACACGCGCAGTTTCTGGACGGAGAAGCGATCAAAGGCAACGCGCTCGGCCTCAAGATCGCCGCCGGCAATGTGCCAAATTTCGTTGATCTCCAAACCGGTGGCTGGGGCTCCGCAATCCAGGACCCGCTCAACAGCGGCCAGACGCCAACAATGGCGAACTTTGCGACGCTCGCCGACGTGCTCTCCGCTTGCGTCAAGCAGGTGACGCCAGATGCATGTAGCAAACTCTTCGCAGCGGCGACCCCACCAAAGGGCGCTGCCCCCACCAACACGCTCACGGCGGCTCAGTCGATCGCTCGTTATCCGTGGTATCAGCCCGAGAAACTCTTTGCGTTGCTGGATGAGTTCTATCCGGTGCCAGCGGGCAAAACGATGCGCGCTGTCCCGTTCATGCCGTATCTCAGTTTCCCGCCGAGCGCGTGGGTACTGCCGCTCAAGTTTGATGGTGGCGGGTATCGCGCTGGCGGAAAAGCAATGTTCGACAGCGAGGGTAACCTTTGGGTCGGCGACAATTTTACGATCGGATGGCAGGGGCAGGACACGCTGTGGCAGGGCAACGCCAGCAAGTTCGCTCCGAATGGTCGTCCCCTCTCACCGATCACCACGGGCTTTGCCGGCGGCGGGATGCAAGGGGGCACATTCGGCGCGGCTGTTGATGCCAAGGACAATGCCTGGCTCACCAGTTACGGCGGCAAGTCGATCTCGGTGTTCGACAAGAGCGGCAAGCCGTTGACGCCACCAGAAGGTATTACGTTCGATGGCAAGCTAGGACTGATGCAGGGCGTCATTGTTACACCCAGCAGTGACGTGTGGGTCGTCGGTATCACGAAGAGCCAACTCATCCACTTTCCCAAAGGCGATTTGAGCAAAGGCAGGATTGTTTGCGAGGGCGACAAGGAAGAGCCGTGCAAGTCGTTTGTGGGCCCGTTCCACCTTGGCATCGACCAACAGAGCCGGATCTGGGTGACCAATGCTTTTGGTGCACACGTGACGCGATTTCCAGCCTCTGACCCGAACAAGGTTGAGAAGTTCAACACAGGTTGGAGCGGGAGTGGACTTGGCATTGATAGTCAAGGCAACATCTGGGTGACAAACAGGCTGGGCAGTTCGATGCGGGGAGCGTTTGTGGTGGCCGATATGATCGCCACCTTAAAGCTGGGCGGCAACGCTGATGAAAAGCTGACGCGTGCGATGTTCAAGCAAAGGGGCGGACGCGATGGCGGCAGTGTCACACTGCTGCGGCCGGATGGCAGCGAACACCCCGGCTCGCCCTTCACCGGCGGTGGGCTCCCCGGTCCTTGGGCTGCGACCATTGACGGCAATGACAATGTCTGGATCTCCAACTTCGCGGGAGCCAATAGTCCAATCGTGCAGCTGTGCGGCGTCCGCACTGAGAACTGCCCACCGGGCATGAAGACTGGCGAACAGATCTCGCCGCCAGGGGGGTACGTTGGCGGCGGCCTAAAAATGCAGACTGACCTTGCCGTCGACCCTGCGGGCAACGTGTGGGTCATGAACAATTGGCAGGACATAGACAGCTGCTTTGGTGTCCCTGACGAAGTGCTATCAACCCGCTGCGGTGGTCAGGGCGTGACGATCTTTTACGGAATGGCAAAGCCGGTGCGCGCACCGCAGATCGGGCCCAGTCGGCCGGCAGACGAGTGAGGTGCTCGCCTTGGTCGGCGATGGTGGCAAAAGCGGACGTGATGAATGATGTCCGCTATTGGCACTTAGCGGACATGACCTAATGCACCGCACATGTCCGCTTTCGGGGGTAAAGCGGACATGGCCTTTTGCGCTGCACATGTCCGCTTTTGACCCAAAGCGGACATTGGCATGAAACTTATATTCTCTACCAACGGGCCATGATGCTGAAAAAAGAGTATGCTTTGGGCAACGATGATTGGCCCCAACGACGATGATTGCCCGGTCGGCGCAGACGAAGCGCTCTCGCGCTTGATGGAAGGCAACGCGCGCTTTTTGCGGGGTAAGCCGCGCTTTACGCGGGCGCCTAGCGAGATACTCGCCGATCTCATCAAAGGCCAGCACCCGTTTGCAGCCATTCTCGGTTGCAGCGACTCGCGGGTGCCGCCGGAGCTGATTTTCGATGCGAAATTCGGCGACCTGTTCGTCATTCGTGTAGCGGGTAACGTTGTGTCGCCCGAGGTCTGGGGCAGCCTCCAATACGCGGGCACGCACCTTAGGACACAACTGTTCATGGTGCTCGGACACGAAGGCTGCGGCGCGGTGCAGGCGGCGTTTGCGGTGAAATTCCAGGGCGCGCAAGAGCGTTCGCGCATCCAGTTGTTGCTCCAGAATATGCTTCCGGGTCTCGACGAGGTCGACCCGCAGCTTCCGCCACAGCAAAGGCTTGAGCGCGCCATCGAGGCCAATGTCCGTTGGTCCATGCGTCAATTCCACGAGACGCCCGAAGGGCGCGCGCGAATGGCAGAGGGCCGCATAAAGGTTGTTGGAGCGGTGTGTGAGATCGCGACCGGGCGAGTGCGACTGCTCGCGTAGCGTTTAAACTGATCTATGCTAATAGGCACCCTGCCGATTTTACAAGGTCGTGATAGTCATGCTGATCCAATTTCTGGTAGGCGGCATCGTTAGTGTTTGTAACATTACAATACATTCGTTGGTGATGACCGTGGTGGTGCGCGTAGCACGACCATTGAGTACAAAAAAAAGAAGCCATCCGTCGCTGCGCCTGATCGCCACTATGATTGCAACTGTTTCGGTCTTGATGGCCGCGCATGTTCTTGAGGTGTTTGTTTGGTCGCTGGCCTACTCTATTGTGGACGCTGCGCCGGCCGGCACAGACCTCGTGTATTTCGCATTCGTGAACTACGCCACACTTGGCTATGGTGACGTGATACCGGTAGAGGCTTGGCGGCTGCTTGGTCCAATAACGGCGATGAATGGCGCGCTATTATTTGGGTGGTCGACGGCTGTCATATTTCAAGTGCTGCACAAAACAATGATGATTAGTTATGACACGGCCGCCGCTAAATAAGCTCCGATCCGCTATTGGCACAAAGCGGACATGGCCTGGTGCGCCGCACATGTCTGCGTTTGACCCATAGCGGACATCCGGCAAGTACCGCCTAAGCCTTTGTAATTGGCAGAATGAATTGGAACACTGCGCCTCTTGTGTTGCCGGACCACGCCGACAGTTGACCGTGATGACGTTCAATAATCATCCGGCAAATTGCCAGTCCCAATCCCATTCCTTGCGGCTTTGTAGAAACGAATGCATCAAATATGCCGTCCAATTTCTCTGGATCAAGTCCCGGTCCGGAGTCTTCAACTGCTACGACAATATTATCGCTGGCATGACGCTCAATTCTCACCAGCAGCATCCGACTTCCGCTCTTAACGGCGTCCATTGCTTCAATCGCGTTACGGACCAAGTTAAGCAGGACCTCCTGCAATTGACCCCGATGGCCCATGACAAGCGGTCGTTCGGACATCAGCTCGGTGCGAAGCGTAACACCGTGATCTCTTAAATCTCCGCCTAGAATGTGTAGTACTTCCAACGTGATCTCATTCACATCGACCGGCTCGTGTCCTCTACCGGCTTTCCCGAACAAGGCCAGAATGTTGTTGAACACTTGGCTGGCACGATGGCTCTCTTCAACAATCAATTTTAGATCCGACCGTACCACCTCAAGATTGGGTGATGTCCGTTCAAGAGATAACAATGACGCAGTACCGCTCGCGGAGATCGCGCCCAGAGGTTGTCTTATCTCGTGTGAAATCGAAGCTACCATCGCCTCGAGGTTCATCAGCTTATTATTCCGTTCGGCTTGCAGCATCACGTTCGAGCGCGCTAGTCGCACGTAGAGCCGCATCGTTTCCGCCAACAGAACGATCAAAACGATGCTCGATGTAATGAGCGCAAACACGCGCCCCGCGTAAAAGCCGACACTGAAGCGGACACTAGGAAACAAGCCACTGAATGCCAGCTCCCCAATGTACACGAGGGCCACGACCACGAGCCATCGATCAAGTACCGAGCGTTGCCGGAACAGCAATACGATAAGTGCACTCGCGGCAATCAGCATTGTTAACGAAACAGGATAAATCACAAACGGACTCAATCGGTTATTGTCCAGAACTATGGTCGGCAGAAGCGTAGCGTCTTTAGTGGCGAGCCATGTAAGACCGCACACCAAGCCGAGCACGGTCGCGACGCTCCAGCCAATCGCAGGTAGCGTCGTCGCCCCTGAAGTGGCCTTTGCACGTTTTTCGTCCCTGAGCAGTGCGTAGGCGAATAAGGTTGCGGCGAACCCAAAATGCCAAAAGATAAAAAGCCACGACCCAGTTTGGGGACCTGCACCGAGGAGTCCTGTTGGCGAAAATGCGCCAGAGAAAGTCAGAGCATGCGGAATGACAATCAGTGCCGTAAAAAGGTACCCACTCGCTAGTGCCAAGATCGAACGTGAACGTGAAATCGAAAACTGAGCAAATAATAAAACCGCAGTAATCAAATCGCTGACGAAAACTATGGCGTCTAGCGAGGGAAAGAACGCGTTGAGCGTCGCCAATGGGCGGCCGGCGAATGGGGCGACGGCTCCAAAAGCGACCACCACAATTGCAGCGACGGCGATTGCTGACCAAGTTTGCCGCGTTGTGGGCGGCAAATCGAGCCATGTATTGGCTCCGTCTTGTTCATCAGCCGCAATAATTGTCATACCAGAGGAGATTGTGCATGTGTCTCAAAGCATCCACAACACACTAACCCACAGAGTGGAAATGTCTGCTATTGGCACAAAACGGACATCGGCTAGTGCACTGCACATGTCTGCTTTTGACCAAAGCGGACATTCTGCTTGTGTACGGTAGTGGGTGCAGCCCGTTGCGATGAATGTCGCCGGTAATAAACGAAGCCCTGGTCGCCAAGGAGACGGAAGCGACCAGGGCTTGGAGGAGATGGGCCTCGGCACCGGTCACGCCGCCACTCGGTGGGAATACTCCTGACCGACGTTCAGATTGATTTCTGCTCGTGTTGCGGGGCTACAGAGGGGGGGATCATACATGGGAACGTTAGTGTTAGCGGAGCTACCGTTGGGCGCATCATACATGGGAACATTTGTCGCGAGCCCCAAGCGACCATTGGCGAAGAGCCGACGCAACACGGGCGCGATGGCTTCTTCCCAGTCGTGCGGATTTTCAGTTGCCCACCCATGGCTGATGCTGTGGTAGTGGTCACGATCTTCCAGCAGCATTTCCCAAGCATGCTCGCCATGTAGTGCGATGGTGAAGGTGATCCTGGCATCGTCTGCATGTTCGATGCGCGATCGTTCCGATTCCCATTGTTTGTTCATTTTGGTCTCCTTGGATTTTCAGGAGAGGGCTTTCGCTCTCGATTTATCCCGACACTAATTTCGATTAACCGGATGCGCTGTGTCGTCCATCACAAAAAGAACGACTTGCGCGGTGATGGCGCACTACTTTGGTATCGGGATGAGAAGGCGAAACCTATACCTAGGTGCAATAGGCAACTTTCATCTTGCAAAACGGCCAGCATACGCTCGTCGTGAAATCGATTATCGTACGATCGTACCCAGTCCAACGGTGACCGGATGCAGTTCGATCAATTGAGGCGCCGCGAGTTCATCACGCTGCTTGGCGGGGCGGCAGCATGCCCGGTCGTTGCGCGCGCCCAGCAGCTTAGGGCAAAAGCGTATCGTATTGCGATCGTTCACCCCTCGGTACCTGTTGCTGACATTATTGAAAGTGGGAGCAATCCGTACTACCCAGCGTTTTTCAAAGAATTGCGTCGGCTCGGCTATGTCGAGGGACAGAATCTATCCGTGGCACGTTACTCTGCGGAAGGGCGGGAGAATCGCTACACCGAACTCTCGCATGACGTGGTGCGTACAAATCCAAATATCATCGTCGCAGCCGCGTCCCGACTGGTTTTGAGTTTGAAGGCGGCGACCGATACGATCCCGATCGTCGCGGTAATGGCCGATCCCGTTCCTTTTGGCATTGTGGCCAGCATCGCTCGGCCGGGAGGAAACATCACCGGTGTAAGTGTAGAAGCGGGGCTCGACATCTGGGGCAAACGTCTGCAGGTCTTGCGAGAAGCCATCCCGACAGCATCGAAGGTTGGGTTCCTCGGTTCGCATCAGATATGGAACCTGCCGCAGGTGAATGCGTTACGGGAAACTACTCAGCAGTTGCACATCTCTCTGCTTGGGCCACCTATCGAAAGTCCGATCGATGAGAAGGGATACCGACGCGTATTACAATCGATGGCGCAGGAACATGTGGACGGGCTCATCATCGGCGATCAATTGGAACACGTCACCTACCGGCGGCTTATCGTTCACTTGGCGTATAACGGCCGGCTGCCGACGGTTTATCCTTATCGTGAGCATTTCGAGGTTGGGGGACTCATGGCGTATGGTCCCTCCCTTGCAGATGTTTTCCGCCGCCTCGGGAGTTATGTCGACCAGATTTTAAAGGGCGCAAGTCCAGGCGAGTTGCCGATCTACTTAGCGTCGAAGTTCGAGTTGCTGACAAATTTGACCACC
>DASYSQ010000141.1:0-13451 GCA_036003145.1 Pseudolabrys sp.
TTGCCGGCATTCGGGGCGCCGATCAGCGCGACGAAGCCACAGTTTGTATTGCCATCTTGCGGATGAACGTCAGCCATCAAGCTTGTCCACCGCCACGCCGACGCGCGTAAGCATCGCGGCGGCGGCGGCTTGTTCGGCCGCGCGCTTTGAGCTGCCGAGCCCTTCTGCCGGCGGCCGATCAGGCAGCACCACCGCAACGCGGAACTCCGGATCGTGATGGGGGCCCGTGCGCGCGAGCTCCCGATAGGCCGGCGTCGGCAGGCCACGCGCCTGCGCCCATTCCTGCAACATTGTTTTGGGGTCGCGCAGCGGACGCAGCGGCTTGATCATGCGCTCTCTCCAGAAACGCACGATCAGCTCCTCGGCCGCTTTGTAACCGCCGTCGATAAAGGCGGCGCCCACCAGTGCCTCGCAGACATCGGCCAGAATGGTGGCGCGACGGCGGCCACCGGCGTGCGATTCCGAATTGCCGAGCTTGAGGGCCGGCCCGAGGTCCATTGCGCGCGCGACTTCCGCACAAGTTTCCTTGCGCACAAGATCGGCCAGCCTCCGGGAAAGCTCGCCTTCGTTCGCCTTCGGGAAGGCGCGGTAAAGCATGTCGGAGATGACAAGGCCAAGCACGTGGTCGCCGAGAAACTCCAGCCGCTGATAGCTGGCCGCGCGATTGCCTCCCGCCAGGGCGGAAATGTGCGTCAGTGCCCGTTCGAGCAAGTCCTTATCGGCAAATTTATAGCCGATCCTGCTTTCGAGCGCCGTCCTGTCCTTGGCCTTGCGGCTCATCTGACGATCGTGAACAGCCTGCCCCAGCGCACGGACACTGGCCAACGCCAGAACTGCCAGGCGCGCTCGCCCTCAAAGACCGAGAAGAAGATGATTTGCGCCTTGCCCACGATATTCTCGAACGGCACCATTCCGACCTGACTGAAACGGCTGTCAGTGGAATTGTCGCGATTGTCACCCATCATGAAGTAGTGGTCCGCCGGCACAGTGTAGACCTGGGTGTTGTCGGCGAAACCATTGTCGACCAGATCAAGCGAAAAATAGGTCACGCCGTTCGGCAATGTTTCCTTCCAGCGTTTGACCGGCGCGTCCCGCGTGCCTTCTTCCGTTTCAATGAAGTCGGGCGCGCGTTCACGCTTGACCGGTACACCATTGATGTTGACCACGCCGTCGATGACCTGGATCTTGTCGCCCGGCAGACCGATCACGCGCTTGATGTAATCGGTCGACGGATCCTTGGGCAGCCGAAACACCACCACATCGCCGCGTTGCGGCAACCAGTCGCTCGGGAGGCGTCCCGCGAACAGTGGCGGTGACAGCGGCAACGAATACTTGCTGTAGCCGTAGCTGTATTTCGACACAAAAAGGTAATCGCCGACCAGCAGCGTCGCCTTCATTGAGCCGGAGGGAATATTGAACGGCTGGAACAGGAAGGTCCGGATGACCAGTGCGATGATCAGCGCGTGAATGATGACGCGTACTGTTTCGGCTACGCCGCCCTCTTTTCGTTTTGTTCCGGATGTCACACTCATCGGCCTTTCGTCCCATCAAATGGCATGCGCGCCCCGGCGACCTTGTAGCGGCTGCGATCCTGCCAGGCAATCAACAAGGTCATGTTGCAAATGTTTGTTCTGAATGAGGTTCTTGCTCTCAACGCGAGCCCGCCTGGGTCGTTGCAGGCACGGCAGAGATAATGACGATCGCCTGTGCCGTCGGTCCTTCATCGGTCAGTGAGACATCGATCCGGGCTTCGCAGCCGGGCGGCGTGATCGATCGCAGCCGTACGAGTGCACCACCGGTCAGCTTCATCGTGGGCCGCCCGCCCGCCAGATTGACCACACCCATATCGCGCCAGAACACCCCTCGGCGGAGGCCGGTGCCGAGGGCTTTGGCGCAGGCTTCTTTTGCAGCAAACCGTTTTGCATAGGTTTCGGCTGCGTTCGCACGGCGCTCGGCTTTGGCACGCTCGGTTGCCGTGAATATGCGGCCAAGGAAACGCTCACCATGGCGTTCGATCACGCTGGCTATTCTTCGTACGTCGACGATATCCGAGCCAAGCCCGAGGATCATGCTGTCTCCTTGCGCATGATCCTGTCCGAAAACCGGTATCCACTTTTCGGGATCATGCGGTTTCCTTGCGCGCCTTGTTGCGGCCACGCTCCATGGCCGCACGCATGAATTTCACGCTCTCAGCCAGACCCTCGAATACCGCCTCGCCGATCAGAAAATGACCGATGTTGAGCTCAACCACTTGCGGCAGCGCGGCGATCGTCTCTGCAGCGGCATAGTCGAGCCCGTGGCCCGCATGGACTTCCAGGCCAACGCTTGCGGCGAGCAGCGCGCCATCACGGATAAGCTGCCACTCGGCGCCGGCTTCCTTGGTTCGACCTTCGGTGAGCGCGTCGCACCAGGAGCCCGTGTGGATTTCGATCACCGGCGCGCCGAGTTCAGCCGCCATTTCGATTTGCGCCGGCGCCGCCCCGATGAACAGCGAAACCTTGATGCCGGCGTGCTTTAGCTCGTGCACCACCGGGGCAAGCTGGCTGCGCTGCCGGACGACATCGAGACCGCCTTCGGTCGTGCGTTCGGTGCGCTTTTCGGGGACAAGGCAGACTGCGTGCGGCCTGGTCTTGAGTACGATCGCGACCATTTCCTCGGTCGCCGCCATCTCGAAATTGAGCGGCTTGTCGATTTCCGCCTTCAGCCGCGCCATGTCATCATCGCGAATATGACGGCGATCCTCCCGCAGATGGGCGGTTATTCCGTCGCAGCCGGCCGCGATCGCAACCTTGGCCGCTCGCACGGGATCCGGATGACGGCCACCACGTGCATTGCGGATGGTCGCAACGTGGTCGACATTGACGCCCAGGCGAAGACGATTCATGCGTTCTCCTTGCGCACGATTTTGTCTGGAAACCGGTTCCTCACCCCCGGATCAAGTCCGGGGGCCTGCTTTTGCGGGATCATGCTTTAGCCATTGACGCGTTCGGCCTTCGCCACCACGGACTTGGCGCGCAATTGCGCCAGGATGGCGGTGAGATGTTTGAGGTCATAGACCTCGAGATCAATCGTCACGTCGGTAAAATCGGGCGCGCGCCGCGTCATGCGTATGTTGTCGATGTTGCCGTCATGCTCGGCGATGACTTGTGCGATCTGCGCAAGCGAACCCGGCTCGTTCACGGATTGCACCTCGATCCGGGCAGGAAAACGCCGCGGCGCCTGCTCCTCCTCGTCCCAGCGCACGTCCAGCCACCGTTCGGGCTTGTCCTCGAATTCGCTCAGAGCGGGCGACTGGATCGGATAGATCGTGATGCCCTCCCCGGGAGAAAGAATTCCGACAATGCGATCACCCGGCACCGCGCCTCCGTTTGGAGCAAAACTCACCGGCAAGTCGCCGTTGATGCCGCGGATCGGAATCGCCGGTCCGGCGGCGCTGTCAGGCACCTTGAATTTTACCGACGTCAGCTTCTTCAAGCCGAACCACCCGCTGTCCGATTTCGGCTTTGCAGCCATCGCTGCAGCGCGCTCTTCCTTGTAGTCGGGATACATCGCGCGGGCGACGTCGGAAGCCTTCAACTCGCTTCGGCCGACTGCTGCCATCACGTCCTCAATCGAGGCGCGAGCGAGTCGCGGCAATGCGCCGGTCAATTTTTCGTCCGAATAATTGATCTTGGCGCGCTGGAACAGGCGCTCGACGATGCGGCGTCCAAGCCCCGCATATTGCGTGCGCACTGCCACGCGCGTGGCGCGCCGGATTGCCGCGCGCGCCTTGCCGGTCACCACGATCGATTCCCAGGCGGCCGGCGGCACCCTTTGCGCTTTCGAGGTGACAATCTCGACTTCGTCACCGTTGACGAGTTCAGACGTGAGCGGCGCGATCTGCCCGTTGATCTTGCAGCCTACCGCGGTATTGCCGACGTCGGTATGCACCGCGTACGCAAAATCGATCGGCGTCGCCTTGCGCGGCAAGGCAATCAGCTTGCCCTTGGGCGTAAAGCAGAACACCTGGTCGTGAAACAATTCGAGCTTGGTGTGCTCGAGGAACTCTTCAGGATTCGAACCTTCGGCCAGCAGCTCGATGGTGCGGCGCAGCCAGGCATAGGCGGTCGACTCCCGCGACAGCAGCTCGGTCGGAGATCCGACATTGTCCTTGTAAAGAGCATGCGCCGCGATGCCGTACTCGGCGATATCGTGCATCGCCACCGTACGGATCTGCAGTTCAACCCGCTGCTTGCTGGGGCCGATAACGGTCGTGTGGATCGACCGGTAATCGTTCCCCTTGGGCGTAGAGATGTAGTCCTTGAAGCGGCCAGGCACCATCGGCCAGGTGCTATGGACAATGCCGAGCGCCTGGTAGCAGTCGGCCAATGTCTTTACGACAACACGGAACCCGAAAATATCGGACAACTGCTCGAAGCCGACCGACTTGCGTTCCATCTTTCGCCAGATCGAGTAAGCCCGCTTGCGGCGTCCGACCACCTTCGCCTCGATGCCGCGGTCAGCCAGTTTTTTGGCGAGCTGTTTCTCGATTTCCGAGATCAGCACCTTGCTGCGTTCGGTGAGCGAATTGAGACGCGCCGTCACAACCTCGTACGCTTCCGGATAGATTTCGCGGAACGCAAGATCGTCGAGCTCCTCGCGCATCGCATGCATGCCCATGCGGCCGGCGAGCGGAGCGTAGATCTCAAGCGTCTCTTCGGCGGCACGCCGGCGTGCTTCGGGCGGCATGTACTCGAGCGTGCGCATATTGTGCAGACGATCGGCGAGTTTGATCAGAAGCACGCGCACGTCATCGGCGATTGCCAGCAGAAGCTTGCGGAGATTTTCCGCCTGCTTCGCTTCCTTGGTGACCAGATCGAGCTTTTTGAGTTTGGTGAGCCCTTCGACCAGTCTGCCGATGTCGTGTCCGAAAAGGCTGTCAATTTCGGCGCGGGTGGCCTCGGTATCCTCAATGGTGTCATGGAGCAGCGCCGCGGCAATCGTCGCGTCGTCAAGTTTGAGCTCGGTCAGAATGGCCGCGACCTCGATCGGATGCGAGAAATAGGGATCGCCGGACGCGCGGCGCTGCTCGCCATGCGCTTTCATGGCGTAGACGTAGGCGCGATTGAGCAGCGCTTCGTTGGTGTTGGGATTGTAGCGGCGCACGCGCTCGATAAGGTCGTACTGCCGCATCATCGGCAGCTTTCGCGTCTGGGAAGGCTTTTCAGTTGTTTGCGCTGCAGCGGCAACGGCCGGCGGGCGCGGGCCCCGGATCGGGGCCTGCTTCTGCATGCGCGGAAGATCAGAGCGCGTACGCGCCATATCTGCTGCCTCGCGAGCCGGCCGGAAGAAACTACCTCAAGATATCACGTGGTTTCGCCGTGGCTGCAAGGCTATGCCCGACAGGTTGATAAAAAGCGACGGCCCGGCTTCTGGCCGGGCCGTTACGTAGAATTAAGCAAAAACCGCAGGGATCACTCGGCTTCCTCTTCCGGCGGCTCTTCCGGGGGCGCCAGGCCTTCAAGACCCTTGAGGAGCTCTTCCTCGGTCATGCGGTCAGCCGTTACCTCTGTGTCGTCGGAGTCCACACTGGCGCCTGCGCCCGCACCAATAAGCGGCACTTCGGGCTCCGGCTCATCGACCTCGACGTATTTCTGCAAGCTATGGATGAGGTCTTCCTTGAGGTCGCCAGGCGATACGGTGGTTTCGGCAATCTCCCGCAACGCCACCACAGGGTTCTTATCGTTGTCGCGATCGAGGGTAATCTGCGAACCGGACGAAATCATGCGCGCCCGATGACTCGCCAGCAGGACGAGATCAAAGCGGTTCTCGACCTTATCGATGCAATCTTCTACGGTGACGCGGGCCATCGGCTCGGCACTCCATCTGGTGGAACTTGTCCTGAAGTTGCCCGCTAGGTATCCTCTGGCGCACGGAATTTCAAGCATTTTTGTCTTGGTTTAGCCGCAACCGTCTGTTACGCGACCTTTGCGAGATCGCAGGCAAGCCGATTGTACGGGATTTTATCGGTACCGCGTGATTGCGCGGCGGCACCCCAATTGATTGGAGATGCTGCAATGCTCTGTTAACGCCGATCTAAACGCGCAGCGACGCACCCCTGCGTTTGCCTGCCGGGAAGATCTGGAAGTCGCCACTCATGGTTTGTGAGAAAAAACAATGACCGTACCCGGGGAAAAAATCGCTTTATTCATTGATGGTGCCAATCTTTACGCTACCGCAAAGTCCCTCGGCTTCGACATCGATTACAAACGGCTGCTCCGCGAGTTTCAGTCGCGCGGTTATCTGCTGCGCGCATTCTATTATACCGCCGTGATCGAAGATCAGGAGTATTCCTCGATCCGCCCGCTGATCGACTGGCTCGACTACAATGGCTATTCGGTCGTCACCAAGGCGACGAAGGAATTTGTCGACCAGACCGGGCGGCGCAAGGTCAAGGGAAACATGGATATCGAGCTTGCGGTCGATGCCATGGAAATCGCGGGCACGATCGATCACATGGTGCTGTTCTCCGGTGACGGCGACTTCCGCTCGCTGGTCGAGGCCGTACAGCGCAAAGGCGTGCGCGTTACCGTGATTTCAACGGTCACCACCCAACCGCCAATGGTAGCCGATGAGTTGCGGCGGCAGGCCGACGTCTTCACGGATATCGTCACGCTGCAAAGCAAGATTGGCCGCGACCCGTCCGAGCGCCCCGCGCGTGCTCCGCGCGAAGAACGCGGCGAGCCAGCGAGCCACACGCCTCAATTCCTGCAACGACCGCCAACCACGCCGCAGCGCGCCAGCGTGCCTGTCGGCGCCGATGACGACGACGAGTCCTTCGAATAGCGTTTTTGGTTTGCGCGTGATCTTATCCGAAAACCGGTATCCACTTTTCGGGATCACGCGCTATGGCAGGGACCGACGGCAAGCCTGGGCGCGACTGCCCGCGCTGCTCGCGGCTTGCGGCGTTTCGCAAAACGTGGCGCGCCAAGGAGCCGACCTGGTTCAATGCGCCGGTCCCCTCGTTCGGCCGCCTTGATGCGCGTCTGTTGATCGTGGGCCTCGCACCCGGCCTGCAAGGCGCCAATCGGACCGGCCGTCCGTTCACCGGCGACTATGCCGGCGTTCTGCTCTACGAGACACTCGGCAAGTTCGGCTTTGCGCGCGGTGAATACGGTGCACATCCCGACGATGGACTTGAACTGATCGACTGCCGGATCACCAATGCAGTGCGCTGCGTGCCGCCCGAGAACAAGCCGACTCCGGAAGAAATAAGAACCTGCCGCGATTTTCTGACGCCAACGATCGCCGAGATGAAAAAACTGCGCGCCGTCGTTGTGCTCGGCCGTATTGCGCACGAGAGCACTGTGCGCGCGCTCGGCGCCAAACTGTCCGCGGTCGCCTTCAGGCACGGCAGCCGCCACCAGCTCGGGTCAATGGCGCTGTTCTGCAGTTACCACTGCTCCCGCTACAACACGAATACCGGCGTGCTGACGCCGGAAATGTTTCGTGACGTCTTTGCGGACGTGCGGCGACATTTAGATAGAGCATGATCTTTTCCGAAAACCGGTTCCCATCCCCGGTCAGGGCCGAGGACATGCTTTTCGGGATCATGCGTTCGATGTCTGAAGCCAGGCGATCACTTCCTCGGCGTTCTTGTCGGGCGGGAAAACCGGATAGAACGCCTTGGTGATCGCGCCGTCATCGATGACAAGCGCCATGCGCTTGAGCAGAGTCATTCCGGCGGCAGAGAATGTTGGCAGCTTGAGCGCCCTGGTCAGCGCCAGCTTCTCATCCGATAAAATCGCAAACGGCAGATGCAGGCGCGTTGCTGCCTCGCGTTGGTAGGCGGTGTCTTGCGTCGAGAGGCCATTGAGTTGCGCCACCCCCAGCCGCTTGAGCTCGCCGAAATGATCCCGGAATGAGCAGGACTGCGGCGTACAGCCTCTCGCGCCGGGGATCTGGTCCCAGCCGTCGGGCGGATCGACACCCGGCACGCCCGTTCGCGGATAGATATAGACGACGGTACGGCCCTTAAGCTTCGACAGATTGACCGGCGCGCCTTCGGTCGCCGGCAGCGCCACGTCGGCTATTCTCGCGCCCGCCAGATGACGCGCCGCGCCGTCATCCTGCGGCACAGGAATACCCGGCGGCAGAAATTGCGGATTGTGCGTGCCCGGCGCTTCGGTCATTTCGTATCTCCATAGCTCATAAATTCCATGAGCGAGCCGTCGGGATCACGGAAATAGACCGACGTGCCTGGACCTTTCGCGCCGAAACGCTGCATCGGTCCGCGCTCAATAGCGATGCCCTGCGCCTTGAGATGCGCGACTGCGCCCTCGATCGGGCCCTGCCATTCGAAGCAAAGATCGCTATTGCCGGGCTGCACCGGCAGGCGCGCAACTTCAGCGGGCTGCACGCCCGGTCCATGAACGTTGAGCTGCTTGTCGCCGAAACGATAGGCCCAACCGGCCGGTCGCTGCACCAGTTCGGCCCCCATGACCTCGCTGTAGAACGTGTTCGACCGGTCCCAATCGGTGACGTGAATCACGCAATGATCAAGCTTCGTCGGCACTCCCACGATTTCACCCCTTCATCCGCATCAGTCGCCCGCGTTCGCGCTCCCAGGAACGCTTTTTCATGGTTTCACGCTTGTCGTGCAGTTTCTTGCCGCGGGCGAGCGCGATCTCGACCTTCGCCCGTCCCTTCTCGTTAAAGTAGAGCTTTAACGGGACGATGGTCATTCCCTCGCGTTCGACCGCCCCGACCAGGCGGCTGATCTCCCGCTTCTGCATCAGCAATTTGCGCGCCCGTTTCGGGGTATGATTGAAACGGCTGGCTTGCAGGTATTCCGGGATGTTCGAATTGATCAGCCAAAGTTCGCCGCCGCGTGCATCGGCGTAGGATTCCGCAATCGTCGCCTTGCCGGCCCGCAACGACTTCACTTCGCTCCCGGTGAGGACGATCCCCGCCTCGAACGTCTCGCCAATCGCATAGTTGAAGCGCGCCTTGCGATTGTCGGCGACCACCTTGAAGCGGCGTTCGGGTTTTGCGGCCATGGTTTTGTGATTGACGTTTAGCGTGATTTGAGGTGGTCGCGTATTTCGGTGAGAAGCTCTTCGGTCTTCGTGGGCGGCGGGGCCTTCTCCGCTTCCTTGCGCGACAACTGGTTGATTGCACGAATCACGAGAAACAGCACGAATGCGATGATGACAAAGTTAAGCGTGATTGTGAGAAAACTTCCCCAAGCCAATACCGCTCCTTGTTTTTTCGCTTCGACGAGTGTTGTGGCCGTCACTTTCGATGACAGCGGAATATAGTAGTTCGAAAAATCGATGCCGCCGGTGACTGCACCGATCATTGGCATGATGACGTCGCCGACCAGTGAATTCACGATGCCGGAAAACGCAGCGCCAATGATCACGCCGATGGCGAGATCGACGACATTGCCGCGGAGTGCAAACTTTTTGAATTCCTCGAGCATGGCTATGTCGCCTCCCGAAAAGACGTCGTCATGCCCGGCCTTGTGCCGGGCATCCCACAAAGTCGGGTGGTCCCGACTTTGTAGCGACCAGCCCGGCCATGACGCGAAATAGATTGCTCACCCCGCCGAGGCATCCACTAATTGGTCAGGCCGGCGTGCACCATCGCCTGGCGTACAGCCGTCTGCGCCTTCTCGCTCGCCGGCACCATCGGCAACCGCACGGTATTGGCGCACTTGTTGATGAGCGACATCGCATACTTGATCGGCGCCGGACTCGTTTCGACAAACAAATTAATGTGTAAAGGCGTCAGCTTGTCCTGCAGCTTGAGCGCGCCTGCAAAATCTCCCTTGAGACATGCCGTCTGGAATTCGGCGCACAGGCGTGGCGCGACGTTCGACGTGACCGAGATACAGCCATGGCCGCCATGCACCATGAAGCCGAGCGCGGTGATGTCTTCGCCCGAGAGCTGGTTGAAATCCGGCCCCATCGCTGCGCGCTGTTGTGAGACGCGCGCCATGTTCGCGGTCGCATCCTTCACGCCAGCGATGTTCTTTAACTCATAAAGACGCGCCATTGTCTCGACGGACATGTCGACAATGGAACGGCCCGGAATGTTGTAAATAATGATCGGAATGCCGATGGCGTCGTTGATCGCCTTGTAGTGTTGATAGAGACCTTCCTGCGTCGGCTTGTTGTAGTAAGGAGTGACGATCAGCACCGCGTCGGCGCCTGCCTCCTCCGCATGGCGCGACAACTCAATGGCTTCAGCAGTCGAATTCGAGCCGGAGCCCGCGATCACCGGGACGCGTCCATCGGCCTGGTCGACGCACCATTCCACGACCTGCTTATGTTCGTCATGCGACAGAGTCGGGCTCTCGCCGGTGGTTCCAACGGGAACCAGGCCGTTGGTCCCCTCTGAAATCTGCCAGTCCACAATGTCGCGGAACGCCTTTTCGTCGACCGAACCGTTTTTGAACGGCGTGACCAGCGCGGTGAAGGAGCCTCGAAAGCTCGTCTTGGCGGCCATGGCACGACTTCTCCACAGGGGATGCGACACTTGGAAGCGACACTTGGAAGCAACACTTGGACCCCATCAATATCGGGTCGTGGGCATCGATGAAAGCCCCGGCCGTAAATAGGTCAATGAATTGGGCTGATAGGTAGCCCTTGCCCCGCTTTTGCCCTGCTCTCCTCCTAGGAATCCCGCGACCCAAATTTTTGGTATCATTTATCAACGAAATTGGCCTAGCTAGCCAAGCGTTTGCGGCCTTGTCCGAATCGGGGACCGCCGGGTCCGGAAGCAACGGGGTTGAATGAAGGCGACTAACCGCAGCCGCTTGGGCATTTATTTGACGTTGACGGCCGCCTGTGTGCTGCCGGCTGAATCGGCGACGGCCGAAGCACAAAAAGTTCCCTTGCCGCGACCGCGGCCGGCTGTCCATGCTGGCAAGCAAACGGCGGCGCCATCCGCCACCCAGCTTCCGCAGAAGCGGCCGCCCGCCACCGCTACCAACAATACGAACAAGCCGGGCCTCTCCTCGTTCGCGCAGGCCAATGTCGGCTTGCACGGTACGATCTTCGAGAGCCGCGCCTTCTTCAAGCCGATCGCACGACCGACATCCGGCCCTTTCGCAATCGCGCCGACGGCAGCAACGTCGGAAGCCGACATTGCTGCCGTGAAACGCGTGATCGAGGCTTCCCGCAAGGGCAAGGAAGCCGAGGCCAATGCCGCCGAGGCGAGCATCGGCGATCCTGTCGCACGCAAGCTTGCCGAATGGGTGATCCTGCGTTCCGACAATACCAATCCGACGTTCCAGCGTTACGCGGCCTTCGTCGAAGCCAATCCGAGCTGGCCGCACTCACCGCTGTTTCGCCGCCGCGCTGAGAATGCGTTGTGGAACGACGGCGTCGACGATCGCACGGTGCGTGCATTCTTCGCGAAGCAGCAACCCGCCACCGCCAAGGGCCGCTACATGCTCGCGCGCGCCTTGCTTGCGCAGGGCGATCGCGACGGCGCGGCCAAGCTGGTGCGCCATGCCTGGCGTCACGACGACGCCAGCGCCGACGTCGAAAAACGCGTGCTGGAATTGTTCGGCAGCATGCTCAGCGCCGCCGACCATAAAACGCGCATGGAGCAGCGCTTCTATGCCGACGATGTCGCTGCCGGCTTGCGTGCCTCCGAGCGCCTTGGCGGCGATCAGATCGCAATCGGAAAAGCTCGCGCCGCCGTGCTGCGCCGGGCGGGCAACGCCAAGGCGCTGCTCGACGCGGTGCCGGCCTCAGCGCAGAGCGACGCTGGTTATATTTTCGCGCGTGTGCAGTGGTTGCGTCTGAACAACCAGCCGGAAGAAGCCGGCAAGCTGGTCCTCACCGCGCCGAAGAATCCCGAAGCACTGGTCAACCTCGATCAGTGGTGGATGGAACGCCGCCTGCTGGTGCGCAAGCTGCTCGACGACCGCGACGCGCATGCCGCCTATAGCGTGGCGCGCGATGCCGCCCCGCCTATGAAAGGTTTCTTCCGGGTCGATGCGCATTTCACTGCCGGCTGGGTGGCGCTGCGCTATCTGCACGATCCGAAGGCCGCTGCCGCGCATTTTGCGCATATTTCGGAGGGAACGGAAAATCCGCACGCCCTCTCGCGCGCAGGCTACTGGCAGGGGCGCACCGCGGAGGCGATGGGTCAGCACGAACAGGCCAAGGCGTTCTACGAGACCGCCGCGCAATACACGGCGACTTATTACGGGCAGCTGGCGCGAGCGCGGCTCGGCCTGAGGGATCTCGGCCTGCGCGGCCCGCCGACCTTCTCGCCGCAGGAACAGAGTGTCCTGAGCAACCTCGAGGTCGTGCGCGCCGCGCAAATTCTCTATGCGCTCGGCGAGCGCGATATGCTCGCCTCGATCTACGCCGAGCTTGGCGAGAGCGGGACCGACATCGCCGGCATGGCCATGCTGGGCGAGCTTGCCGGCAAGAACGGCGACGGCCGCGCGATGCTGCTGCTCGGCGAATACGCCTATGCGCGCGGGCTGCCGCTCGATTACTACGCCTATCCGACGGTCGGCCTGCCCGACTACCAGCCGATCGCTCCGCCAATCGAGGCAGCGGTCGCCTATTCGATCGCGCGCCAGGAGAGCCACTTCAATCAGAAGGTCGTGTCGACGGCCCACGCCATGGGCCTGATGCAGGTCACGCCGGCGGCCGGCATCGACACCGCCGCCAAATACAAGGTCACCTATAACCGCGACCGCCTGCTCAAGGACCCCGTGTACAACGTGCAGATGGGGGCCGCTGAACTCTCCAATCTGTTCGGCGGTTATAACGGCTCCTACATCCTGACTTTCGCCGGTTACAACGCGGGACGTGGACGCGTGAAGCAGTGGATCGCGGCCTATGGCGATCCGCGTGACCCGCGCGTCGACCCGGTCGACTGGGTCGAGCGCATCCCGATCTCCGAAACGCGCAACTACGTCGCGCGGATCATGGAAAACCTGCAGGTCTATCGCGCGCGCTTTGGCGGCGGCACCAAGCTGGTGATCGAAGCCGATATCAAGAAAGGCGGCGCGCACTAGGACCCTGCCCCTTTCCCATCTTGCGCGGGTTTGATCCGCACGTCCTTGCCCACCCATGACCGCAGAGCGGTATGCTACAACGAGCGCCATGCAGAATGGCGCCTCCAGCACCTTCATCACAGCGCCCGACGGGCTGCGCCTGCACGCGCAGTGTTATGGCCAGCGCAGCTCGGCCGCTACGCCAGTGGTATGCCTGCCCGGCCTCGCGCGGACGGCCGCGGATTTCGAAGCGCTGGCATCGGCACTGACGCATGAGAGCCTGCCCCCTCGCCGCGTTATCGCGCTCGACTCCCGCGGACGCGGACGATCCGGTTACGACCGTAACCCCGCCAACTATTCGCTTCCGGTCGAACTCGCCGATGTCCTGGCTGTCGTCACGGCACTCGAAGCCCTGCCGGCGATTTTTATCGGCACCTCGCGC
>DASYSQ010000142.1:0-24474 GCA_036003145.1 Pseudolabrys sp.
TGGTAGAGCGCCTGCTTTACACGCAGGATGTCGGCGGTTCGAGTCCGTCACCGCCCACGTGTTGGCTTGTGAGCCTGAGGTGTAAGCGGACCCGTCGGCCACGTCTGCGTCTCGTCGGCAACTACAGCGGCCGCCTTCTAAAGGGTGAAAAGCCAGCCGAACTCTCCGTCCAGCGGTGGGTGAAGGTCGAGTTTGTGATCAATCTCAAGACCGCCAGGGCGCTCGGTCTCACCGTTCCGCCATCGCTGCTGACGCGCGCCGGCGAGGTGGTTGAGTGAGGCGGTTTCGACGGCGCAGGCAGCAATAGCTTTCGCGCTGGTGCACCGAACGCGCACCTTCGTTTCAGCCTATTGAAGCTTTACAATTGCGGGATATCAAATCACCGCCACCAGCATTCCAAACAAAACGGCAGGCGGGAAGCCAATCGCTTCGCGCCTGCCGTTATTCCCCGGAGGGTCAGGTGGAAAGCCGTCAGATCGATTCCTTCAATTCCTTGGACGCGCGAAATGCGACTTTCTTGCTGGCCTTAATTTGAATTTGCTCGCCCGTCGCAGGATTGCGGCCGATGCGCGCAGCGCGCTTGCGAACCTGAAGAATGCCAAGGCCGCCAATGCGAATGCGCTCGCCTTTCTTCAAATGCTTTACAATGTTGCCGACCAGATCGCCGAGCACGGTCTCCGCCTGCTTCTTCGACATCTCGTGTGTTTCCGCCAGCGCGGCTGCAAGATGTTTAAGCGTGACGGTCGGTGGTGTAGGAGCTTTTCCAGGAACCATTGCCATCAGTGGGACCCTCCTCTTGAATCCGCCGGTTTGGCGAAGCGCCAAACACCATGCCCGAATAGACGATTCGGGGGCACTCTGACCATCGATTCTTCTAGGTAAATAAGGCTTTTTCGCAATTTCGGTTAGCGGGAAAGCCTTTACCTTGACTTGCTAAGGAGCCGCCTATAACTCGGTCCCACGCCCGCGGGGGCGTAGCTCAGTTGGTTAGAGCGCTGCCCTGTCACGGCAGAGGCCGCGGGTTCGAGTCCCGTCGCTCCCGCCAATTTTTCAATGACTTACCCATGATTTTCGTGGCCATACCGGCGCTTCTCCGGGCCGGAAAATAAGGGCGCAGGCCGCCCCATGACCTCCGATGGGACCTCCGACGGGACCTCCGTTCGGGCGATGTTCTTCGACGTATTCGGGACCCTCGTCGACTGGCGGACGGGGGTGGCCCGCGAGGCCGAACGGGTCCTGAAGCCTCTTGGGCATGACCTGGACTGGACGGCCTTTGCGGACGCCTGGAGGGACGAATACCAGCCCGGCATGGAGGAAGTCCGCTCCGGCCGGATCCCGTTCAGCAAACTGGACGTTCTGCACCGGCGCAACCTTGAGCGTTTCATGCCGCGCTTTGGCATGGGCAGTCTCCCCGATGAGGTGTTGCGCGAACTCACGCTTGCCTGGCATCGGCTCAATGCCTGGCCGGACGTACCGGCCGCGTTGAAGCGGCTCAGGAAAAAGTTTCTGCTCGCACCGGTCTCGAACGGAAACATTTCACTGATGGTCGATCTCGCGCGACGCAACGATTTTCCCTGGGACGCGATCCTCGGCGCGGAAGTTGCCGGCGATTACAAACCGATGCCGCGCGTCTATCGCGCAGCATGCGAAATGCTCGATCTCGCGCCGGCAGAATGCATGATGGTCGCGGCGCACAGCGGCGATCTCGCTGCCGCCGCGACGTGCGGATTGCGCACCGGCCACGTCGCGCGGCCCGATGAGTATGGCCCCGGCACTGGCGAAACCAGGCCGACTGTGCCGGTGGATGCCGCGGGAAAGAATTTGAGCGATCTGGCGGATAAACTGTGAGCCTAGCGGCCCGTTATGCCCGGCTTTGTGCCGGCCATGACACTGTCAGGCGTCAGCCCACATACACCGGCTCGGGCTGCGCAAAGAAACTCGCCAGTATGTGATACACGACCATGTAGTTCTTCTGCTGGAAGCTTGCGTGCGAGATGCCGGGCATCACCGTGAACTGCTTGTCGGGGTTGGGAAGCTTTGCATAGAACTTCAACAAGTCTTCCATCGACGCGATACCGTCGTGCTGGCCGCGCATGATCAGTGTCGGGACAGTGATCTTTTCCGGATTGACCACCGGCAATTTCGAGCACATGTCGACATAGGTTCCGGTCGGCACCGAATTGTCGAGGGCCGTGACTGCATCCGCAAATGCTTCGATGACCTTGCGCTCCGCTGTATCAGGATGATCGCGGTCGAAGACGGAATGGATGAAGGCCTTGTCGATCGGCCGGCGGTTCTTGGCCTGGAATTCGGGTAGCTTCTTGCGCCGCTGCTCGAGGGTCGGGGAGCCTTCGCCAGTCCACACCATGGCGTCGAGGGCTAGCCGCGCCACCATTTCCGGATGCCGCTCAGCGAACATCGCTGCGCGCAGCGCGCCGGAGGAAATTCCGTAGACCAGGAAGGGTCGCTTGCCGCGCAGTTTCTGGATGTAAAGCGCAGCGGCATAGCAATCGTCTGCACCCTGTGAAATCGGCGCGTTGTTGTCGCGATCCTTGGTGGAGCGCCCGTAACCCTCCATGTCGACGCACCAGCAGTCGTAGCCGCGCCGGGCGAAGTGATCCATCGCCGACGAATCGGGCCGCCCCGGCACCTGCAAGTCAAAAGTGGGCTGCGACGCCATGGAAGAGCCGTGCACGAAGAGAATGGTGCCCACGGTCTTGACCGGATCGCCGGCGTACTTTTCAAAGAGGAACAGCTTTACGCCGCCGTCCTTGGTCGTCCAGTGATCCTCGCTTTTGATTGCCGCGGCCGGCTTGCTCATTTCGTTCATCACAAAACCTGTCTGTTCGTCAGTTGATCGGCGGAATGTTGTTGGCCTTGATGACGTTCGCCCATTTGGCGACCTGGGCGTCCATAAATGCCTTGAATTCGGGTTGTGTCATCACGATCGGCGTTGCGCCTGTCTTCTCCCACGCTTCCTTGATATCGGGACGTGCCAGGATCTTGGTGATCTCCCTGTTGAGTTTGTCCACGATCGGTTGCGGGGTTGCGGCCTGCGCCATGAAGCCGACCCACAAGGTCGCGTTAAAGCCGGGGACGCCAGCTTCCTCAATCGTCGGCACATCGGGCAACGTCGACGACCGCGTTTTGCCCGTGGTGCCGAGCGCGCGCACCAGTCCGGCCTTGATCATCGGCGCCATGGTGGGGACCGAATCGAACAGGATCTGAACCTGCCCGCTGAGAATGTCGTTGCGAGCGCCGGTCGAGCCCTTGTACGGCACATGCACGATGTCGATGCCGGTGAGATTCTTGAGAAGCTCGCCGGCCATGTGATAGTTGGAGCCCGGACCCGAAGATCCATAATTGATGGTGCCGGGTTTGGCGCGTGCGAGGGCCAGCAGCTCGCTCAAATTCTTTGCCGGCACCGACGGATGTGCCACCAGCACAAGGTCGGTGTCGATGAGCGGCGCGATCGGCACCAGGTCGCGCATGAGTTGATATTGCTTGTGACTGTAAAGCGTTTCGTTGACGGTCTGGGTGCCGGAGACCATCAGCAGCGTGTAGCCGTCGGGCGCTGACTTGGCGACGACCTCCGTGCCAATGGTGGTTCCGGCACCAGGACGGTTTTCCATGACAAAGGGCTGGTGGAGGGATTTGCGCAATTCCTCGCCGATCGCGCGGGCGTAAACATCGGTGGGCCCGCCCGCGCCGAATGGAACAATGATCTTGACCGGACGTGCGGGATAGTCATCGGCGTTCGCCGCGAATGTCCAGGATGTCAAAACGCCTGCGAGCACGAGCAGAGCTGCGATTTGCCGCGGAAAAGCCATGCACTTTTTTTCCCAATTCCGTAACGTTTGCCGCCGCTGGCCGCGACTATCGTGGGCGGTTCGCGCCCGTGTCAATCGCATGGCCGAATCCCCTTTTTGCGGCACGATCGCTCGTGGATGCCGCCGAATGTCGGCTTGCCACCCTTTGTATGCTGCGCTAAGCCTCGGCGCTCCCGTCCTTGAGGCTAGTCCAACAAACAAGGGCCCATTTGAGCGGGGTAAGCGGCGCCTTTCGGGCCGCCGAGCAGTCCGGGGCGGGCGTATAATCAGGTAGGGCGGGGCTGTACGCTTGAGGTTGCTGATGAGCGCATTGCTGCTGGACTATCTGCCCCTGGTGGTCTTCATCGCGGTCGCCCTTGGAATCGGCCTCGCGTTGCTCGTCGCCCCCTTCATCGTCGCCTACAAGCAGCCGGATCCGGAGAAGCTTTCCGCGTACGAGTGCGGATTCAATGCGTTCGATGACGCGCGCATGAAGTTTGACGTTCGCTTCTATCTCGTTGCCATCCTTTTCATCATTTTCGACCTCGAGGTGAGTTTCCTGTTCCCGTGGGCGGTCGTTTTCCGCCAGATCGGCCTTTATGGCTTCTGGTCGATGATGGTGTTTCTTGGCGTCCTGACGATCGGCTTCATATATGAGTGGAAGAAGGGGGCGCTGGAATGGGATTGATGAGCCCATGAGCGTCGTCGCACCCGCGCCAAGGGGAATTCTGGATCCGCGCACCGGCAAGCCGGTCGGGGCGGACGACTCCTTTTTCACTGGCATGAACGCCGAGCTTTCCGACAAGGGCTTTCTGGTCACCGCCGCCGACGATCTGGTCACCTGGGCGCGCACCGGCTCGCTCATGTGGATGACGTTTGGGCTCGCCTGCTGCGCGGTCGAAATGATGCAGATGTCGATGCCGCGCTACGATGCCGAGCGTTTCGGTTTTGCGCCGCGCGCTTCGCCGCGGCAGTCAGATGTGATGATTGTTGCCGGCACGCTGACAAACAAGATGGCGCCAGCGCTACGGAAGGTATACGACCAGATGCCTGAGCCGCGCTACGTGATCTCCATGGGGTCGTGCGCGAACGGCGGCGGTTACTATCATTATTCGTATTCTGTCGTGCGCGGCTGCGATCGCATCGTGCCTGTCGACATCTATGTCCCCGGGTGTCCTCCGACCGCGGAGGCACTTCTTTATGGCGTAATGCTTTTGCAGAAAAAGATTCGCCGTACCGGCACGATCGAGCGCTGAGCGGAGCCGGACATGGAAGACACGCTCGACAGGCTTGGGCAAACGATCAGGAGCGCCCTCGGTAACGCCGTCACCGGCTACACGGTCGCGCGCGGCGAATTGACAATAAGCGCTAAAGTTGGCGATCTCATCAAGGTTGCGACGTTTCTGCGCGATGATCCGGCCTGCCAGTTCATCAATATCATCGATGTGACCGCCGTAGATTGGCCGTCACGTGAGCAGCGTTTCGACGTCGTCTATCACTTTCTGTCGCCGCGTCTGAATCAGCGCGTGCGGCTCAAGGTGGCGACCGACGAAACGACTCCGGTCCCGTCGTTGATCGATGTGTTCCGTGGCGCCGACTGGTTCGAGCGCGAAACCTACGATCTCTACGGCGTGCTGTTTACCGGTCATCCGGACATGCGGCGTATCCTCACCGATTACGGCTTCGAGGGCCATCCGCTGCGCAAGGACTTTCCGCTCACCGGATTTGTCGAAGTGCGTTACGACGACGAGCAGAAACGTGTGGTCTACGACAAGGTGACGCTGGCCCAGGAGTTCCGCACCTTCGATTTCCTTTCACCATGGGAGGGTACGGACTACGTGCTGCCCGGCGACGAAAAGGCAAAGACCGAAGGGAAGGGCTCCTGACATGAAGCCAACGCTAAAGCCCGGTCTCAAGCATTCGTTCTCCTACAAGGTACCGGAAAACAAGACGGTTCCGTACACCTATCCGGAATCGCCGATCATCGCGCAAATGCCAAAGGTGTTCGCTACCGGTTTCATGATCGTGCTGATGGAATGGACCTGCACGCAACTGCTCAGCGAGCACCTCGACGCGAGTGAAGGCAGTCTCGGCACGCACGTAGACGTTTCGCATCTGGCGGCGACCCCGCCCGGCATGACGGTCAAGGTCGACGTGGAGGTCCTTGAGGTTCAGGGCCGCAAGATTGTGTTCAAGGTCAGCGCCCACGATGGAATGGACCTGATCGGTGAAGGGCGTCACGAGCGCGTGGTGGTGGCCTGGGATCGCTTCAACGCCAAGGTTGCGGAAAAGACAAAAGCAGCAGCGGAGCTGGTAGGCTGATGGCCGAAACCTCCCTGCGCAATTTCACCATCAATTTCGGACCGCAACATCCGGCCGCCCACGGCGTGCTGCGCCTCGTGCTCGAGCTCGACGGCGAGGTGGTGGAGCGCGTGGATCCTCACATCGGGCTGCTCCATCGCGGCACCGAAAAGCTGATCGAGCACAAGACCTATTTGCAGGCGGTGCCTTATTTCGACCGGCTCGACTACGTCGCGCCGATGAATCAGGAGCACGCCTTCTGTCTTGCGGTTGAAAAGCTGCTCGGCATTGAGGTGCCCAGGCGTGCGCAGTTGATCCGGGTGCTTTATTCGGAAATCGGGCGGCTGTTGTCACATCTGTTGAATGTCACCACGCAGGCGATGGATGTCGGCGCGCTCACGCCGCCGCTTTGGGGTTTCGAGGAGCGCGAGAAGCTGATGGTGTTCTATGAGCGGGCATCCGGTTCGCGCATGCATGCGGCCTATTTCCGCCCGGGTGGGGTGCATCAGGACCTCACGCCGAAGCTGCTCGATGACATCTATGCATTCTGCGATCCGTTCCTGACGGTGGTCGACGACCTCGACGCGCTGCTGACCGGCAACCGCATCTTCAAGCAACGCAACGTCGACATCGGCGTGGTGAAGCTTTCCGATTGCTGGAACTGGGGTTTCTCTGGCGTGATGGTGCGCGGTTCGGGTGCGGCATGGGATCTGCGCAAGGCGCAACCTTATGAGTGCTACTCCGAACTCGATTTCGACATTCCGATCGGCAAGAACGGCGACTGCTTCGACCGCTATCTCATCCGCATGGAAGAGATGCGCCAGTCGACCAGGATCATGAAGCAGTGTCTTGAAAAACTGCGTTCACCCGCCGGGCAGGGTCCTGTCACCGTGGACGACCACAAGATCGTGCCGCCGAAGCGCGCCGAGATGAAGCAATCGATGGAAGCGCTGATCCACCACTTCAAGCTTTACACCGAGGGTTACCACGTGCCGGCTGGCGAAGTGTACGCAGCCGTCGAAGCGCCAAAGGGCGAGTTCGGCGTCTACCTGATCGCCGACGGCACCAACAAGCCGTATAAGTGCAAGATCCGCCCGCCGGGCTTCGCGCACCTGCAAGCGATGGATTTCCTTTGCCGCGGGCACTTGCTGGCTGACGTGTCCGCCATTCTCGGCTCGATCGACATCGTGTTCGGGGAGGTCGATCGATGAGCGTCCGCCGCCTCGCGCCGCCAGAAATCCAGCCGAAAGACTTTGCCTTCAGCAAGGACAATCTTGCCTGGGCGAAGAAGGAAATCACCAAATACCCGGAGGGTCGCCAGCAATCGGCGATCATTCCGCTGTTGTGGCGCGCTCAGGAGCAGCATGCCGGCTGGCTGCCGGAAGCAGCGATCCGTCATGTCGCCGACTTCCTCGGCATGGCGCATATCCGCGCGCTCGAGGTCGCGACATTCTACACCATGTTCAATCTGCAGCCGGTCGGAAAATTCCATGTACAGCTCTGCGGCACCACGCCGTGCCGGTTGCGCGGGGCGGACGATCTGGAGAAGGTCTGCCGCAAGCGCATCGGCGAGCAGGGTGAAGTCACAAAGGACGGCAAATTGTCTTGGGTCGAGGTCGAATGCCTGGGCGCCTGCGTCAACGCGCCGATGGCACAGATCAATTATGATTATTATGAAGACCTCACCGCCGAGAGCTTCGTGAAGATCATCGACGATCTCGCAGCCGGCAAGAAAGTGAAGCCTGGCCCGCAAATCGATCGGCAACTATCGGCTCCCGTCGGCGGTCCGACCACGCTCAAGGAAAAGGCGTGAGCCATGCTCGCTGACAAAGATCGCATCTTCCGGAATCTCTACGGCCAGCACGACTGGGGTCTGAAAGGCGCTCGTTCGCGCGGCGCCTGGGACGGCACCAAGGCGTTTCTGGAAAAAGGCCGCGATGCGATCATCGAGGAGGTAAAAACGTCGGGCCTGCGCGGGCGCGGCGGCGCTGGTTTCCCGACCGGCCTGAAATGGTCGTTCATGCCGAAGAAGTCGGATGGCCGCCCGCATTATCTCGTCGTCAACGCAGACGAGTCCGAGCCCGGCACCTGCAAGGACCGCGAAATCATGCGGCACGACCCACACCTGCTGGTCGAAGGCTGTCTGATTGCGGGTTTCGCCATGGGGGCGAACGCCGGCTACATTTACGTGCGTGGCGAATTCATCCGCGAGCGGGAGCGCGTACAGGCGGCGATTGACGAGGCCTATGACGCCAAGCTGATCGGCAAGGATAATGTCAATGGCTGGGACTTCGATCTCTACGTTCATCATGGTGCCGGCGCCTATATCTGCGGCGAAGAAACCGCGCTCTTGGAAAGTCTCGAAGGCAAAAAGGGCCAGCCGCGGCTGAAGCCACCATTTCCGGCCAATGTTGGTCTCTACGGCTGCCCGACGACGGTGCAGAACGTCGAGTCGATTGCGGTCGTGCCCGATATCCTGCGGCGTGGCGCATCCTGGTTCGCCGGCATTGGCCGTCCCAACAACACAGGAACCAAGCTGTTCTGCATTTCCGGCCATGTCGAAAAGCCATGCAATGTGGAAGAGGCCATGGGCATTCCCCTTCGCGAACTGCTGGAAACGCATGCGGGCGGTGTGCGCGGTGGTTGGGACAATCTGCTCGCGGTCATTCCCGGCGGATCGTCGATGCCTCTGGTGCCCGCGGGTCAAGACCAGGCCGACAGCCTGCTCATGGATTTTGACGGATGCCGCGACAAGAAGTCCGCGCTCGGCACAGCCGCAGTGATTGTGATGGACAAGTCGACCGATATTGTCCGCGCCATGGCGCGCATCTCCTATTTCTACAAGCATGAAAGCTGCGGCCAGTGCACGCCATGCCGTGAAGGCATGGGCTGGATGTGGCGGGTGCTTACCCGCATGGCGGAAGGCCGCGCGCAGAAGCGCGAGATCGACATGCTGATGCAGGTGACGCAGCAGATCGAAGGTCACACCATTTGTGCCTTCGGCGACGGCGCTGCCTGGCCGGTGCAGGGGCTGCTGCGGCACTTCCGGCCTGAGATCGAGCGGCGCATCGATGAATATTCCCGCAATGCAGATTCGCACGGCGCGGTGCGCGAGGCGGCGGAGTGACAACAATGACCCACGCTCGCCATCTCGCTCAGTTCAACATCGCGCGGATCCGTTATCCGCTCGACGACCCGCGCATGGCCGAATTCGTCGATAACGTCGAACGCGTGAACGGTCTTGCCGAGAAGATTCCCGGCTTCGTCTGGCGTCTGCAAGATACGAGCGGGCATGCCATGAACATGCGGGTCTATGATGACCCGACCATCCTGCCGAACCTGACTGTGTGGGAAAATGTGCAGGCGCTGGAGCGCTTCGTCTGGCAGACTCTGCACCAGCGCTTCTACGCCCGCCGCGAGCAATGGTTCGCCCCGATCAAGACCACGCTGGTCCTGTGGTGGGTCCCCACAGGACATCGCCCCGACATGGCGGAAGGCATGGCCCGGCTCGACCACCTGATTGCACATGGCCCGAGCGATTACGCTTTCGGCTGGCGGGAGATCGCCGGCGCGAAATTATGGCAGACGGCGCATTGCGGAGCGCCGAGCGAGCACGCCGCATGACCAAGATCATCGTTGACGGAAAAGAGATCGATGTCCCGCCGGAGTACACGCTGCTCCAGGCTTGCGAAGCCGCGGGCGCGGAAATCCCGCGGTTCTGCTTCCACGAGCGGCTGTCGATTGCCGGAAATTGCCGGATGTGCCTGATAGAAGTCGTCGGCATTCCCAAACCGCAAGCCTCCTGCGCCATGGGCGTGAAGGATCTGCCACCGAACAAGGATGGGTCGCCGAAGATCCTCAATACCAAAACTCCGATGGTGAAGAAGGCGCGCGAAGGCGTGATGGAATTCCTGCTGATCAACCATCCACTCGACTGCCCTATCTGCGATCAGGGCGGTGAATGCGACCTGCAGGACCAGGCGATGGCCTATGGCGTCGATGCGAGCCGCTACCAGGAGAATAAGCGGGCCGTTGAGGACAAATATATCGGTCCTCTGGTGAAGACGATCATGACGCGGTGCATCCACTGCACACGGTGCATCCGTTTCTCGACCGAGGTGGCGGGCGTTCCCGAACTTGGCGCGATCGGCCGCGGCGAGGATATGGAGATCACGACCTATCTCGAACATGCGATGACCTCCGAACTGCAAAGCAACGTGGTCGACCTCTGCCCGGTCGGAGCGCTGACCTCGAAACCCTATGCCTTTGCAGCGCGTCCCTGGGAGCTCAACAAGACACAATCGATCGACGTGATGGACGCGGTCGGCTCCGCGATCCGCATCGACACGCGCGGGCGCGAAGTCCTGCGCATCCTCCCGCGCGCCAATGAGGACGTGAACGAGGAGTGGATATCCGACAAGACCCGTCACGTGGTCGACGGTTTGCGTACGCAACGGCTGGACCAACCCTATGTGCGTGTAAACGGACGCCTTCAGCCCGCCTCATGGGCGGAAGGTTTCTCGAATATTGTCCGCAACGTGAGAGGAAGTACCGCCAAGCGGATCGGGGCCATTGCTGGTGATCTCGCCAGCGCGGAAGAAATGTTCGCGCTCAAGGACCTGATGGGCCGCCTCGGCAGCGCCAATATCGATGGGCGTCAGGACGGTGCGGCCTTCGACCCGAAATGGGGCCGCGCATCCTACCTGTTTAACGCGACCATCGCCGGTATCGAGCAGGCCGATGCGCTGCTGATCGTCGGCGCGAATCCGCGGCGCGAGGCAGCGGTGCTCAATGCGCGCATCCGCAAGCGCTGGCGTGCCGGCAATTTCCCGATCGGCCTGATCGGCGAGAAGGCCGACCTGACCTACAATTATGACTACCTTGGCGCCGGCGCTGAGACGCTCGCCGATCTCGGAAACAGCAAGTTTGCCGATGCACTAAAAACAGCCGAACGACCACTGGTTCTGGTCGGGGCGGGGGCCTTCGCGCGCAAGGATGGCGCTGCGATCGCTTCTCTGGCCGCGAAAGTGGCAGTGGAGTTCGGCGCGGTCAAAGACGGCTGGAATGGCTTCTCCGTGTTGCACACCGCGGCCTCGCGCGTTGCGGCGCTCGATCTCGGCCTGGTGCCCGGTGCGGGCGGTTTCGATGCGGCGCAGATGGCGGCGGGCGGCCTCGATGTGTTGTTCCTGCTCGGCGCCGACGAAATCGATGTCGCGCCCGGCCCTTTCGTTGTCTATATCGGGACGCACGGCGACCGAGGCGCACATCGTGCCGATGTGATCCTCCCTGGCGCCGCCTACCCGGAAAAATCCGGGACCTACGTGAACACCGAGGGCCGCGTGCAGTTGGGCAACCGGGCTGCGTTTCCGCCCGGTGACGCGCGCGAGGATTGGGCTATCCTGCGCGCGCTGTCCGACACGCTTGGACACAAGCTTCCCTACGACTCGCTTGCCGCCCTGCGACAGGCGATGTTCGCCGCCCATCCGCATCTGATGCGCATCGATCAAATTGCCGCAGGTGACGTTGCCGACATCAAGAAGCTCACGAAGCTCGGCGGGACACCGGAAAAAGCGCGTCTGCGTTCGTCCGTTGCGGACTTCTATTTAACCAATCCGATCGCGCGCGCCTCTGCCATCATGGCGGAATGTTCCGCCTTGGCGAACGCGGCGGCAAAGACGGCGGCGGAGTAGGTCATGGAGTTTTTCTGGACCTATCTCTGGCCGTTGATCGTCATCATCGCGCAATCTGTGTTGCTGCTGGTGATCCTGCTTGTCGCGATCGCTTACATCCTGCTGGCCGACCGTAAGATCTGGGCGGCGGTACAGATCAGGCGAGGGCCCAACGTCGTAGGGCCCTGGGGCCTGTTCCAGTCTTTTGCCGACCTGCTGAAATTCGTGGTCAAGGAACCGGTCATTCCCGCCGGCGCCAACAAGGGCGTTTTTCTGCTTGCGCCGCTGGTCACCTGCGTGCTGGCGCTCGCTGCGTGGGCGGTGATCCCGGTCAATGCAAATTGGGTGATCGCCAATATCAATGTTGGCGTGCTCTACATTTTCGCGATCTCGTCGTTGATGGTCTACGGCGTGATCATGGCGGGCTGGGCGTCGAACTCTAAATACGCCTTCTTGGCCGCGGTGCGTTCAGCCGCGCAGATGGTGTCCTACGAGGTCTCGATCGGCTTTGTCATCATTACGGTGCTGCTGTGCGCCGGCTCGTTGAATCTGTCGGCGATCGTCGAAGCGCAGAACGGTAAATACGGACTGTTGAACTGGTACTGGTTGCCGCTGTTTCCGATGTTTGTTGTGTTCTTCATTTCGGCCCTTGCAGAGACCAACCGGCCACCGTTCGATCTGGTTGAAGCAGAATCGGAGCTCGTCGCCGGCTTCATGGTCGAATACGGCTCGACGCCCTATATGATGTTCATGCTGGGCGAATACGTGGCGATCGGGACCATGTGCGCCATGGCGACCATCATGTTCCTGGGTGGATGGCTGTCGCCAATACCGTATCCGCCGTTCACCTGGGTGCCGGGCGTGATCTGGTTCACGCTCAAGGCGTTGTTCATGTTCTTTCTGTTCGCCATGGCCAAGGCCATGGTTCCGCGTTATCGCTACGACCAACTTATGCGGCTTGGCTGGAAAGTGTTCCTGCCTCTGTCGCTGGCCATGGTGGCGATCGTTGCGGCCGTCATCCAATACGGCGCGCTGGCGACAGGCGCGATGAAGTGAGGACGTGATGAGACTCGATCGCGCGGCCAAGGGCCTGTTTCTGATGGAGTTTGTGACCGGCTTCGTGCTGGCCATGCGCTATTTCTTCAAGCCGAAGGCGACACTCAACTACCCGTTTGAGAAGGGGCCGATTTCGCCGCGCTTCCGTGGCGAACATGCGTTGCGCCGCTATCCGAACGGCGAGGAGCGTTGCATCGCCTGCAAGCTGTGCGAAGCGATCTGCCCGGCGCAGGCGATCACCATCGAGGCCGGGCCGCGGCGCAACGACGGCACGCGCCGCACGACGCGCTACGACATCGATATGGTGAAATGCATTTATTGCGGTCTATGCCAGGAGGCGTGCCCGGTCGATGCCATCGTCGAGGGCCCGAATTTCGAATTTGCGACCGAGACTCGTGAGGAGCTCTACTACGACAAGGAGCGCCTGCTTGCGAACGGCGATCGCTGGGAGCGGGAGATCGCGAAGAATCTCGCGCTCGACGCTCCGTACAGGTGACGCCGATGATTGCTGCCGCGCTGTTTTTCTATCTGTTTGCGAGCATCTGCGTGGCCAGTGCGGTCATGGTGATCGCGGCACGCAATCCCGTGCATTCGGTCCTGTTTCTCATCCTCGCCTTCGTCAACGCGGCCGGTCTGTTCGTGATGATGGGCGCCGAATTCCTCGCCATGATCCTCATCGTTGTCTATGTCGGCGCCGTCGCGGTGCTGTTCCTGTTCGTCGTGATGATGCTCGATGTGGATTTTTCCGAGCTCAAGCAGGGGATGCTGCAATATCTCCCGGTTGGCATGCTGATCGGCGGAATTTTTCTCGCTGAATTACTCCTGGTGGTCGGGGCCTGGGCGATCGGGCCCGGCGTGCCGCAGGCGATCACTGCGCCGATCCCCACAAAAATTCCAAACACCGAGGCGATCGGCCTCGTGCTCTACACGCGCTACGTCTATTTCTTTGAAGCTGCCGGCATGATCCTTCTGGTCGCCATGGTGGGCGCCATCGTGCTGACGCTCCAGCACCGCGTCCGCGTGCGGCGCCAGGATATTTCCGAACAGGTTGCGCGCACGCCGGCTGCTTCGATCGATGTGGTGAAGGTGCGGTCCGGGCAGGGCCTGGGGAGCAATACATGACCATTGGCCTCGGTCACTTTCTGTCGGTTGCCGCAGTCCTGTTCACGCTGGGGATCTTCGGTATTTTCCTGAACCGCAAAAACGTCATTATCATCCTGATGTCGATCGAGTTGATCCTGCTCGCAGTCAACATCAATCTTGTCGCCTTCTCGACCCATCTTGGCGACATCGTCGGACAGATCTACGCGCTGCTGGTGCTGACGGTCGCAGCGGCGGAAGCGGCGATCGGGCTTGCCATTCTGGTCGTGTACTACCGCAACCGCGGCTCGATCGCGGTTGAGGACATCAATTTGATGAAGGGCTAGCGCGTGTATCAAGCGATCGTCTTTCTCCCGCTCCTTGGCGCAATCCTCGCCGGCTTTATCGCGCTGGCCGGCGCGCGCGCCCGTTTTCCCGGGAAAGGCCCCGTGGCCGGCGCCGATCATGGCCTGCACCACGGCGCGGCTGATGCCCACGGCGGCGCGGCGGTTCATTCCTCGCACCATGAAGAAGAAGCGCACGAGCCCGCCGCCGCCGGTTCGCGTACCGCCGAGTTGATCACGACCACGCTTTTAATGATTTCCATGATTCTGTCATGGATTGCATTCGTGGATGTCGGCTTTGCCCATCACGACATGCGCGTGCCGATATTTACCTGGATGACCGCCGGCGATCTCAAGGTCGAGTGGTCGCTGCGCATCGACACGCTCACCGCAGTAATGCTGGTGGTGGTGAACACGGTGTCGGCTTTCGTGCACCTTTATTCCATCGGCTACATGCGCGAAGATCCGTACAGGCCGCGCTTTTTCGGCTACCTGTCGATGTTCACCTTCGCCATGCTGATGCTGGTGACGGCGGACAACCTGGTGCAGCTGTTCTTCGGCTGGGAAGGCGTCGGCCTCGCGAGCTATCTTTTGATTGGTTTCTGGTACCACAAGCCGGAAGCAAACGCGGCTGCGATCAAGGCCTTCATCGTCAATAGGATCGGCGATTTCGGATTTGCGCTCGGCATTTTCGCCGTGTTCATGCTCACGAAGGCGATCGATTTCGACACCATATTCGCCCAGGCACCAGCGCTGACCGGCAAGACGATCAATTTCTTTGGCTGGCAAGCCGATGCACTCACGCTCACCTGTCTGCTTCTCTTCATGGGCGCGATGGGCAAGTCGGCGCAATTCCTCCTGCACACATGGTTGCCAGACGCGATGGAAGGACCGACCCCGGTCTCGGCTTTGATCCACGCCGCGACCATGGTGACCGCAGGCGTGTTCATGGTGGCGCGGTTGTCGCCGCTGTTTGAGCTTGCACCCAACGCGCAGGCTTTCGTGACGCTGATCGGCGCCACCACCGCGATGTTCGCTGCAACCATCGGCCTCGTGCAGAATGATATCAAGCGGATCATCGCTTATTCGACCTGCTCGCAGCTGGGCTACATGTTTGTAGCGATGGGCGTGGGGGCCTATTCGGTCGGAATGTTCCATCTCTTCACGCACGCCTTCTTCAAGGGGTTGCTGTTTCTCGGCTCCGGCTCGGTGATCACCGCGATGCATCATGAGCAGGACATCCGCAACATGGGCGGGCTGAAGGATCGCATTCCCTACACTTATATTGTGATGCTGATCGGTACGCTGGCGCTCACCGGCTTTCCGCTCACCGCCGGCTACTTCTCCAAGGATGCGATCATCGAGGCAGCCTACGTCGGCAAGAATCCGATGGCGTTCTATGGCTTCATTTGCACGGTCGCGGCTGCGTTGCTGACATCGTTCTATTCCTGGCGGCTGATCTTCAAGACATTTCATGGCGAGCCGCACGACCGCAAGCATTGGCGGGATGCGCATGAGAGCCCGATGGTGATGCTGATCCCGCTCGGCTTCCTGGCTGCCGGCTCGGTGCTTGCCGGCTTGCCGTTCAAGGAAATCTTTGCCGGTCGTGGTGTTGAGGGGTTCTTCCGCGAGTCATTGGCCTTCGCGAAATCCAACCATGTGCTGGAAGACATGCACCACGTGCCATTGCAGATTGGCATTCTGCCGACGGGCATGATGCTGATTGGCTTCGTGATCGCCTGGCACTTCTATATCCGCCGTCCCGACATTCCGGTCGAGCTGGCGCGACAACACGATTGGCTTTACCGCTTCCTGCTCAATAAATGGTACTTCGACGAGCTTTATGACCTGATCTTCGTCAGGCCCACGAAGCGGCTCGGCCGCCTGCTGTGGAAGAGCGGCGATGGCTGGCTGATCGACGGTTTTGGGCCGGACGGCGTGTCGGCACGCGTGCTCGACGTCACCCGTAACGTGGTGCGTCTGCAGACCGGGTATCTCTATCACTACGCCTTCGCCATGCTGATTGGGGCTGCGGCCTTTATCACCTGGTTCATGTTCGCGATGGGGACACATTAATGAACTGGCCCATCCTCTCCGTCGTTACTTTCCTCCCGCTGCTTGGCGCCCTGCTGGTCGCGTTGCTTGTGCGCGGTAACGAGCGTCTGGCGCGCGGTACCGCGCGCTGGATCGCGCTGTGGGCGACGCTGGTCACCTTTGCCATTTCCCTGGTGATGGTCTGGCGTTTTGACGCCAGTTCCGCGGAATTCCAGTTCGCTGAAAAGTACAACTGGCTCGGTATCGCTTCATATCACATGGGTGTCGACGGAATTTCACTGCCCTTCGTGATCCTGACAACGGCGCTGATGCCGATCTGCATCCTCGCCAGCTGGACCGCGATCCAGACGCGCGTAAAGGAGTACATGATCGCGTTTCTGGTGCTGGAAACCCTGATGGTCGGGACCTTCTCGGCGCTCGATCTGGTGCTGTTCTATCTGTTCTTCGAGGGCGGCCTGATCCCGATGTTCCTGATCATCGGTATTTGGGGCGGAGCGCGCCGGGTCTATGCGAGCTTCAAGTTCTTCCTCTACACGCTGCTCGGCTCGGTGCTGATGCTGCTCGCCATCATGGCGATGTATTGGGATGCCGGCACTACCGATATCGTGGCGCTGTTGCGCCACGGCTTCCCGATCGGTCTGCAGAAATGGGCGTGGTTTGCCTTCTTCGCCTCATTCGCGGTGAAGATGCCGATGTGGCCGGTCCACACGTGGTTGCCGGACGCGCATGTCGAAGCACCGACGGCGGGCTCCGTAATCCTCGCCGCCATCCTCCTGAAGATGGGCGGCTATGGCTTTTTACGATTTTCGCTGCCGATGTTCCCGGCGGCCAGTCATGAATTTGCACCGCTGATCTTCACCCTGTCGGTTGTCGCCATCATTTACACGTCGCTCGTCGCGCTGATGCAGGAGGATGTGAAAAAGCTGATCGCCTATTCCTCGGTTGCGCACATGGGCTTCGTGACGATGGGCATTTTTGCTGCAACCGCGCAGGGCGTTGCCGGCGGCATTTTCCAGATGATCTCGCACGGCATCGTCTCGGGCGCGCTGTTCCTCTGCGTCGGCGTCGTGTACGACCGCATGCATACGCGCGAGATCAACGCCTATGGCGGCCTCGTCAACCGCATGCCGCTTTATGCTTTCGTGTTCATGGTGTTTACGCTTGCCAATGTCGGCCTGCCGGGAACGTCGGGGTTTATCGGCGAATTTTTGTCTCTCATCGGCACGTTCAGGATCAATATACCGGTCGCCACGCTGGCCACGCTTGGCGTCATTCTGTCGGCGGCTTATGCGTTGTGGCTCTACCGAAAAATGATTTTTGGCGATCTCAAGCCGTCGCTCGAAGGCATCCGTGACATCGGCTGGCGGGAGACAGTGATCTTCGCGCCGTTGGTCGTGCTGACCATTTTGTTCGGTGTCGTGCCCAAGCCGGTGCTCGATATGTCGGCCGCCTCGGTTTCGCAACTCCTTGAGAATTACAATCACGCCATCGCTGCGGCCAAGGCCGCGGAGACGAATAGAGAACTCGCGCAGATCGAGCGCGAGCGGGCCGCCACACGATGAATCAGCTGTCCACCTTGCATGACCTGATGCCGCTGCTGCCGGAACTGACGCTGGCATGCGGCGCCATGCTGATGCTGATGTTCGGTGCATTCATTGGCGAGCGCAGCGCGGCTATGGTCAACGGCTGGTGCGTTGTCGTGTTGGTGCTGGCCGGCGTCACTCTCGTCTGGCTGCCGCCCGGGCCGCACGTGATGTTCGGCGGAAGCTTCCTGGTCGACGATTACGCACGTTTTCTCAAGGTGTTGACGCTCGTCGGCTCCGGCGGGGCGCTGTTGCTCTCGCTCGACTATCTCACCATCGAGAAGCAGCAGAAATTCGAATACGGCGCACTGTTTCTGCTCGCGACGCTCGGCATGCTGATGCTGATCTCGGCCTCCGATCTGATCGCGCTTTATCTCGGCCTCGAGCTGATGAGCCTGCCGCTCTACGTGATCGCGGCTTCCAATCGTGAGAATCTGAAATCCACCGAGGCCGGTCTGAAATATTTCGTGCTTGGCGCGCTGTCGTCGGGAATGCTGCTTTACGGCGCCTCACTGATCTACGGCTTCACCGGCACGGTCAATTTTGCAGGCATCGCCAAGGAAACGCAGAACGGCGCCGGGGTAGGATTGATCTTCGGTCTCGTGTTCCTGTTTGTCGGATTCTGCTTCAAGATCTCTGCGGTGCCCTTCCACATGTGGACGCCGGACGTTTACGAAGGCGCGCCGACGCCGGTCACGGCGTTTTTCGCCGCTGCGCCGAAGGTTGCCGGTATTGCCATCTTCGCGCGCGCGACGGTCGTGGCATTTCCAGGCATTACCCACGAATGGCAGCAGATCGTTGTATTCGTCTCGATCGCATCGATGGCGCTCGGGTCTTTCGCCGCAATCGGCCAGCGCAACATCAAGCGGCTGATGGCGTACTCCTCGATCGGCCACATGGGCTACGCGCTGGTCGGGCTTGCCGCTGGCACGGCGGAGGGCGTGCAGGGCGTGCTCATCTACATGAGCATCTATGTGGCGATGACGCTCGGCACTTTCGCGGTCATCCTGAGCATGCGGCGCGACGGCGGACTGGTGGAGACCATCAGCGATCTTGCTGGCCTGTCGCGCACGCATCCGACCATGGCGTTTTTCCTGGCCGTGCTGTTGTTCTCGCTCGCCGGAATACCGCCGCTCGCGGGCTTCTTCGCTAAATTTTACGTGTTTCTGGCCGCAATCAAAGCCGGGCTCTTCACCTTGGCGGTGATCGGCGTTCTCACCAGCGTCGTCGGGGCCTACTACTATCTGGCAATCGTCAAGATCATGTATTTCGATGAACCGGTGCGGAGCTTTGAGCGCATGCCGATGCTGTTGCGTCTGGTCTTGGGCGTTTCTGGGCTCGCCAACATCCTGTTTTTCGCCTATCCGGCGCCGCTTCTGGGCGCAGCGACGGTTGCAGCGAAATCGTTGTTTTAGGCGCGCGTTCAGAGCGCGCGCCGCGAGATGAACCGCGAAGCCACGGGCCTGGCGGGGGTCCGGCACATAGCCTACGAGACGCTCGGCTCGACCAACGCCGAGGCGCTGGCGCTAGCGCGTGCCGGCGAGCGGGGCCCGTTGTGGTTGACCGCCGCGAGTCAAAGTGCCGGCCGCGGCCGCCGTGGCAGCCAATGGGTGTCTCCGCCGGGCAATCTCTACGCCACACTGTTATTGGCCGAGCCGTCGCCGCCGGCTCAGGCGCCACAGCTGTCCTTTGTGACGGCGCTTGCGCTGCACGACGCTATTGCCGTGTGTGCGCCTCAGCTCGGCCCGTTGCTGAAAGTGAAGTGGCCGAATGATCTGCTGATCGAAAAGGCAAAAGTTGCAGGCATTTTGATCGAAGGGCAAAGCGAACCGGTCTTTGCAGTTGCGGTCGGTATCGGCGTCAATTGTGCGGCACACCCTGACAAGACCGATTATCCTGCGACCGATCTTGCGGTGACGGGTGCACACGTTGGGCCAGATGCGCTGTTTGCCGCGCTGTCGGCGGCCACGGAGCGGCGTCTTGCGCAATGGAAACGGGGGCAGGGTTTCGCCGAAATTCGCGCCGACTGGCTCAAGCGTGCGGCCGGCCTCGGTGAAATGCTGCAGGTCCGATTGCCCGAGCGCGAATTATCGGGCCGCTTCGATGGCCTCGATGATGGTGGACGGTTGCTGCTGGATCAGGGCGGAACGATAACCGTGGTCACGGCCGGCGAAGTTTTCGGATTCGGTGAGCGCTGACCATGGCCGTGCCGCAGCAACTGGTATTTGCGCCGCTCGGCGGTGTGGGCGAGATCGGCATGAATCTGTCGATCTATGGCGTCGGGGATGAGCGCCGCAGGACCTGGCTCGCAGTGGATCTCGGCGTCTCGTTCGCGGCAGAGGAACACCTGCCGGGCGTTGACCTGATTCTGCCCGACATCCGTTATCTCGTCGAAGAACGCAAAAACCTCGCCGGGCTTGTGCTCACCCACGCCCATGAGGATCATTTTGGCGCTTTGCTCGACCTCTGGCCGCGGCTCAAGGTGCCGATCTATGCAACGCCTTTCACAGCTGCGCTGCTGGAAGCCAAATGTGCTGGCGAGCCGGGCGCGCCGAAAATCCCGGTGAATGTCGTCGCGCTCGGCAGCCGCTTCAAGGTGGGGCCGTTCGATATTGAGCTGGTGACGATGGCGCACTCGATTCCGGAATCGAACGCGCTGATCATCCGTACGCCGGCCGGTACAGTGCTGCACACCGGCGACTGGAAAATCGATCTGACGCCGATTCTGGGCGATCGTACGGACGAGAAAAAACTGCGCGCGCTCGGCGAGGAGGGGTGTCTGGCGCTGGTCGGCGATTCCACCAACGCGGTGCGCGAAGGCCGGTCGCCCTCCGAATCCGACGTTGCGAAAACGATTGCCGAGCTCGTGCGGACCGCGGGCGGCCGCGTGGCGGTGACGACGTTTGCCTCCAACGTGGCGCGCCTGCGCGCTGTCGCCAACGCGGCAAGAGCCGCCGACCGTGAGGTTGTCGTCATCGGCCGCGCGATGGAACGCATCGTGCAGATCGCGCGCGAGACGGGTTATCTTGAGGGCGTACAGGATTTCCGCCCGATGGATGCCTATGGCTATCTGCCGCCTGGCAAAGTTGTTGCGCTATGCACGGGCAGCCAGGGAGAGCCGCGGGCGGCGCTTTCGCGCATAGCCGAGGACCAGCACCCGGAGGTGACGTTTTCCGCCGGAGACCGGGTGATCTATTCCGCCCGCACGATTCCAGGCAATGAGAAGGCCGTCAGCCGCGTCATCAATCTGCTGATCGAACAGGGCATTGAGGTCATCACCGATCGCACGCATCTGGTGCATGTGTCGGGGCATCCGCGCCGTGCCGAGCTTGAGGAACTGATCGGCTGGGTGAAGCCGAAGGTCCTCATTCCTGTGCACGGCGAGGCTCTGCACCTGCACGAGCACGCCTTGCTGGCGCGGCGCTGCGGTGTCCGCGAGGTCGTGCAGTGCCGCAATGGCGATCTGGTGCAGCTGTCGCCGCAGGTCCGCACGATCGATGAGGTTCCGGCCGGACGGATCTACAAGGACGGAATGCTGCTGGTCGAAGCCGACGCCCGCACTGTTGCGGACCGGAGACGGTTGAGTTTTTCCGGCGCCGTATCTGTCGCGATCGCCATCACCGACAAAGGCGAGCTGGTGGACGAACCATCGCTCGATCTGATCGGGATCCCGGAACGCGATCGCGATGGTGGCTCGATGTACGAGGCCGTGCACGATGCTCTCATCGAGACGTTTGAGTCACTGCCGCGTGGGCGGAGGCGCGATCCCGAGTCGGTTGCCGAAGCGCTGCGTCGCGGCGTTCGTGCGGCGGTGGCCAAGCGTTGGGGCAAGAAGCCGATGTGCCACGTGCACGTGTTGACAGTATGATGGAGTCGCCGGAAACGAGGGCAGTCATGATCGGTCGTCTCAACCACGTCGCCATCGCCGTCCGCGATATCGCCAAGGCGTCCATGATTTATCGCGACACTTTGGGCGCGGAGGTGTCGGCGAAGGTCCTGCAGCCTGAGCATGGGGTCTCGACTGTGTTCATCACCCTTCCCAACACCAAGATCGAATTGCTGGAGCCGCTCGGCGAAGACTCGCCCATTGCGAAGTTCCTGGAGAAGAATCCCGACGGCGGCATCCACCACGTCTGCTACGAAGTGCCGGACATCCGCGCCGCCCGCGACACGCTCAGAGCTCAAGGCGCACGCGTGCTCGGGGATGGCGAACCGAAAATCGGAGCGCACGGCAAGCCCGTTCTGTTTCTTCATCCGAAGGATTTTTGCGGCACGCTGGTCGAACTCGAACAAGCTTGAGCCAGATGGCAACCAGCACCATCATTGCGATCTATTTCCTGATCTGGTGGTTGACGCTGTTCGCCGTGCTGCCGTGGGGCGTGCGCAATCAGGAAGAAAGCGGCGAGATCACCCCTGGAACCGATCCAGGCGCGCCGGCGATACACAAGGTCTGGAGCAAACTGGGCTGGACGACGCTCGTCGCCACAGTGATTTTCGGCGTTTTATACGTCGTCTATTCGCAAGGCCTTATTCCATACGACCTGCTGATGGCAATTTCCGGCCCGCGCCGCTGAACAAAAAAAGAGCAGGGCACGAAGCCCTGCTCATCGTAATGGTCGAGTCCCTGTCCCCGGCTGCCGATCGGCTTTCGGGGCGGCGGCGGTTATCGCGCCAGGACTTGCTTTTCCTCCCAAGACTTGGACCGCAGGTTTGGAGCCGATCTTGCTGCCGGGTTCCGCTCGTACGGGCTGGAGCGACGCTAGCCGATCGTCCGAAGGCTGTCACGAATATTTGTACTATCAGCGCTCGATGACGATCGGGGCATCGAGGGCGATCGGCTCCCCGCTATCGGGCCTGACAATAACTCGGACTGTCCATATGCCGGGTCCCGAAACCGTAATGCCACTCACCAGCCAGGTCCGGTCGGTCTGCTCGACGGCGGTCTCTTCGACCGGTCGACCGCCCGGCCTCGGCGGTTCAAGCACGAGGCGGACATCCTTTGCCGGGAAAAGAGACATATCCTCGCGCGAAACGCGAATCGTAACGTCTGCTTGTCCGGGGCGTCCCGGGTTGACCATCACATCGGTCATGGCCTCCGGAGCATGGATATGAACGAACGCGGCGCCGGGCGGGATGCCTTCAGGCGCGGCATGTGTGTGCGCCGAGGGTGGCAAGGTTCCCAGCATGCCGACGAATAGAAGCACGCACAGGCCCAGGCAGATTTCGGCGATGCTATTGCGCTGGAGTGTGCGCAGTGCGGGGGCGGCGGGAAGCCGAGGTGTCAGGTAGAGGCGGTTCACGGTGGCGATGGCAATCATCGCGGCGAACAGGCCGATCTTGAGCGCGACCAACCGCCCGTAGCCGGTCGTCACGAGGTCGCGGGGGCTACCCAGCAGATACCAACTGTTAACGAGGCCGCTCGCCAGCAAGGCGCCGACGCTCAGGATACCGACCGCCGAGAAGCGGCGGGTCGACCGGATTGCGAAATCGAGCGAGGCCGGCTTTGCCATGCGGCGCGCTTGCCAAAGGGACCAGACGAAGGCCGGCAAACCGCCCAGCCATGCCCCGGCCGCAAGCAAATGCACCATGTCGGACACGAGGTGGACGTCACCACCTATCCCCGGCGTCGCGCCGGCGTGGCCGACCAGCGCGGGCAGTGCTGTCAGCGCAAACGCCGTGACGATCTGGAAACTTGGCGTCGCCGGCCGAAGGATCAGAATGCCAAGCAGCAACGCGAGCGCCAGCCGCACGCACCACACCAGTCCGAAGCGCGTGTCGAACAACACCGGCCAGGCGCCGCCGTGCAGACAGACATCGGCCAGGGATGCACCGAGAATGTCGGATGCCAACAGCGCCAACCAGGCCGCGCCCGAAAGCGCTGCAACGGCGAGCGCGAGCCATGTCAGGACAGTGAGTTGGTGGCGAAGCGCCGCGAAATCGCCCCGGATTTTTTCGCCGGCTGGTTCCGCCACGAGCACTAGAAAGACGACTGTTCCGCATGCCAGCAACGTTGCGGCAAAGTGCAAACCACGGACCAGAGCCAATGGATCGAGCATCAACAGACGTCTCGCGTTGCCCGACTTATCGCCCAACGCGGAATGTGAAATCGCCTTGCGTGCGATGGGTATCAACAGACAAGACGCGCCAGATCACCTTGTAAGTTCCGGCAGGCAAGGCCTTGAGCGGCACCCGCAATTGCGTGCGATCTCCGCCGAGTGCGGCTTTGCCGGAAGTCACTACCGCACCCTTTTCATCGCGAACGTCGATGCTGCTGAAGGCCGGCTCAAGCTGGTTGGTGAACCAGAGCACGACTTCTTTTGGCGCCTGCGCGACCGTGCTGCCGACGACGGGGCTTGCGTGGTCGAGATGAGCATGCGCGAAAGCAGAGCCTGCCGTCGCGAAGATAAGTGCGATGCCTGTGAGAATGATGCGCATGACTAACGGCCGAAGCTCGGCCTCCCTGTACTGATGTTGTTTGCGAAGATGGGCCGTCCCAATGTGTTCGGGAATATGTCGTCGAGGAAGAAGTGCAACTGGGCGATGACACCAACGCCCGTGCCGCTTTGCCGGTTCACCG
>DASYSQ010000143.1:0-14564 GCA_036003145.1 Pseudolabrys sp.
GCCGCCGGTTGGTGCGGTCGTCACGGTCGGCAAGACGCAAGGGCGCGTTGTACGCCACATCGAAGATGGCTTTGCCATCGAATTCATGCGGTTACAGCACCCCGATTTCGTTGAAGAGAACGTCACCGGCGAATAGCGTCACCGCCGCGTAAATGCCGCGCAGGAATTTGCGCGCAATGTCTCCCCCGACAATGCAGCCACGCGGCCGTCTGACAGGGCCGGCGTGAGCGCATCCAGCCATCACAAATCGTAAACGGACGCCGGCAAAGCCGTGTGCGGCCGTATCGTTTTGCCTCCCACCCGTTAATGCCAACAATTTTAGCTAAATTGTATTCTATAAGATTTTAGTCGAACTATACTCTAGTTTTACAAGTATTCGTGTCGAGTTTTATTTGAATACTTCTTAAAATGACTTGCTCGACTTAGCGCCAATACAAACGGTTTGTGGGAAATGTGGCCCCAACAAGGGGAAGGGGCCACAATGGCCGGGCGTTTCAAACAGGGACTTCGGGCGGTCACCGCGCTGGTTTTCGCCGGCGCTGCGGTTTTGGCTGCATCCACGGGCCCGGCGCAGGCCGGCGACACCACAGCGTCCCTGGGCGGAACCTTGGGCGGATCGGAGCGTCCCGTTTTCGTGACCGTCGGCGAAGCCACGCGGCCGCCGATCGGCTGGATCGATTTCTGCATCGAATACACGTCGGAATGCGCGACCACCCCATCAGAGCCGCGCGACGTCGTCCTCACGACCAAGGCCTGGACCGACATGGTGAAGGTCAATGCATGGGTGAACGAGGCGATCAAGCCGATGACTGACCTCGAACACTGGGGCGTGGTGGAGCGCTGGAACTATCCCGACGACGGCTACGGCGACTGCGAAGATTATGTGCTGCTCAAGCGCCGCATGCTCATGCAGGCGGGCTGGCCGCGCGAGGCGCTGCTCGTCACCGTCGTGCGCGACAAAAAGGGCGACGGCCACGCTGTGCTGACGATCAAGACCAATCGCGGCGAATTCGTTCTCGACAATCAGGAGCCGCAGGTCCTGCCCTGGACCAAGACCGGCTACCGCTTTGTGAAGCGCCAGTCGCAGTCTGATCCAAACGTTTGGGTTTCGCTCGACGAACCGCGCAGGTCACCCGCCACCGTTTCGGCCCGCTGAGAAGAAAAGGAATTCGCGCTCCCGGTCACGTCCCCACCCCTCCCCGTCCCCAGACCGGGTTCGCGAGCGGCCGGATCTCCCCCAAGATCCGGCCGCAACATTTTCAGGAACCTGACGCCGTTCCATTGTCCACGCGATCGTCACGAAACTGTCCGACTGATGGCAAGTTTTGCCTGCATACTTGGCTTAGGGCGGCAACGCGAACATCGCGAGGTTCCCATGCAACAGCGAATTGATGTCACCAAGGTGAGTCCTGCCGTTTATCAGGCGGCTGCGGCGCTACAAACGTATGTTGACCAGTCCGGTCTTGATGCCAAATTGCGCGAGCTTATCAAGATCCGCGCCTCGCAAATCAACGGCTGCGCCTTTTGTCTTGCCATGCATACGAGGGACGCGCGCAAGATTGGCGAAACCGACGAACGCATGCACCTGCTCGCCGCGTGGCGCGAGGCGCCGGTCTACAATGCGCGTGAGCGGGCCGCCCTGGCCTGGGTCGAGGCCATCACGCTGGTGACGCAGGGTTACGTTCCGGATGAAGCCTTCGAGGCAGTGCGCAGGCAATTCTCCGAGAAGGAGATTGTCGATCTCACTGCAGCGGCGGTGGTCATCAATTCCTGGAACAGGCTTGCAATCGCCTTGCGAGTCCCGCCACAGGTCGACAGCACGCGTGAGGCCGCTTAAGGATCAGCCGATCCGCATCAGTCCTGTTGCGTATTGCTTCCAGCGACGCACATAGATGTCGGCGCCGGCACGGATCATCGACGCGGCTTTTTCGTCAAGCGTGCGGATTGCGCGCGCAGGCGCGCCCACAATCAATGAATTGTCGGGAAAGCCCTTGCCTTCGGTGACGATGCTGCCGGCGCCGACCAGGGAATTTTTCCCGATCTTCGCGCCATTGAGCATGATCGCGCCCATGCCGATCAATGAATTGTCGCCGACCGTGCAACCGTGAAGAATGACGTTGTGTCCGATAACGCATTCACGGCCGATCGTCAGCGGAAATCCGGGATCGGTGTGTAGTGTGGCATTGTCCTGGACCTGCGAACGCTCGCCGAGCTCGATCCATTCATTGTCGCCGCGCAAGACCGCACCAAACCAGACACTCGTTTCCGCTTTCAGGCGCACGCGCCCGATCAGCACCGCTGTCTCGGCGACGTAATATTGACCCTCGCCGGGAAGTTCCGGCGCCTGTCCGTCGAGCCTGTAAAGAGGCATTGCCGCCTCCTCCTCCAATCCCCCGAATCCGGGTTCGCGAGCGTTGCTCGCGTCCCGGAATGACATGCCTGAAGTCAATCGACCTGGAAAGTGGCTACACAAGCAGGAAACCGCAGGCCTGCATGGTCATCACCATGACCAGCCCGGACATCATGCTCCAGAGGCCGGCAATCAATGTCACAAGAAATACGAATCCGAAGCGGCGGCCTTCATGCCGGCGGCCGAGAATGGTGTTGCGCATGATCAGGAAGGGAGCCGAGACCACCAGTACCGGGACCGCCACAAGGGCCTCAGCGCCGGGCCCGGCGGTGAGCTGGTTGAAGCTTGGCAGACGGCTTGTGAACACCCGATAGCCTGAGCTGCACAGCCCGGCGACGGCAAAGCCGAGCACCAAGGAGTATAACATTTGCACCGATTCCGCAGTCATCAGTAACCTCAACGCACGATCTGAGGTCATCTGTCGCAAACCGTCCGGGCTGGCGCCAGCGAATCCTTACCGAAAGGTAAACCCCGCGTCCGGCGGTCGCCTACCCCTGCGGCGTGGCATAATCCGCGCGATTCGTTCGAAGCGTGATCCCGAAAAGCGATTAGTCGACCCCAATCAGGGATGGGCAGCGGTTTTCGGACAGGATCAGGCTGGATCACAACGGAGCACGGATGGCCATACTCGCGCAGGAGCGCACTTCGCCGGCGCGGCGCGGCTCCCAGCGCCGCCGACGATCCGGGCACAGCCCGCTGCTCGCACCGCTCGTGGTGTTCGCAGGCGTGATCGTAATCGCCACAGCCTATGTTGCCTACGTGCTGTGGCCGCGCTGGCCCGATGCACCGGTCGCGCTCGATGCGCCTACGTTGCCGATCGTCATTTCGGGGACCAGGTTCAACATCGAGCCGGCTGCGATCCGCATGAACGTCCAGCGCCGTCCCGGCGCGCATGAACGCGTCGACCTTTCCTATCTGTGGCCCAGCCTCGTGCCGCCGGATCCCGCCATCAAGCCCACGGTCGGCGCTCCGATCGATCCGAATGAACGCCTGTTCGTCACGATCGCGTCCGGCGACACCACATTGCCATTGATGGAGCGCGTGCAGACGATCTATCCCCGGTACCTGGTGGCAGAGCCGGTCGCGGGTCCACCCGGTCTCACGTTTCGCGGCTTTCGCAACGATACGCCCTACGAGGGCGACGATCTCGTTTTTGAGTCGAATGCGCCCGAACATTTTCTGGCGCGCTGCTCACGCAAAGGCGTCACCAATTCGGGCGTCTGTCTGCTGGAGCGCCGCATCGACAATGCCGACATCACCCTGCGCTTTCCGCGCGACTGGTTGACCGATTGGCAAAATGTCGCGAGCGGGATCGACAGGCTGATTGCGAGGCTGCATCCGCAACCGTGAGCTTGTCGTGGCCAGGCTTGTCGTGGCCAGGCTTGTCCCGGCCATCCACGTCTTTATGAGTGCCAGCCAGCAAGACGTGGATGCCCGGCACAAGGCCGGGCATGACGAAATCTTGATCGTTGCAGACGACTAATCCACCAGATCGACGTCGAGAATCGGCAGTTCGAGAATATAGGACCGGCGGCCTTTTTCGATTTCCAGAAACAACACGGCGATGAATTCCTCGCCGATATAGACTTCCAGTGAATCGGTTTTCTTCGGACGCGTCACCACGCGGATATTTTCGTTGTCGAATTTGCGGCGGAGATAGGCATTGAGGGTCGGCACCGGCTGAATGCTGGGATCGTTGCCAACCTGAATGACCATCCGGAAATTGTAAGAGCGCTCGCCGTCCTCATCGTCGACCGTGAGCTCGCCGAGATCATCCTCCCCGACGAAAATCTCGGCGGTGTCGGAGCCTTTCGGTACCACACGAATTTGCGTATTGCCGAACAGCTTCTTCAGGTAGCCGTCGAGTTTTCTGACTTCCTGGACGTCCAACGGGCCGCTCCTGTCTTAAGACCACGTCTCCTTGCCCGATCGGGCAGCCCGGCGCAAGCGCTAGTCCAACGCAAACCCGATCAGCCGTCGAGCATGATCCCGTAGAGCATCTGATCCATGGCACGCGAAGGCTCCGGGCAACCCGCTTCGCCCACCACTTTCGCCGGCACGCCGGCGACCGTGACATTGTTCGGCACCGGCTTGATGACAACCGAACCTGCAGCAATGCGCGCACAATGACCGACTTCGATATTGCCGAGAATCTTGGCGCCGGCGCCGATCATTACGCCGCGGCGGATTTTTGGATGGCGGTCTTCGTGCTCCTTGCCGGTCCCGCCGAGCGTGACATCGTGCAGGATCGAAACGTCGTCCTCGATGACCGCAGTCTCACCGACCACCAGGCCTGTGGCATGGTCGAGGAAAATTCCGCGGCCGATTTTCGCCGCCGGATTGATATCGCACTGAAACACGGATGACGCGCGGCTCTGCAGATAGAGCGCGAAATCCTTGCGGCCCTTGCCGTTGAGCCAATGCGCGAGACGATGCGTCTGGATCGCGTGGAACCCCTTGTAATAAAGCACCGGCTCGATGAACCGGCTGGTCGCGGGATCGCGATCGACGGTTGCGACGATATCGGCGCGGAAGGCTTCGCCGAGAGCGGGCTGGTCTTCGAGCGCGTCGTCATAGGCCTGACGGATCATATCGGCTGACACATCAGCATGGGCGAGCCGCTGGCTGACGCGGTGCGCGATGGCAGCTTCGAGCGAGTCGTGATGGAGAATGTTCTCGTAGATGAAAGTTGCGAGCTCCGGCTCTCGGCGCGCAATGTCCTCCGCTTCAATGCGGATACGCGCCCAGACCGGATCGACTTTATCAAGGGCCCGTGCGGGCCGCGTCTGAAATTGAGCCATACTCAGGATCTCCCGACACCTCTCGGATCCCCTACATAGGTTCTTTTATCACAATTTCGAACCTGCAAAGAGAGCGCGGCAGGCATCCGGCGCATGGCTCATCCGCGTTGGTTAAGGAAGTCAATAACGCCGGCCTTGTAGGCCTTGTCACCCACGGCCAACATGTGGTCTCGGTCCGGGATATCGAGCGCGGCCGCCCCCGGAATTAGCGCGGCCAGTTCATGGCCATTTCCGGCGATCTGATCCTTCGTTCCGACGGCGACCAGCACCGGCACGTGGATTCCGGCGACCCCCGCGTGGCTCATCGTCTGGCGCGATCCGCGAATGCAGGCGGCAAGCGCGCGCAGGTCCGATTTCGTCTGTTCTGCAAAACTACGAAACAAGTGGCCGGTGGGATCCTGTACATCGGCAAGCGATGGCGCCTCCAGCGCTTCTGCGATGCTTTCCGGCAGGCCGACGCCGTCAACGAGCCGGATGCCGAGACCGCCGAAAATCGCCGACCGCATGCGTGCCGGATGTTTGACTGCGAGAAATGCCGTGACGCGCGCGCCCATTGAATAGCCCATGACGTCGGCACGTTCGATTGTCAGATGATCGAGCAGAGCGCGGACGTCCTCGGCCATTGTAGCGCTGTGATAGGCCGACGGATCATAGAGCTTGCTGGAAGCGCCGTGCCCGCGATTATCGAGCGCAACCGCACGCCTCCCGGCACGCGTAAGTGTCGTAACCCAGCCAGTCTGCACCCAGTTCGTCTCCTTGGTGGAGGCGAAGCCATGGACCAACACGATCGGCTCGCCCTCACCTTCGTCGAGATAGGCGATCTCGACGTCGCCGTTTCTGAAACCTGGCATGGATGATTTTTAGCTGGGAGCGAGCACGGCGGCAATCGGCTGCGTTTGCGCGCGCCTGCGCTTCTCCCGGCGACGACGAAAGAATCGCAAGGCCACGCGCTCGGTCGCGCTCTTGAGCGCCGATACAAAACCGAGAAGAGCAAACACGGCACCCAGAAACCAGACGCTTGCATCGAAGGCGAGAGCGACAAGCATGATCGCGCCGCGCCCAGCGATCTTCAGGATGGCGCGTGTACGGCTCCCCTCCTTCTCGGCCAGTCTGGCAACGCGAGTCATGTCGCCCGGTTCTTTTGCGATCTTCAGGCCATCGAATGCCGCGCGGCCTCCGGCAGCCTTTTCGACACGGCCGACATCCCGTGCAAAGTTCAGCAATCCACCGGCGCGCTCGACCTTCACGGCGTCGCGCCCGACGCGCGCCGCCACCGCAGGCTCCGAAAACCCCGCCTGCCGCACCATGCGGCCGAGATTGCCTGCGAGTTCGTTGCCAAGGCTGCCGGTCTTGCGCGCAACTTTCATAAGCGTCAGTCCGGCGCGCGCAGGCGCAGCCGCGCCAAAGGTTACATAGGACGCTGCGGTGATCGCAATTCCGGCCGAAGCCAGACCGAGCACCAGTTCATCGGCTTTCTGCCCCATCGCCAGCCGCGTTCCTTCGCGCAACGCGTCGCGGATATCGCCGAACACGAAGAGATCGCCGAGGGTGGTGCCGGCCAGCGCCGCCATGTCGTCCGGCTCGCCGGTGATAAACCCGCGCGCGAAACTTTGTGCTTTGTGCCGCGTGGTGGCGGCTTCGGCGGTCGCAGCTTTCACCTTTTCTACCAGCGACGGGTCGAGAGCCACATGCCGGTCGGCCGCAAGATCGGCGAAGCTCTGGGCGAGATCGGCATCGTTGGCAGCCAGCGCGCCTTCGATTTCGCGCTGGACCACCGTGGCATCGAATTTGTCCCCCATTGCATGGTCGGCAACGCGGCTGGGATCATCGAGGGCGTCAAGCGCGTCCCCTGCGCGCGGCACGACATAGGCCGCAGCCGCAGCGAGCAATGCCACGGCGACCAAGGCAGGCCCGATCCGCGGTACGGACGCGATGCTTTGCTGCGCTAGTTTCAAGTCCCGGTTCCGAATGTTCAAATCGCGGTCGGCGAATCGGCAATGAGCCGCGAGCCTCAGCACGAGTGCTGTGCCCGGCAACCAAGGCGTTTCGGCGGCAACCCCATCCGTGCTTGCGCGATTGAGCTAGGCATTGCGGTTCCGTCTCGCTATGTTGCCCCGGAAATTTGCCGTTCAAGCACGGCACCCTGAGGAGTTTCCATGGCGGAACACGTCGTCCCCCACTTTCACAACGACCCCGGCGTCCCGGTCATTGAGATCGGTGCTACGGAATTCATGTGTGTGGGCGCGACACCACCGTACGACCATCCTCACGTGTTCCTCGACATGGGCGAGGACAAAGAGATCATCTGTCCCTACTGTTCGACTCTCTATCGCTTCAATCCCAAGCTGGATTCGCACGCGGCCAAACCGCCGGAGTGCGCGTTGCCGCATTCCGCTGCCGCCTGATCGTTTTCGGAGCCCCTCGCCATGGCCGCGCGACATGTCATCGTCGCCGGAGCCGGCATTGCCGGGCTGACGGCCGCGCTGACGCTGGCACGCGCCGGCATGCGCGTCACCGTGTTCGAACAAGCGGCGAAACTCGAGGAGACGGGCGCCGGGCTCCAGCTTTCGCCGAATGCCAGCCGGGTAATGATCGCGCTCGGATTGCGCGAGCGTCTGGCATCGGTCGCGGTCGCGCCGCAGGCAATCCGGGTGATGGCGGGCGGCTCTGCTCGCGAGATTGTGCGAATTCCGCTAGGCCAAGAGATGGAGCGCCGCTACGGCGCACCCTATTGGTCGATCCATCGCGGTGACCTGCAATCTGCCCTCGCCGAAGCCGTTCGAAAGGAACGGGACGTTGTGCTGGAACTCGGCGCCCGGCTCGAGGAATTCGCCGCGCATGTCAACGGCGTCAGCGTGCTGGGGAGACGCGGCTCTCAGGTGCTCGACGAGCGCGGCATCGCATTGATCGGCGCTGATGGCATCTGGTCGACCGTCGCTGCGGGGTTGCGCAGGCAGCCACCGCCGACTTTCCGCCACCGCACAGCCTGGCGTGCGCTTGTTCCTGCCGATGCCGTGCCGGCGGAATTCCGCCAGCCGCTCGTGCATCTCTGGCTCGGCATGGACGCGCATCTCGTGCACTATCCGGTGAGAGCCGGCAGCCTGATCAACATCGTCGGCATCGTTCATGATGAGTGGAACGAGACAGGCTGGACGGCGGCCGGCGATCGCGACGAAATCCTTCGCCATTTTGCCCGCTGGGCCTGGTCGGAGAAGGCGCGCGCTCTCATCGCGATTCCGGAGCGGTGGCTGAAATGGGCGCTCTACGACCGCAGAGAACCGTTCCGCGGTGCAAGGGTCCCGGTCACGCTGATCGGGGATGCCGCCCACCCGATGCTGCCCTTTCTTGCCCAGGGCGCCAGCATGGCGATCGAAGACGCAGTGGTGGTCGCCGACATGCTGGACAAATATCTCGATGATCCAGCGGACGCGCTGCGGGCCTATGAAGGCGCGCGCTGGCATCGGACCGCGCGTGCCCAACAATTCTCCCGTCGCCAGAGTCGCATTTATGGGCTGACGGGCCCTGAAGCATTCGCCCGCAACCTCGCGATGCGGGCCATGGGCGGAGAAAAACTGCGCGCGCGCTACGATTGGCTTTATAGTTGGCGGCCTCCACAACGTTACGAGACCATTCAGGCATGATGTTTCCTTCGACCGTCGCCGGCAGCCTGCCGAAACCATCCTGGCTCGCCGAGCCGAACAAGCTGTGGCCGCAATGGCGGCAGCAAGGCGATGAACTCGCCTCGGCCAAGCTCGATGCAACGTTGCTTGCGGTCAAATGGCAGGAGGATGCCGGGATCGACATCGTTTGCGACGGCGAAATGTCGCGACAGCACTTCGTCCATGGCTTTCTGGAATTCGTCGACGGCATCGACTTCGCGCACAAAATCGAAATGGGAATCCGCGCCGATCGTTACAAAGCGATGGTGCCGGTGGTGCGTGGCGAGCTAAGACTCAAAGGGCGCGTGCATCAGGCGGAAGCGCGTTACGCGCGTTCGCATACCCATCGCAAGCTCAAGATCACGTTGCCGGGGCCGATGACAATTTCCGACACGATCGCCGATGCGCATTACGGCGACAAGATCAGGATGGCGATGGCTTTCGCCGATCTGCTCAACCAGGAAGCACGCGCGCTCGAAAAGGATGGCGTCGACGTCATCCAGTTCGACGAGCCGGCCTTCAATGTGTTCATGGGCGAAGTTGCCGGCTGGGGCATCGAAGCGTTGCATCGCGCCATTGATGGGCTCAAATGCACCACCGCCGTTCACATCTGTTACGGCTACGGCATCAAGGCCAACATCGACTGGAAGAACTCGCTCGGCAGCGAATGGCGGCAATACGAGAAGATATTTCCGGCGCTCGCCAAAAGCCGCATCGGCCAGGTCTCGGTCGAGTGCATCAATTCACACGTTCCACTCAAACTGCTGTCGTTGCTTGACGGCAAAGACGTCCTGATCGGCGTGATCGACGTGGCGACCGACAAGGTCGAGACGCCGCAGCAGGTGGCGCAGGTCATCAGTGAGGTGATGAAATTCGTGCCAAAAGAAAAAATCGTCGCCTGCACCAATTGCGGCATGGCCCCGATGCGGCGCGATATCGCCGACGCGAAGCTGGTTGCGCTCGGTCAAGGTGTGGCGCTGGCAAGGAAGAAGTACGGGTAATCCAGATTGTCATGGCGGGCTTGTCCCGGCCACGACAAGGAAGGTCATCGCGCCGCCCGGCCCATCACGTCCATGAGCTCGGCGACTTTGCGCCGCTGGTCGGCCTTGTTGCCGCTCTTGATCGCGTGGTCGACGCAGTGCGCCACGTGATCGCGCAGGATTTCCTCCTCGGCCCGGCGCAACGCGGCGCGAACAGCGCCGATCTGCGTCACGATGTCGATGCAATATCGGTCGTCCTCGACCATGCGGGCGAGTCCCCTCACCTGGCCTTCGATGCGGTTGAGCCGCTTGAGTGTCGCCGCCTTGCTGTCCTTTGCCATCACGTCTATATACCCCCAGGGGGTATCAGAAGCAAGGTGCAGGCGTGACGGCAGAGCATCAGCGTCATCGGCACGATCACCACGGCGTGGCCGCAAACAGCGCGACCGACCCCGTGTGCGGGATGACGGTCGATCCGCATAGCGCAAAGCATCGCGCCGACCATGGCGGGCGCACCTACTATTTCTGTTGCGCGGGCTGCCGCGCCAAATTCGTTGCCGATCCACAAAAATATCTGGGTGGGCACCAGCCTGAATTGGTGCCGGAAGGCACCGTCTACACCTGCCCGATGCATCCCGAGATCCGGCAGATCGGCCCTGGCTCGTGTCCGATCTGCGGCATGGCGCTCGAGCCTGACATCGCCGGTCCCGAGACCGGACCCAATCCCGAACTCGTCGACATGACGCGCCGGTTCTGGATCGGCCTGGTGCTCACCCTTCCTGTCTTCATCCTGGAAATGGGTGCGCACATCGCTGGCGCGCACAATTGGGTCGAACCGACGCCATCGAATTACGTTCAGTTCGCTTTCGCGACGCCGGTGGTGCTGTGGGCCGGCTGGCCGTTTTTCGAGCGCGGATGGCAGTCGCTTGCTACGCGCAATCTTAACATGTTCACGCTGATCGCCATGGGCACCGGCGTTGCCTATGTCTACAGCGTGGCCGCGACTTTCGTGCCGGGAATTTTCCCCGAGGCGTTCCGCGGCCACGGCGGCGCCCCGGCCGTCTATTTCGAAGCGGCCAGCGTCATCACCGTGCTGGTGTTGATGGGCCAGGTATTGGAGCTGCGCGCGCGCGAGGCGACGTCCGGCGCAATCCGCGCGCTCCTCGACCTTGCGCCAAAGACTGCGCGGCGCATCAAGGGAGACGGCGGCGACGAAGACGTGCCGCTCGACGCCGTACAAGTCGGCGACCGCCTGCGCGTACGTCCGGGTGACAAAGTTCCGGTCGATGGCACCGTACTCGAAGGCCGCTCCGCGCTCGATGAATCTATGGTCACCGGCGAATCCATGCCGGTTACCAAAGACAAGGATTCGCGCGTGCTTGGCGGTACGCTCAATACGAGCGGAAGTTTTATCATGCGCGCCGACAAGGTTGGCCGCGATACGCTGCTGTCGCAAATCGTGCAGATGGTCGCGAGCGCCCAGCGCAGCCGCGCGCCGATCCAGCGCCTGGCCGATCAGGTATCCGCCTGGTTCGTGCCGGCGGTGATCGCGGTCGCTCTTGTTGCCTTCGCCGCGTGGGCGACTTTCGGCCCTGAGCCGCGTTTCGCCTATGGCCTGGTGGCAGCGGTCAGTGTGCTGATCATCGCCTGCCCTTGTGCGCTCGGTCTCGCGACACCGATGGCGATCATGGTGGGCGTCGGCCGCGGCGCGCAGGCCGGCGTGCTGATCAAGAACGCCGATACGCTCGAGCGTATGGAAAGGATCGACACGCTTGTCATCGACAAGACCGGCACGCTGACCGAAGGCAAACCGAAGGTGGTGGCGGTTGCGCCCGCATCAGGCTTCGATGAAGCGCATGTGCTCCAGCTTGCCGCGAGCATCGAGCGTGGCAGTGAGCACCCTTTGGCGGCTGCCATCGCCGCTGCTGCGGCCGAGCGGAAACTTGAATTGCTGCCGGTTCGCGACTTTGACGCACCTGCCGGCAAAGGCGTGACTGGCATCGTAGACAACAAGCGGCTCGCACTGGGCAACGCCAGGTTTCTTGGTGAAATGAGTATCGACACCTCCGCGCTCTCACCCGAAGCCGAGCGCCTTCGTGGCGACGGTGCGACCGCCGTTTTCCTCGCTGTCGACGGAAAGGCCGCCTGCGTCATTGCTGTCGCCGATCCGATCAAAAAGACGACGTCTGATGCGTTGCAGGCGCTGGCCGCCGACGGCGTTCGCGTGGTGATGCTCACCGGCGACAACCGCACCACCGCGCAGGCCGTCGCGCGGCTGCTTGGCATCGCGGAGGTCGAGGCGGAAGTGCTGCCCGATCAGAAGAGCGCCGTTGTCGAAAAACTGCGGCGCGAAGGCCGCGCCGTCGCCATGGCCGGTGACGGCGTCAATGACGCACCTGCCCTTGCCGCCGCCGACGTCGGCATCGCCATGAGCACCGGCTCCGATGTCGCGATCGAAAGCGCCGGCGTTACCCTTCTCAGGGGCGATCTCACCGGCATCGTGAAAGCGCGCACCCTCTCGGCAGCGGTCATGCGCAATATCCGGCAGAATTTGTTCTTTGCTTTCGTCTACAACGCGCTCGGCGTGCCGGTCGCCGCCGGCGTGCTCTATCCCGTGTTCGGCTTGCTGCTGTCGCCGATCATCGCAGCCGCTGCGATGGCGCTGTCATCGGTCAGCGTCGTCGGCAACGCCCTGCGGTTGCGCACCGTCAAATTATGAGGTTGCCCGGGGCGTAGGGACGCCGCCGTAGCGGCGAAGCGGACGAACCGCGGCTAGTAGACCGCCAGGTATTTGAGCAGCGACAGCACACCGATGATGATGACGATCACGCGGACGATCTGCTTTGCCCGCCCGTCAATCGGCAACATATTGATCAGATAAAGAACTAGAACAATGACCAGGAACGTTATGAGAATACTGATTAAAATGCCCATGCTTGTCCCCATGTCAGGCCACGGCTGTGGCGGGTTCCACGCCAATAAGTTCCGCGTTTGAAAAAAGTTCCACGCCCATCCGTTGCTTTGTCAACGGACGACCTGATCACTGGTACGCCCGCCAGCCGTTGGCGCTCCTGGCGCAGATGGCAGGGCGCTGCAGTTCTTGTCGGCGGCGGTCTTGCGCAGCTGGGTCATCTCGCCGCGCAATTGCAGATACTCCGGCTGATAGGCCATGGCGCTCGCGACGCCCGCGCCGGCCTTCGCAATCAGCAGTTCAAGGTCGTGCTGGCGAGCAGCGTTGCCTTGCGCCTGCGCCGCAAGCTCCTTGCAGCTGTACAGAACATACCGGTCCGGCTCGACAAGAAAACGGCTGGCCGTTTCGGACGTACAACCGGAAAGCATCAGGGCCGCAATTGCGGTTATTTCGATGCGAGAAGTCCAGTTCATCGCCATGCTGCTAGAACGCGATTCTGGCATTGCAGTGGTGCAAAATACCTCCAAACACATGCCTATCGCCGGAGAACCCGATTCAGTTCGGCGGCAATGGCAACGGCCGACGGCGTGTCGGAGTGCACACAGACCGTCGTCGCTTTGACGGGGATATCTTTGCCGGTCGTTGTCGTGACGGCGTGATCCTTCATTACCCGCAACACACGCACCGCCGCCTTTGCCGGATCGACCGCATCGTGCACGCGGCTGAGAATCAAGTTGCCCTCCCCATCGTATTCAAGATCAGCATAGAACTCCGGGACAAGCTCAACGCCTTTATCGCGGTACGCCGTTTCGTGTGCCGTAAATGCCATCCCGAGTATTGGGACCCCGAACGGCAGCACGGCGTCTGCTATCGCCGCCGCAATTTTTTCATCGCGCGCAGCCATGCCGTACAGCGCACCATGCGGTTTGACGTGGTTGAGGGGGACGTCTTCGGCATCAAGAAACGCCTTGAGCGCGCCGACCTGGTACGTCACCAGGTCAGCCACTTCCGCCGGCGAAATCACCATGGCTCTGCGGCCGAAGCCCTGGAGATCCGGCAGCGAGGGATGGGCGCCGACTTTGACACCATGCTTTTTCGCAAGACGCACCGTTGCGCGCATCGTGGTCGGGTCGGACGCATGGAACCCGCAGGCGACATTCGCCAGATCGATGTGCGGCATCATCGCGGTATCGTCTCCGAGCCGATAAAGGCCGAAGCCCTCGCCCATGTCGCAGTTGATCGTCATCCGCATATGCAAGACCTATTCGTCCACTCGATCACCAGCGAACGCGTCATAAGACCAAAATGCCACTATGCTTCGCCTTGTGTTCCGGCTCGACGTGGATCGTGACAACGGCCCCCGTGAGCGCCTTTTTGATAGCCGTTTCGAGCCGATCGCAGATTTCATGAGCTTGCGAAACGCTCACAGTCCCTGAAACCACCAGATCGAAATCGATGAAGGTGGCCTTGCCTGCATGGCGGGTTCGCAAAGCATGAGCTTCGATAGCATCGGTGGCATTGCCGGAGATCACCGCGCGAATATGTTCCAGTTCCTCCGCGGGAGCTGCTTCATCCATCAGTCCGCGCGCATTTTCGCGCAGGATCCGATAGCCGTTCCAGAGCACATGCAGGGCCACGAGCACGGCAATACCATGCGTCCAGCACCGCGATCCCCGTCAGCACGGTGAGGCACGCCCCAGCCGGCGTTGAGGATCGTGGCGACCATGCCGATTGTTAAACCGGTCCACAGCGCGTCGATCGCCCTGGGTGCCAGAAACCCGCCATAGGCTTCGTGCAGGATCG
>DASYSQ010000144.1:0-16946 GCA_036003145.1 Pseudolabrys sp.
TGTTCAAGGGTATGGGCGCCAGACCTACAGGGGCACGCCACCGGCGGATGAGGATGTCTATCCGGCCGACCACGAAGCTCGCGGCTACGCGCCAGGTCAGGCTGATTATCCGCAGGACGCCTATGATCACGACGTCGCTCAGCAGACCGACGAGGAATACTACGAGGATGTCCCATCTTCCCGGCGGCGCCTGGGCGTTATGGCGATCGCCGGCGTGCTTGCGTTGGCCGTGGTCGGCACGGCCGGCGCCTTCGGTTATCGCGCACTGTTTGGTTCGTCCGGTTCTCCTCAACCGCCGCCGGTCATCAAGGCAGATGCGGGACCAAACAAGATTGTGCCCGCGACAGCTGGCAAAGATACGCAGGCGAACAAGCTCATCACCGAACGGGTGAACGAACGCGGACAAAGCGAAAGGTTGGTCTCCCGCGAGGAGCAACCGATCGACAAGCCGGCAACCGTTGTCCTGTCGCAACCACAGCAGCAGTTGCCAATGGGCAGCGGCGTGGTTGGAACCGAACCGAAGAAGGTTCGCACAATCGCGATCCATCCCGATCAAGTGGCTGACGCCTCCGCGCCGGGAGTATCGCCGCTCGCGTCAGCGCCGCGTGCTGTGCCTGCACCCGCCGCCAAAGCATCGGCGCCGCCGGTACGGGCCGCCACGAGCGTCACGAGCGCAACGGCCGATGCGGAGGATGATGCGGCCCCGGCACCAGCCGCGCGTTCAGCGGTGCGCCAGGCCGCACCGGCGTCCGGCAATGCGCCGCTATCGCTCAACCCTGACGCATCTGCGGCGGCGAGGGCGCCTGCTGCGCCGGCGCGTACGGCCGCGGTCGCTCCACCGGCACAACCGGCACCGGCAGCCAGCAGCGGGGCTGCCGGCCCCGGCAGTTATGTGCAGGTTTCGTCCCAGAGGAGCGAGGCTGAAGCCCAAAGCGCGTTCCGAAGCTTGCAGGCCAAATACCCCAACCAGCTCGGCGGACGTCAGCTGCAGATCCTGAAGGCCGACCTTGGTGCAAAGGGAACCTATTACCGGGCCGCGGTTGGCCCCTTCGGCAACGCCAACGAGGCTGCCGAACTTTGCTCAAGCCTCAAGTCGGCGGGCGGCCAGTGCCTCATCCAGAGAAATTAACAGCTCAAACTTGACCCTCGCGGATTCTGCGGGCTAATCCGCCCGATGACGTCGCGGGCGTTCATCACCGGTCTGGCGGGTCTGAGCATTTCCGCCAACGAGCGTGCGTTTCTCCGTGAAACCCGGCCTTGGGGCCTTATCATCTTCAAGCGAAACGTGAGTACACCAAGCCAAGTGGCGGAACTCGCACAGTCATTTCGTGACGCTGTCGGGTGGCATGCGCCTGTTCTGGTGGATCAGGAGGGGGGGCGCGTCCAGCGGCTCGGTCCGCCGGCCTGGCCGGCTTATCCTCCCGGAGCGCGCTACGGGGACCTCTACGACCGCGAGCCGGCCGCCGGCATTGCTGCTGCGCGGCTCGCCGGCCATCTGATTGCGGCCGACCTTGCGGCGCTCGGCATCGATGTCGATTGCCTCCCGCTGGCCGATGTTCCGCTGGAAGCCGCTGACCCGGTTATCGGCGATCGCGCCTATGGCAGCGAACCCGGCAAGGTGGCGGCCATTGCCAAGGCCATAGCCGAGGGCCTGCAGGCTGGTGGCGTTCTTCCGGTGCTGAAGCACCTGCCGGGCCACGGGCGGGCCACAGCCGACAGTCATCACAGGCTGCCAGTGGTCGATACGGACCGCGCGACCCTTGAGGCCACCGATTTCGCCGCGTTCCGCCCTCTGGCAGGCCTGCCCCTCGGCATGACCGCACACGTTGTATTTAGCGCGATCGACCCTGTCGCGCCGGCCACGACTTCGGCCACAATGGTGAAACAAGTGATTCGCGGCTTTATCGGATTCCAGGGCCTGCTCATGAGCGACGACGTATCGATGAAAGCACTGTCCGGCACCATTGCCGGGCGCAGCCGTGCCGCGCTGGCGGCGGGATGCGACGTGGTGCTTCACTGCAATGGCGACATGAGTGAAATGATTGCCGTCGCCGGCGAGGCGCCGGAGCTTTCGGGCGATGCGGCAAAGCGCGCTGACACCGCGCTCGCCGCGCGCGTGGGGCCGGAACAATTCGATGTTGAGGCCGCGCGCAGGATATTCACACAGATGGTGGCCGACGAGCCGCAACGGAATGCAGGGTCATGAGCAGCGAGGAGTTTGACACCACGGTCGGCGCCGACCGTGGCACAACCGAGCCGGCCATGATCGTCGATGTGGAAGGCTTCGAAGGCCCGCTCGACCTGTTGCTGATGCTTGCGCGCCAGCAAAAAGTCGATCTGGCGAAGATTTCGATCCTGGCGCTCGCCGACCAGTATTTGTCCTTCATCGAGGCGGCCCGGCAATTGCGGCTTGAGCTTGCCGCCGATTATCTGGTGATGGCCGCCTGGCTCGCGTATCTGAAATCGCGGCTGCTGCTGCCGGATGTGGCGCCCGGTGACGGGCCCAGCGCCGAGGATATGGCGCTCGCGCTGGCCAACCGGCTGCGCCGTCTTGAGGCAATTCGCGAATTTGCGATGCGCATGATGGAGCGGCCGCAGCTCAATCGTGATGTTTTTCCGCGCGGATTGCCCGAGCCTATTGACGAGATCAAGCAGCCGGAATGGACGGCAACGCTCTACGATTTGCTGTCCGTGTATGCCACGCAACGTGCGCGGAGCGCGCTCTCGCGCGTACGCTTCAAGCAGCGCACCGTGTGGTCGTTGGCCGAGGCGCGCGCCGCGCTCGAACGCTTGATCGGACAATCGGCGGACTGGTCGCGCATCGATCAGTTTCTCATCAGCTACGTCGTGGAGCCTGCACTCGCCGCAACGGTGTTTGCCTCCTCGTTCGCCTCCGCACTCGAGATGGTTCGCGAAGGGCACGCCGAAATTCATCAGAAAGAGTCATTCGCGCCGATCTACATGCGCAAACGCGTCGGCGCGAATGGGAATGCAATGACGCATGACGCACAAGAAAACTCATAAGGGGAAGAGCTCCATGTCGAGCGCGGCCAAGAAGCTCGTGGTGGTACAGAACAATGAGCCGGCGGCAGACGCTGCGCCGGCGCCGGCCGCGCGGCCCGAGGAACTGCGCTTGCTCGAAGCCTTGCTGTTCGCGGCGGGCGAGCCGCTCGACGAAGCGATGCTGGCGCGCAGGCTTCCCGACGGGGTCAATGTGAAAACAGCGCTCGCCCAGCTTCGCGACGAATACGCGACGCGTGGCGTCAATCTTGTGCGCGTCGGCAAGAAGTGGACCTTTCGTACCGCGACCGATCTGTCATGGCTGCTGACGAAACAGATCGTCGAGACGCGCAAGCTCTCGCGCGCGGCTGTGGAGACGCTCGCGATCGTGGCCTATCACCAGCCGGTGACGCGCGCGGAGGTCGAGGAGATACGCGGCGTGGCGACGGCGACAGGCACGCTCGACGTGTTGCTCAAGACCGGATGGATTCGCCCACGCGGCCGCCGCAAGGCCCCCGGCCGGCCGATAACCTACGGAACAACGGAAGCGTTCCTGTCGCATTTCGGTCTGGAGGAGGTCGGCGATCTGCCAGGCCTCGATGAACTCAAGGGCGCCGGGCTGATCGAGGGTAATCTGCCTCCCGGATTTGCCGTCCCGCTGCCTTCCGACGATTTAACGTTGCGCGACGATGAAGATCCGCTGGAGCCGGGCGATCTCGATCTGGGCCTGGCGCCGCCGTCCTCGCGTTCCGAGAAGTGACGGCACTCGGGAACAAGCCCGGCCACGATAACTTGAATAATACGGCAACAAGGTAAACGCCTGTATCTGCTGGAGTTACGCCGCACCGGCGGCTCTTTGACCGCACCTGAAGTCCTTGTTTTTGCCGCCTCCGGAGCCTAGTTTCTCATCCAAATGATGGCGGACGAGCCGAAAAGCCCGTCGCTGCGGAGGATTTGCCGATGGGTTCCCTGAGTATATGGCACTGGATCATCGTCCTGGTGGTCGTGATGGTTCTGTTTGGAGGCCGTGGAAAGATTTCATCGCTGATGGGCGACTTCGCCCAAGGCATCAAGGCCTTCAAGAAGGGCATGTCCGAAGACGACAAGTCTGCGGACGCCAAAAGCGAGCCGGTCAAGACGATCGAAGCTGGCAGCGCATCCAAGACGGAAGCCGAGCGTCGCGCCGAGGGCGTACGCTCCTGATTGCTGCGCCGGCGCGTAAGGGGGAGACGACCGGCACGGTTGTCGCAAGCGGCGCCGGTGTTTCGGCGCCTCGGAGTTGACTAATCCATGTTCGACATTGGTTGGGGCGAGCTCGTCGTCATCGGCATCGTCGCGCTGATCGCGATCGGGCCGAAAGAGCTGCCGACCGTATTGCGCACGCTCGGTCAGTACATGGGCAAGGTCCGGCGCATGGCCTCGGAATTCCAGGGTCAGTTCCAGGAAGCCATGCGTGAGGCCGAAATGGCCGATCTCAAGAAGCAGGCCGAGGATCTCAAAAGCTCCGTCAGCGACCTCACCAGTTTCGATCCGATGGCGAGCACGAAGAAGGAAATCGAGAGCGCCTTCGTGATGCCCGAAGTGGGGACGGCGAGCGAACCATCCACCGATGCCGCGCCCGCCATGCCAGCGGCCTTGCCCGAGCCGCAGCAGCAGGAAGCGCAGGACGTGAACGTGCTCTTGCCCGAGTCGCCATCGCCGGTCAGCGAAAAAGATTTTGCACCCGCCGAAGTGCCGCCGCCTAAGCAGGCCGGAGGTGGGGGATGACGCACGAGGATATCGAGGCGACCAAGGCGCCACTGATGGATCACCTGATCGAGCTGCGTTCGCGGCTGATCAAGGCGCTGATCGCGTTCGGCGTGATGTTCGCGATCTGCTTCGTGTTTGCCAAGGACATTTACAATGTTCTCGTCTGGCCGTTCGTATGGATCGCAGGACCGGAAAATTCCAAGTTCATCTACACCGCGCTGCTCGAATATTTCGTCACACAACTGAAGCTCGCGATGTTCGGCGCGGCCTTCCTGTCATTTCCGATCGTGGCTGGGCAGATTTATATGTTCGTCGCCCCCGGCCTTTATCGCAACGAGCGCAAGGCGTTTCTGCCCTATCTGATTGCGACGCCGATCTTTTTCGCGCTGGGCGCGATGGTGGTTTATTTCCTGGTGCTGCCGATGCTCGTGCGCTTCTCGCTGCACATGCAGCAGCCGGGCTCGACGACGGATGCCTCGATCGCGCTGATGCCAAAGGTTGGCGAATATCTCTCGCTGATGATGGCGCTGGTGCTGGCCTTTGGCGTCGCGTTCCAGCTCCCGGTGATCCTGACGCTGCTCGGGCGCATCGGGCTCATTACGTCCGAGCAACTTAAGGCCAAGCGCCGCTATTTCATTGTGGGCGCGTTTGTGCTGGCCGCCGTGCTCACGCCGCCTGATGTCATCAGCCAGATGTCGCTCGCTATTCCCTTGTTGATCCTCTACGAGGGCTCGATCTGGTCTGTACGCGTGGTGGAGAAGAAGGCAAAGGCGGAGGAAGCCGCGAAGGCGGCCGCCGATGCGGCTTCGGCCAGCGCAAAGCCAGCGGAGTAGCTTGCTCCGCTCGTCCCCGCGGAAGCGGGGACCCAGCAATTAAAGCGACTTGCAAAGACTGGATGCCCGCTTTCGCGGGCATGAGCGGATAATAAACCCTTGCTTTAATTTCCCCCCGATTCCGACTAAGAAGCCCCCGCCATGCATGACATCAAATGGATTCGCGAGCATCCCGACGCCTTCGACCGGGGGCTGAAAAGACGCGGGCTCGAGCCGCTGTCGAAAAAGCTCGTGGCGCTCGACGAGAAGCGTCGGGCGGCGATCACCAAATTCGAGCAGGCGCAGGCGCGGCGGAACGCGGCCTCCAAGGAAATCGGCGACGCCAAGAAGGCGAAAGACGAGGCCAAGGCCAGCAAGCTGATGGCCGAAGTTACCGAGCTCAAGACGTCGCTGCCGGCGATGGAGGAGGAGCAGACGACGCTCGCCGCTGAACTCGACAAGGAGCTGGCGCAGATTCCAAACACACCACTCGACGACGTGCCGGACGGCGCCGATGTGAGCGGGAATGTCGAGCATCACGTCTTCGGCAAGAAGCGCGATTATGCGTTCAAGCCCAGACAGCATTTCGAACTGGGCGAAGCGCTTGGCATGATGGATTTCGAACTTGCCGCAAAACTATCCGGCGCGCGCTTTGTCGTATTGCAGAAGAGCCTCGCGCGTCTCGAACGCGCACTGGGTCAGTTCATGCTCGATCTGCACACCGGCAAGGAGCATGGCTACACGGAGGTCAATCCGCCAATTCTGGTTCGCGATGATGTAATGTTCGGCACAGCGCAATTGCCGAAATTCGCTGACGACCAATTTCGGACGACCAATGATTTTTGGCTCATCCCCACCGCCGAGGTGCCACTCACCAATCTTGTGCGCGAGTCGATCGTTGAAGAGGCACAACTCCCGATGCGGCTGACCGCCTGCACGCCGTGCTTCCGCGCCGAAGCGGGGGCTGCGGGCAAGGACACGCGCGGGATGATCCGCCAGCACCAGTTCACCAAGGTCGAGCTGGTGTCGATCACCACGCCGGAAAAATCGCGAGACGAGCACGAGCGCATGCTCGCCTGCGCGGAAGAAGTTCTCAAGAAACTCGAGCTGCACTACCGCGTGGTCACGCTCTGCACCGGCGACATGGGCTTTGCCGCGCAGAAGACCTACGACATCGAAGTCTGGCTGCCGGGGCAGAATGCCTACCGCGAAATCTCGTCCTGCTCGGTCTGCGGGGAGTTTCAGGCCCGCCGCATGAATGCGCGCTACCGTTCGAAAGATGGCGTAAGACATGTCCACACGCTCAACGGCTCAGGCGTCGCGGTCGGTCGCGCGCTGATTGCCGTGATGGAGACGTATCAGCAGGAAAACGGCTCGATCGCGGTGCCACCGGCGCTCGCGCCGTATATGGGCGGAATAGCCAAGATCGAGCGGGCGTAATGCGTATCCTCATCACCAATGACGACGGCATTCATTCGCCGGGCCTCGCCGCCTGCGAGAAAATCGCGCGAACGCTTTCAGATGATATCTGGATCGTGGCGCCGGAAATCGATCAGTCCGGCGTGTCGCATTCGCTGTCACTGAATGACCCGCTCCGCATGCGGGAAGTCGGCGAGCGGCATTTCGCCATAAAAGGCACGCCGACGGACTGCGTCATTATGGGCGTTCGTCACATCATGAAAGAGAAACCGGACCTCGTGCTCTCCGGCGTCAACCGCGGCCGCAATTGCGCGGAAGACGTAACCTATTCCGGCACGGTTGCCGGCGCGATGGAAGGCGCCGTGCTCGGTATTCCGTCCTTTGCGCTCTCGCAGGCTTATGCCTTCAGCACCAAACATTCGCCTTGCTGGGAAACCGGGATCAAATTCGCGCCCGATCTGATCAGGCGCATCCTCGATACGGGGATGCCGCGCGACGTGTTGGTGAACATCAATTTCCCGGACTGCATGCCCGACCAGGTCGCGGGCGTTTCTGTCGCGGTCCAGGGGAAGCGCGACCAGGAGCTCCTGCGCATCGATGCGCGCCATGACGGACGCGGCAATCCGTATTATTGGATTGCGTTTGGGCGCGGCGGAATTGCCGGCGCGGCGCCGGGAAGCGACCTCGCGGCGTTGACCGAAAACCGCATCGCAGTGACGCCGCTGCGGCTCGATCTCACTGACGAGCCCTTTATGACAAAACTGGCGGAAGTGTTCGGCTAGGCCAGGAGTCCGGCGAGCGTAGTCTTCAGTTGTTCGGCCTGGAAAGGTTTCTGCAGGGCAGGGCGGCCTCGATAAGGTTCGGGCAGACTGCGTTCGCCATAGCCAGTGACAAAGACGAACGGCAAGCCGCGTTTGGCCAAAATATCGGCGACCGGATAAATCTCCTGACCATCCAGATTGACGTCGAGGATGGCTGCGTTGAATTGACCATCGGTGGCAATCTGGCGAGCTTCCGAAATGGTGCCGACGGCCGCAGCGACGCCATAGCCAAGCTCGTCCAGCATGTCCTCAAGCAACATGCGGATCAAATATTCATCCTCCACCACGAGAACGCGCGGCGGCGCTGCCGAGGAATTTGTCATTGTCCTCTCCCGCCCTACAACTCAGTCGAGGGCACAGAGTTCCATCTTAGCTCAAATTCCAGCAAACATGCTAATAACGCCGGGAAAGGGGTCTCAACGTGTCGAAAGCACCGCACAACCAGCAGGACGATGACCGCATGGAATTCCTGCTGACGCTGCGTCGGCGTGGCATTGCCGACCAGGGCGTGCTGCGGGCGATGGACGAGGTGCCGCGCGAGCGTTTCGTTGAGCCGACCTTCGCCGGCAGCGCCTATGCCGATCAGGCGCTGCCGATCGCCTGCGGGCAGACCATCAGCCAGCCCTACGTCGTGGCCTACATGACCGAGCAGCTCGAGATGGAGTCGCACCATCGCGTGCTGGAGGTCGGGACCGGGTCCGGTTATCAGGCCGCGGTCTTGTCGCATCTTGCGCGCGAAGTGGTGAGCGTCGAGCGCTACCGGACCCTTGCCGAGGAGGCGCGGGAGCGTCTGAAAGCGCTCGGCTATGAGAATGTCGACATTGTCGTCGGTGATGGGTTCGCGGGTGAGCCGGATCGTGCACCTTACGATCGCATCATTGTCACCGCCGCGGCGGAGACCATCCCGGAGGCGCTGCTCGATCAGCTTGCCGACGGCGGCATCATGATCCTGCCGCTCGGCTCCCACGATGGGTCACAACATATTATCAAGCTTACCAAGTCGGTAACGGGAATCCGTCGTGAAAATCTCATCCCGGTGCGTTTCGTGCCCATGTTGCCCGGTAAAGCGCAGGAATTATAGCGCTGCGCGCGGTCTTTTCCGAAAATCGGCTCTCATTTCAGAAATCGCGCGCGCTGTGACGGTATTGTCGAGTCAAAATGCGGCGGCATCCGCGCGTTAATTATTAAAGCCTTATTTACTCGCGGCTGGTTTATTTCGAATTCTACGTTTCATGCGTACCAGTGAGTAACCACATGCCGCGCCCCAAGGTGGAGTGTTCCCCGCGTGCTTGGTCGCGCGCCGCAGTTCTCGCGCTCGTTGGCATAGCCGCCGCCGGCTGTTCGGACTCCGCGCGGTTCGACTCCATCTCCTACAACACCGATCGTCCGTTGCCGCCACAGAACGTCGCGAGCGCGACGTCGGCGCCTGCGTCGTCCGATCGTGTTGAAGCGCAACCGTTGCCGGCGCTGAGCCAACCTGCAACTGTGTCGGCTTACGGCGCCCAGAGCCAGGGCACCTATCGCTCGTCTGGCCGGTATTCCGACGTTACTGGATCAAGCGCGAACGTCCCGCCGCCGTCCAGTCATTGGACCTGGAATGGCGGCTCCGCCGTGACCGTCGGCTATGGCGACACCGTCGACAGCATTGCACGCAAACATGGTGTGCCCGCGTCTGCAATCATGCAGACAAACGGACTGCGTGACTTGAGTCAGATCAGGCCGGGTCAGCGCCTCGTTATTCCGCGGAATGTCACGAGCACGACGCAAACGGCATCCGCGCGCACGCCTGCTGCCGGCGGTAATGTCCACGTCGTTCAGCACGGCGAAACACTCATGAGCATTGCGCGACGCAACGGCGTCACGCTGACGGCGCTGGCACGGGTAAACCACCTCCAGTCTTCCAGCAAACTGAGCGTTGGCGACCGGATTGCCATCCCGGGCGGCGGCCACCAGGTCGCGGCCGCGCATCCACCCGCAGCACCGCAAGTGACGCCGCAAGTCGCCCAGCAGCGCGCCGTTCCCCTGACGAAAGTTGCGAGCGCCGGGCCTGTTCAGGTTGCCAACGTCGCCAAGGAAGAGCCACGCGTGACCGAATCCGCGGTGAAGACCGCAGAACCAACCGGGGCCATGCCTGCGTTCCGCTGGCCGGTTCGCGGCCGCGTGATCGCAGGCTTTGGCAGCAAGCCGAACGGCACGCAGAACGACGGCATCAATCTGGCGGTCCCGGAAGGCACGCCGATCAAGGCTGCCGATGACGGCGTGGTCGCGTACGCCGGCAACGAGCTTAAGGGCTATGGCAATCTGGTGCTGATCCGTCACTCGAATGGCTTTGTGTCAGCCTACGCGCATGCGAGCGAGCTGATGGTCAAGCGCGGGGACACGATCAAGCGCGGCCAGGTCATCGCGCATGCCGGGCAAACCGGCAACGTGACATCACCGCAACTGCACTTCGAGATCCGAAAAGGTTCGACCCCGGTCGATCCGACCCAGTATCTCGGCGGCGCCTGACGATCCCACGTGCACTAAGTGTTCTGCGTCATGGCCGGGCATAGCCGTCCAAAGGACGGCGTGCTTTCGCACGCCTATGTCCCGGCCATCCACGTCTTTGACGTTGCAACGTCGTGAAGTCGTGGATGCCCGACACAAGGCCGGGCATGACGAGGGGAGACCGGCGACTGCGTCACTAGTTCTTCAGCGCCACACCAAGCCGGCCGGCCAAATCCTGCACAAATTGCCACGCGACGCGGCCTGATCGCGCGCCGCGCGTTGTCGACCATTCCAGCGCCTCGCGATGCAAGCCTTCGCCACGCGTCGGGATCTTGTAGTGCGCGACGTAGCCGTCGACCATCGCCAGATATTCATCCTGGCTGCATCGATGAAATCCAAGCCACAGCCCGAAACGGTCAGACAGCGACACTTTTTCCTCGACCGTTTCCCCAGGATTGATCGCTGTTGACCGTTCGTTTTCCATCATGTCGCGCGACATCAGATGGCGACGGTTCGACGTGGCGTAGAAGATGACGTTATCCGGGCGGCCCTCGATCCCACCTTCCAGTACCGCTTTGAGCGACTTGTACGTGGTGTCTTCGGCGTCGAACGAAAGATCGTCGCAGAACACAATAAAGCGGAATGGCGAGCCGCGTGTCAGGGCCATCAGTGCCGGCAGGCTGTCGATGTCCTCGCGGTGAATCTCAATCAGCTTGAGTGGGCCGCTCCGGCTATTGCGCGCCACGGCGCCGTTGACGCCGGCATGCGCCGCCTTCACCAATGAAGACTTACCCATGCCGCGGGCACCCCAGAGCAGGGCATTGTTGGCCGGCAGGCCTTTGGCGAAGCGCTCGGTGTTTTCAACGAGGACATCGCGCACGCGGTCGATCCCCTTAAGCAGCGACATCTCGACGCGGTTCACGCGTGCAACCGGCGTCAGCCGGCCATCCGGATGCCAAACAAACGCGTCGGCGGCGGTGAGATCAGGCAGGACGGCATGCTGCGGCGCCAGGCGTTCCAGAGCGACCGCGATTCGTTCGAGCACGTCGGATTGCCCCGCGGGGCGTGTGCCGGTCTTCGGCTTGGGCGCAGAGCGCCGCGGCGATTTGGACTTCGATTTGGCCATCGGATGTTTCCGTAAGTCGCGCTGCTCTTAGCGGGGCAAAGTTCCTGCCGCAAGCGTCCCTGCGGGGAAATGGCTGAAAATGGGGGGTTTTAGGGGCCTGCGCGGCGTTGCAATTGGGCTGGCGGCCGCTATAGTCCGCGCCAAATTCAAGCGCCGCCAAGGCGCCGGGAAAACTAAGCAAGGAACAAGCTTCAATGTTCACAACGCCCGCGTTTGCGCAAGGGTCGTTATTCGGCGGTGCAGGCGGCGATGGCGGCATGCTGATGTCGCTGCTGCCGTTCGCGCTCATTTTCGTCATCATGTATTTCCTGATCCTGCGCCCGCAGCAAAAGCGCGTAAAGCAGCATCAGGAAATGGTCAAAAACGTGCGGCGGGGCGATACGGTCGTTACCAATGGTGGACTCGTTGGCAAGGTCACCAAGGTGATCGACGACGATCAGATTGAAATCGAGATCGCGGACGACGTGCGCATCCGCCAGATGAGGCAGATGGTGACCGACGTTCGCGCGAAGGGTGAACCTGTCAAGGACGAGGCCACAGCTGGCTAAGCGCCGGCGGCCTTAGCCAATTTAGCCGCAAGTCGGGACGACATGCTTTATTTCACGCGGTGGAAAGCGGCGGCAATTTTGCTTACGGCGTTTGTCGTCTGCTTATTTGCCGTCCCTAATTTCCTTCCCGAAAAAATGGTGCAGAGCTGGCCCAAATGGGCGCAGCGGCACGTGGTGCTGGGCCTCGATTTGCAGGGCGGTTCACACATCCTTCTCGAAGTCGACACCAACGCGGTGCGCAAGGAGAAGCTGGAGTCGCTTCGTGACGATGTCCGCCGGGCGCTGCGCGATGCGCGTGTCGGGTATACCGGTCTCGTGGTGCGTGGAAACGGCGTCGAAGTGCGCATCCGCGAAGGCAGCAATTTCGATCAGGCGGTCGACAAACTGCGCGAACTCTCGCAGCCGCTCGGCGGCATTCTTGGCAGCAGCACCGGCCAGCGCACTCTCGATGTAACGACCGAAGCGGGCAGCCTGGTGCGGCTGACGCTGACCGACCCGGCGATCGTCGATCGGGTACGCCAATCGGTCGAGCAGTCGATTCAAATTATCGAGCGTCGTGTCAACGAACTTGGCACCGTTGAGCCGTTGATCCAGCGCCAGGGCACTGACCGAATCCTGGTGCAGGTCCCGGGATTGCAGGATCCCACGCGGTTGAAAGAACTGCTTGGCAAGACCGCCAAGCTCGATTTCCGGATGGTCGACGTATCAATTCCCGCGGAGCAGGCGCTGCAGGGACGCGTGCCGCCTGACTCGGAAATCCTCTACAGCGCGACGCAGCCGAGAACCCCGTACCTGGTCGAAAAACGTATTCTGGTGTCGGGCGGCGACCTCACCGACGCCCAACCAGGCTTCGACCAGCGCACCAACGAGCCCATCGTGTCATTCCGGTTCAATACCTCGGGTGCGCGCAAATTTGCCCAGGTGACACAGGAGAATGTCGGCAAGCCATTTGCCATCATTCTCGACAATCAGGTGATTTCGGCGCCCGTTATTCGTGAACCGATCCTCGGCGGCTCCGGACAGATATCCGGCAGCTTCACTGTCGAGAGCGCCAATGACCTTGCCATTCTCCTGCGGGCGGGTGCCTTGCCGGCGCCACTCACGATCATCGAGGAGCGAACAGTCGGTCCGGGTCTCGGTCAGGACTCGATCGCGAAGGGCAAAACGTCATCCTATGTCGGCGCGGTGATGGTGATCGTCTTTATGCTGCTCACGTACGGCCTGTTCGGGCTGTTCGCGAACATCGCGGTGGCAATCAACGTAGCGATGATCTTCGGCGTGTTATCGCTGCTCAATGCGACGCTTACGCTGCCGGGCATTGCCGGTATCGTGCTGACAGTCGGTATTGCGGTCGACTCGAACGTGCTGATCTATGAGCGCATCCGCGAGGAGGTTCGCGGCGGCCGGACCCCGATTAATGCGATTGATGCCGGCTTTTCGCGCGCGCTCGCGACCATTCTTGATTCCAACATCACGACGTTCATAGCGGCTGCGGTGCTGTTTTATATCGGCACTGGCCCGGTCCGGGGTTTCGCCGTCACGCTCGGCATCGGCATCATCACGACGGTGTTTACCGCCTTTACCTTGACGCGGCTGATCGTCGCCTATTGGGTGCGCTGGCGGCGCCCGCAACGCGTGCCCATTTGAGGAGCTGACCGTTGCGCCTGCTTCGCATCGTTCCCGACGACACCAAATTTGACTTCATGCGCTTCCGGCGCATCAGCTTTCCGGTATCGGCACTATTGTCGATCATCGCGATCTCGCTTTATTTCTTTCATGGCCTGAATTTCGGTATCGATTTCAAGGGCGGCACTCTGATCGAAGTGCAGTCGAAGTCCGGGGCGGCCGATCTTGCGAAAATGCGCAGCGCGCTTAGCTCGCTCGGTCTCGGCGAAGTGCAGCTCCAGCAATTCGGCGGCCCGAACGATGTGCTGATCCGGATAGCGGAGCAGCCGGGCGGGGAGACAGCACAGCAGGCGGCCGTGAGCAAGGTACGCGGCGCGCTTGGCAACGAGGTCGACTATCGGCGCGTGGAAGTAGTAGGACCGCGCGTGTCGGGCGAGCTGCTCTCCTATGGCGTGGTCGGCCTGATGCTCGCGATCTTCGCAATCCTGATTTATCTCTGGTTTCGTTTCGAGTGGCAGTTTGCGCTCGGCGCGATGATAGCGAACGTGCACGACATCGTGCTCACCATCGGGTTCATGTCGGTCACGCAGATCGACTTCGACCTGACCAGCATCGCGGCGCTACTCACCATCCTGGGATACTCGCTTAACGATACGGTCGTCATTTATGACCGTATCCGCGAAATGCTCCGGCGGTACCGCAAGCTGCCGATGCCGGATTTGCTTAATGCCTCGGTGAATCAAACGCTCTCCCGCTCGGTGATCACACACGTGACAGTGTCGCTGGCATTGTTGGCCCTGCTGCTGTTCGGCGGGCAGGCGATCCATAGTTTCACGGCGACCATGATGTTCGGTGTGGTTCTGGTCGGCACCTATACGTCGGTGTTTATTGCCTCTCCAATCCTGATCTACCTCGGTGTGGGTACTGGCCGCGACGCTCTGAGCGCACCTGACCGGGACAAGTAGATGGCGCTCGGCGGCGGAGCCGACGCACCGCATCTGCCGCGTCCGGCGCTGATCGACGCATACGGGAACGGCGGTTTCCGTTTTGCCGGGATGTCGCATCGTGGCTCCCTGCTTTGCTTCCCCGACGGGATTTGGGCATGGCCGATTAACGATGTGACTGAACTTGACGAAGCGGCGCTGGCGGTAGTCTTCGATCGCGCCGAAAGTATCGACGTCTTTCTGATCGGCGCCGGCCGTGACCCCTGGGTGTTGTCGGACAAACTGAGGCAACGGTTTCACGAATTGTCGCTGTCGGTCGATGCCATGACGACCGGTGCTGCCGTGCGGACCTACAATATTCTTTTGGCTGAAAACCGGCGTGTTGGTGCGGGTCTGATCGCGGTCGCATAGCCCGCGCGCTAGGCTGTCGTATGGAAGATCATTTCGAATATTGCGCCGCGTTGGTACGCGAGGCTGACCGGGACCGCTATCTCGCGACGCTGTTTGCGCCCGCGGATGAGCGCGGCGCTTTGTTTGCGCTTTACGCTTTCAATGCAGAGATTTCGCGCGTGCGTGCTTTGGCGCGCGAACCAATGCCGGCGGAGATCCGGCTGCAATGGTGGCATGAAGTCATTTTGGGTGAGCGCGCAGGTGAGGCTGCGGCGAATCCGGTTGCCGCGGCGCTATTGGCCACGCTTTCGCGCCACAGGTTGCCGGCCGAAGAACTGATCGGTCTGATCGAAGCACGTCGCTTTGACATCTATGACGAACCGATTGTGAGCCTTGCAGAGTTGAAGTCCTATGCCGCGAAGAGCGCCGCCACGATTTTCGAGCTCGCTGCGCACATCCTGACGGGTGGCCTGACATCAGCGATCAAGGGCGTGGCTGCGGAAGCCGGACAGGCGCAGACGATCGCAGACATGCTGGCGTTGCTGCCTCAGCACGCGGCGCGACGTCAGTTATATGTTCCCCTGGATTTGCTTCGGCACTATCGCGCCGAGGCAGACGATGTTTTCGCGATGCGCGCGACCCCGGAGGTTCGCGCGGTGCTCGCAGAGCTTCGCTTGCGCGGCCGCCGGCATCTCACGCATGTCGGATCCGCAGGGCCCGAGCTCCCAAAAAACGCGAGACCGGCGTTCTTGTCGTTGGCGCCGCTCTGGCAATGGCTGCTCGATATGGAGCGGCCGGGCTATGATCCGTTTCGGCCCCCGCAAATAGCACTGTGGCGGCGACAATGGCGCATCTGGCGTGCGGCAAAGGTCTCTCCGCGCATCGGCGGGTAGAGAATTATTCGGCCGCCGCCGCCGGCATCTCGCCTGCGATCCAACTGTCGAGATCGGCGAGCGCTCGCCGAGTCAGTGCACTCTTGCGCGCAAACGCTTTGGCGGCGCTGCGGCCCAGTTTGCTGTTGCGGTCGAAGGCGGGAGCTTCATGCAGAGGCGGAAACAGGCCAAAATTGACATTCATGGGCTGGAATGACGATGGCCCTGCGTCGATGGTCTCGATATGGCCGCCGGTAATATGCGCCAGCAACGCGCCATGCGCTGTGGTTGCCGGCGGCGGCACGATCCGCTCGCCGCGGCGTTCGGCGGCGGCGAAGCGTCCGGCCAGCAGACCGACGGCGGCGGACTCAACATAGCCTTCGCAACCGGTGATTTGGCCGGCAAAACGCCACTGCGGCTTCGCCTTGAAGCGCAACGTGTCGTCGAGGAGTTTGGGCGAATTCAGGAACGTATTGCGATGCAATCCGCCGAGACGGGCAAATTCGGCGTTTTGCAAACCAGGAATGGTTCGAAAAACTCGCACCTGCTCGCCATGCTTCAGCTTGGTTTGAAAACCGACCATGTTGAACAGCGTGCCAAGCTTGTTGTCCTGACGGAGCTGGACCACCGCGTATGGCTTTTCGCCAGGTTGATGCGGATTGGTCAGGCCAAACGGCTTCATCGGCCCGTGCCGCAACGTCTCGAGGCCACGTTCCGCCATCACCTCGATCGGGAGGCAGCCGTCGAAGTAAGGTGTTGTCGCTTCCCAATCATGAAAGCTGGTTTTGTCGCCGGCGAGCAATTCGCCGACAAACTGTTCATATTGCTCGCGCGTCAGCGGACAGTTGATGTAGTCAGCGCCTGTCCCCCCGGGCCCCGCTTTATCGTAGCGCGACTGGAACCAGGCCTGCGTCATATCAATGCTGTCGCGATGGACGACAGGGGCAATGGCGTCGAAGAAAGCGAGCTGCTGCTCACCGGTCAGCCTTACGATCGCAGCGGCAAGATCGGGCGAGGTCAGGGGGCCGGTTGCGACGATGACGCTGTCCCACTCGTCAGGAGGCAAGACAACCTCTCCTCGCTCAAGTGCGATCAATGGGTGGTTGGCAAGTGCAGATGATACCGCGCCGGAAAACCCGTCGCGGTCGACCG